>NZ_JBNNJJ010000015.1:0-96807 GCF_050269995.1 Hyphomonas sp. NPDC076881 | reverse complement strand
AGAAGCCGAGGCCAACTACTTTGCAGCCCTGAAGGAAAACGCTATCGCTGCATGACTCCAACCAAACAGCCTCCGGGGTTATCGGCGCGGTTCACAGCCGTCGAGATGCTTCAGCCCGACAGCCCCTTTACCAACTCCTTCTCGGGAAGTACGTCCAGTGGCTTCAACGTTCAGGGTCAGGCTCTGGGCGGGCTGTCCATGGAAACGGGCTATACCAACTACAATAACGGCCGCCTTCAGTCTTCTGTCGGGGCAGCGATCGATGCGATGGAGCGTATCGGCATTGTCCGTACACTGGCAGAGCCCAACATTGTGGCGATGTCGGGGGAGAGCGCGAAATTCCTCGCAGGCGGCGAGTTTCCCGTGCCGGTCGGCCAGAACCAGAACGGCCAGATCACGGTGGAGTTCAAACCTTACGGGGTGGGCCTTGCCTTTACGCCGGTGGTGCTCTCCGAAGGGCGCATCTCGCTGAAAGTGTCAACCGAAGTATCCGAGCTCACCTCGCAGGGCGCCTTCCAGGGCGCGGCGCAGACCTATACCGACGCCGATGGCAACACCACCATCATTCAGGGCGCCACCCTGCCGGCCCTTTCGGTGCGGCGCGCAGAGTCCGTAGTCGAACTTCCTTCGGGCGGCTCGATGATGATGGCGGGCCTCATTTCGGTGAAGGACCGCCAGACCATTGACCAGTTGCCCGGCCTCAAGAAGCTTCCAATTCTGGGCGCCCTGTTCCAGTCGCGGGATTTCCTTTCGGAGGAAACCGAACTGGTGGTGATGGTGACGCCCTATCTCGTTGGCCCGGCCAGCAAGGCGAAGATGAAATCGCCAGCCGACGGCTACGCCAACGCCTCGGACGCCAAGACCATTTTCTTCGGCAAGCTGAATGAAACCTATGGCCGGGATGGCGCGCCCATCAAGGCTGACGACTATCGTGCCCCTGTGGGCTTTATGGAAGAGTAGGGCAAGACAGACCATGACCCGTCATATCCGTTCGCTACCAGCTCTCATCGCCCTCGGCGCGGGCGCTGCGGCCATATCGGCCTGCGCCAGTGTCGCGCCGACTGCCGTGCCGGCGGCCTATCTCGAGACCTCGCCGCTCGATCTCAATCCGATCCAGGTGGAGAAGCGCACGGAGTTTCTGGAAGTTGCCATCGATGCGCAATCCAGCGAGCTTTCCAGCAGTGACCGGGCGCGCATCCGCGAATTCCTGGCAGGCTATGTAAAGCGTGGCCATGGCCCGCTGGTGCTGTCGATGCCCCAGGCCTCGGCCAATCCACAGCTCGCGGTTGCGGCAGTGGCAGAGGCCCGCGCCATCGCATGGGATCTCGGGATCGAGTATGAGGAAATGACAGGCCGCGCCCATGGTGCGGGCTCACCCGTCAGTGAGCCGATGATCCTGGCCTATCAGAGCTATGAGGCGATTGCGCCCTATTGCCCGCCCAAATCGACGGTGGATTTCAGCAATATCGATTCCAACAACCAGATGTCCACACTGGGCTGTTCGGTCCGCACCAATCTGGCCGCTATGATTGTTGATCCGGGCGATCTTCTCGGAAAGCGCGCGCTGGATCCGTCCGATCTGTCCCGCCGCGAGGTTATTCTGGAGAAGTTCCGTGCCGGGGAGGCCACGGCGTCCGAACGGTCGAGCCAGGAGTCCGGTGCTGTTTCGTCGGCAGTCCAGTAACGTCTAGGCGCAAGCCTCGGGGAGTACGAAGAAGATGGGTAAAGACAATCCGATGTTCGAAGACGACATCGACCCTGAGTTCGAAGATGTCTTCGGCGAAGAGGGGCCATCGACACCGATAGGCAAGGCGACGGCGGCAATCTTTGGGGAAGCGCCTGCGGCAGCTGCGCCCGTGCAGCCGGTGGTGGATTTCACGGCCCGCCCGGCCAATTACAATATGCCCGTCTTCTCGTCCGGGGACGAAGGCGGCGACGCGCTGTTGCCGGCCATTTCGATCAAGCTGTTCTATGAGCGCGAGGAGACCCGCCTGCTGATGGAACTCTGCGCGCAGGACCGGCGCATGGGCCGGGCCACGGTCGAGTGCCTGCCGGGCGGTATTCCGTCTGCGATCCATTATCTGCAAGGAAACCCGACCCCCAACCTCATTCTCATCGAGTCTGGCTCTGTCGCCGAGAGAGTGATCGCCGAGGTCGACGCGCTTGCCGAGCATTGCGACGAGCAAGTGAAGGTTGTGGTCATCGGATCGGTCAACGACATCATGCTCTACCGCCAGCTGATGGCGCGGGGCGTATCGGAATACCTTGTTCCGCCGTTCCAGCCGCTGCAGATCATCCGGGCCATCTCCAGCCTGTTCACGGATCCGGACGCGCCCTTTGTTGGCCGCCAGATATCCGTAGTCGGCGCAAAGGGCGGGGTGGGGGCCTCCACCATTGCCCATAACCTCGCCTGGTCGCTGGCGGAGAATATCAAGGTCAACACCACGCTGGTCGATCTCGACCTCTCCTTCGGAACCACCGCGCTCGACTTCAACCAGGAAACGCCCCAGACGATTGCCGACGCCCTGCTGGCGCCAGAGCGGGCCGATGACGCGGTGATCGAACGCCTGCTGGCGCGCGCCACAGAGCGCCTCTCCCTGTTCACCGCGCCGGCCCATATCAACCAGATCATCGACATTCCGGATGATGCGTACACGACCGTCATTCAGGGCGTGCGGCGGAACGTGCCTTTCATGGTGCTGGATCTGCCGCATGTGTGGAACCAGTGGCTGCGCACCACGCTGATCCAGTCTGACGAGGTGATCGTGGTCTGCCAGCCAGACCTTGCCTCGCTGCGCAATGGCAAGAACCTGATTGACCAGCTCAAGGGCCACCGGGTTAACGACAACCCGCCGCGGCTGGTGCTGAACATGTGCGGCGTGCCCAAGCGGCCGGAGATTCCAGTGAAGGATTTCGCCGCCGCCATCGGCGTGGAGCCCGAGATCATTGTGCCCTTCGACCCTGAAGTGTTCGGCACGGCGGCCAATAACGGCCAGATGATTTCCGAAACCGGCCCGGCCTCGCGCCCCGCCATGGCCATCGATCAGTTGGCCGCGGCCCTGAGCGGGCGGGCAATCCAGCGGGTGGAGAAATCATTCCTCAAGAAACTGCTGGGTAAGTAGGACGTTTAAGAAAACGGGATAGATCATGGCTTTTGGCAAACGCTCGGTTACATCTTCCGCAACGCTGCCTTCGCCGGCGCCTGCGGCGGCGCCGAAGCCGGCTGCCCCCGCGCCAGCCGCGACGGCTGCGCCGGTCAAGCCGCGCGCGGCCGAGCCTGCGCCCGCTGCGGCCGCAAAGCTCAAGACCCCGGAGGTCAAGCCAGAGCCCGTCCGCAAGGTCAACCAGCATTCCGATCAGTATTACGCCACCAAGACCACCATCTTCAACGCTCTGATCGACACGATCGACCTCTCCCAGCTCGCTCAGCTGGACACCGAAAGCGCGCGCGAAGAAATCCGCGACATCGTGGTCGAGATCATCAGCATCAAGAATGTCGTGATGTCGATCTCCGAGCAGGAATACCTGCTCGACGATATCTGTAACGACGTGCTTGGCTATGGCCCGCTTGAGCCGCTGCTGGCACGGGATGACATTGCCGATATCATGGTCAACGGCGCCGACACGACCTATATCGAGGTCAACGGCAAGATTGAGCGGACCAATATCCGTTTTCGCGACAACGCCCAGCTGATGAACATCTGCCAGCGGATCGTCAGCCAGGTTGGCCGGCGCGTGGATGAAAGCTCGCCGATCTGCGACGCGCGCCTGCTTGACGGTTCGCGCGTCAACGTGATTGCTCCGCCGCTGGCCATTGATGGGCCCACGCTCACCATTCGTAAGTTCAAGAAGGACAAGCTGAAGCTCTCCGATCTCGTCCGGTTCGGATCGATCAGCGAGGCCGGCGCCGAAATCCTGCGCATCATCGGCCACAGCCGCTGCAATGTGCTGATCTCCGGCGGCACGGGCTCAGGCAAGACGACGCTGCTCAACTGTCTTACCGGCTTCATCGAGCCGGGCGAGCGCGTCATCACCTGCGAAGACTCCGCCGAACTTCAGCTCCAGCAGCCCCATGTGGTGCGCCTGGAAACCCGCCCGCCGAACATCGAGGGGTCGGGCGAGATCACCATGCGCGAACTCGTCAAGAACTGTCTGCGTATGCGCCCGGAACGGATCATCGTGGGCGAGGTGCGCGGCCCTGAAGCGTTCGATCTTTTGCAGGCCATGAACACCGGCCATGACGGTTCGATGGGCACGCTGCACGCAAACAGCCCGCGCGAAGCGCTCAGCCGTGTGGAATCCATGATCACCATGGGCGGTTTCTCCCTGCCGGCAAAAACCATCCGTGAAATGATTGTCGGCTCGATTGATGTGGTCGTCCAGGCGTCGCGTCTGCGCGATGGCTCCCGCCGCATCATGTGCATCACCGAGGTGCTCGGCCTTGAGGGTGACACCATCGTTCTCCAGGATATTCTCAAATACGAAATCGACGGCGAAGACGAGAATGGCAAGATCATCGGCCGTCACCGGGGCATGGGTATCGGCCGGCCGCGCTTCTGGGAGCGGGCCTCCTACTATAACCTTGAGCGCGAACTCGCCGCTGCTCTTGATGAGGTCAATGGCGGCTGATGGCTGGTTCAATGGTTCCCTATATGGTCGCGGCGCTCGCCTTCCTGGCGATTGTCGGCCTCGGCCTGGTGCTCACCGGCAACAATGACGATGCGGCTCGCAAGCGTGCCAGGGCGATCAGCGCCGGCCGGGGAGGCGGGCAGGGGAAGGGCGGCAAGGTTGCCGATGAAAACGCCCGCCGCCGCGCCAAGACCCAGGAAATGCTCGAAGGGTTGCGCAAGCAGGACAAAGAGCGCCGCCGGAATGATCCCATGCGGAATATAGGGTCCAAGCTCACCCAGGCGGGCCTTGAGATACCCGTGCCGATGTTCTGGATGCTTTCGGCTGTGTGCGGACTGGTGTGTGCCGCGGTGGTCTATATTTCCGGCGCCGATGGTCTGGTCATCAACGGCATTTCCCTGAAAAGCCGGCCCGTTCTGGTGGCGGCGGCCTTCTTTGGCGGCACGCTGGGCGTCCCGCAATTTATCCTGAATTTCCTCATCAAGGGGCGCCACACCAAGATGGTGAACCAGTTTGCCGATGCGCTGGACATCATCGTGCGCGGCGTACGGTCCGGCCTGCCGCTGAACGAGTGTATTCGCGTCATTGCAAAGGAAAGCCCTGAGCCACTGCGCAAGGAATTCATGACCTTCGCCGACAACCTGGCGATGGGCGCGGGCCTCGACCGCTCGCTGGCCGCGCTTTACAAGCGCATGCCGCTGCAGGAGATCAACTTTTTCGCCATCGTGCTGATGATCCAGTCGAAAGCAGGGGGTAACCTCTCCGAGGCTTTGCACAACCTCTCCACTGTCATCCGCTCCCGGAAGATGATGCGCGAGAAGGTGAAGGCCCTCTCCTCGGAGGCCAAGGCGTCTGCGATGATCATCGGCTGCCTTCCTTTTGCCGTTGGCATCATGGTTTTCCTCACCACGCCCGATTACATCATGGAACTCTTCCGTACAGAGACAGGGCACGTCATCCTCGTGATGGCCGCCGGGATGATGGGCACGGGCATCACGGTCATGCGCAACATGATCAACTTCGACATGTGAGGCGCGGCGCAGGATGTATGAGCTTCTTCTCTCCTTCACTAAGCCCCAGACGCTGGCCGCATGGCTGGTGGCGGCGGCCGTGTTCGGCACCTTCGTGACGATTTTCCTGCCCTATCTGCAGGGCAACAAGCTGGAAACCCGCCTCAAGGCCGTGGCCAGCCAGCGCGAGAAACTCCGCAAGCAGAGCCGCGCGGCGCTGGAGAAAAAGGGACTGCGCCGGAAGGACGACAGCGTTGTCGGGTCGATTTCCTCCAAGCTCAACCTCGCCCAGGCGCTGGAAGATCCCAACGTTGTCAAGCTGATGAACCAGGCCGGCCTGCGGGGTCCGGGGCCGATCTCGGCCTTCTATTTCGCGCGGATGGCCATGCCCTTCGCCGGGGCAGGGCTGACTTTCTTCTACATCTTCTTCGTCAATGATTTTGGCCTCAGCCTGTTCATGAAATATGGCTCGGTCATCTTCGGCGCCGCCGCCGGCTTCTATGCGCCGAACCTCTATATCTCAAACCTTGCCCAGAAACGTCAGAAGTCGATCATGCGCGCCTTTCCGGACGCGCTCGACATGCTGCTGATCTGCGTTGAGGCCGGTATGTCGATCGAGATGGGCTTCAACAAGGTCAGCCAGGAAATCGGCTCGGCCTCGCCCGAACTTGCCGAGGAGTTCGGCATCACGGTGGCTGAGCTTTCCTACCTGCCAGACCGCCGCCAAGCCTATGAAAACCTTGCCCTGCGGACCGGGCATGAGGGCGTCAAGGCCGTCTGTATGGCACTTGGCCAGGCGGAGCGCTACGGCACGCCGCTGGGCGACGCGCTGCGCCTGATGGCCAAGGAAAACCGCGAAATGCGGATGTCGGAAGCCGAAAAGAAAGCTGCCGCGCTTCCTGCAAAGCTGACCGTGCCGATGATCCTCTTCTTCCTGCCCGTGCTGTTTCTGGTCGTGCTTGGCCCGGCCTATATCAAGTACAATGCGATGCAGAAGGACAACGAGGCGGCCCCGCAGGTTACCCAGGTTGCCCCCTCCAGCGATATGGCCTGAGGGCTTTCCCCCGCCGCAGCGGGCGGCTAGACCGCTGATATGACCCCAGTTGATCTTGCTGCCGCCAGCCTCGCCCGCCTGGGCGTACCCATGCCCGCCGCCCGCGGCGCCATTCCCTGCCACTCGCCCCTTGATGGCTCCGTGCTCGGATATCTTCCTGTGGCCACATGCCGGGACCATGAATCGGCTGTCAGCGCAGCGGCCAATGCCTTTGTCGCGTGGCGCGACGTGCCCGCCCCCCGGCGAGGGGAGCTTGTTCGCCTGTTAGGGGAAGAACTGCGCGCCGCCAAGGATGACCTGGCTGCCCTCGTCACGCTGGAGGCGGGCAAGATCCCTGCCGAAGCGGCCGGTGAAGTGCAGGAGATGATCGACATCTGCGATTTCGCCACCGGCCTCTCCCGGCAGCTGCATGGGCTCACCATCGCGTCCGAACGCCCTGGCCACCGGATGATGGAAACCTGGCATCCCGCTGGCATCACCGCCGTCATCACCGCCTTCAACTTTCCCGTCGCCGTCTGGGCCTGGAATGCTGCGCTCGCCCTTATCTGCGGCACCCCCGTGATCTGGAAGCCGTCCGAGAAAACTCCGCTCACCGCGCTCGCCGTCAGCGCCGTGGCCGCCCGCGCCGCGAAGAAGTTCGGCTGTGTGCCAGATGGCCTCCTCGCCTGCCTGATCGGGGGAGCGGAGACGGGCGCCCGTCTGGCTGCGGACGAGCGCGTGGCCGTCCTTTCGGCCACCGGGTCCACCCGTATGGGCCGCGCCGTGGCGCCCGTCGTCGCCGCCCGTTTCGGCAAGGCTATCCTGGAACTGGGTGGTAACAATGCCGGCATCGTTTGTCCGTCTGCGGATATGGACCTTGCAGTCCGTGCGATTGCCTTCTCCGCCCTCGGCACTGCCGGCCAGCGCTGCACCACCATGCGCCGCCTCTTCGTGCATCATGCTGCAAAGGAGGTGCTGATGACACGCCTGCAGACTGCCTTTGCCTCGGCAAGGGTGGGCGATCCGCGCGGGGAAGGGGTGTTGCTCGGCCCACTGATCGATCAGGCCGCAGCAGCCGCGATGCAGACGGCGCTCGAAGAAGCCCGGGCCCTCGGCGCCATTGTCATGGGCGGTGAGCGTCTTCCTGGTCCCGGCGTCTATGTCCGGCCGGCCCTCGTAGAAATGCCCTGTCAGGCTGGGCCCATGCTGCGTGAAACCTTCGTGCCGATCCTCTATGTTCTGCCCTATACGGATCTTGCTGAAGCCATCGCCCTCAACAATGCGACCGGCGCGGGCCTCTCCTCGGCCATTTTCACAACAGATCTGCGCGAAGCCGAAACCTTCCTCTCGGCGGCAGGCTCTGACTGCGGTATTGCCAATGTGAATATCGGCACATCCGGCGCCGAGATCGGCGGGGCCTTCGGCGGCGAGAAGGAAACCGGCGGCGGGCGCGAATCCGGCTCGGATGCCTGGAAGGGCTATATGCGGCGCGCCACCAATACCATCAACTATTCCCGCGCCCTGCCGCTGGCGCAGGGCATCCGTTTCGACCTCCCGAACTAGTCTGTAGGCGGATTACTGGTTCAGCGTGCCGCGCAGCTGGCGCTTGGTGCCCGGCGTGGCGGAGGTGGAGGTGTTGCCGCCGCCGATCAGCGCGTCATAGGTGCGTGCCGGCTGTACCAGCCCGCGCAGCAGGGCGGCATTCTGCTCGGCCACCTTGTCCGGGGCGTTCTGGGCGCTGACTTCCTTCATCTCGTCAAACCGCCCCTGCAGGCCGATCACGAGGGCCAGGTTTTCCGTCACACGAGCCCCCGCGCCCGGCTGGGCGGCGGCCGTGCGCAGCTGTGCCTCTGCGCCTGCCAGATCACCCGACAGCAGCAGCGAAAGCCCGTAATTGGTCAGCGTCGTCACCCGGTCAGGCTCAAGGGTCAGGGCGCGCTGATAGTTCATCTGCGCCTGCCGGTGCATTTCCATCTGGTCAAACGCCGTGCCTAGCGCCGCCCAGCCATCGGCACGGTCGGGCGCGGCGCGCGTCACCTGCTCAAAGCTTGCCCGGGCGGCTTCGTAATTACCCTCCGACATCAGGATGCGCCCGTTCACCATCATCAGGTCAGCATTGCCCGGATGGAGGATCAGCGTCTTGTTCACCACATCCTTTGCCCGCTCCTGGCTGCCGATGGCGCGCAGGGCATCGGCAAATTGCAGGGCGTTCTCCACGCTCTGCGGGTCTTTCTGGTATTCCTTGCCCCAGAAATTCGCGCGGGTGAGGGGATCTGCCCGGTTGGCCGCCTCGCGTTCCTCCGGTGAGGCCGGGGCCAGCGCAGCCTCCATGGCCTGCGCCAACGCCTTCTCTTCCTGGCTCTGCCCGGTGGACGCGCAGGCGCTGCTCAGCGCCGCCAGCGCGAGCGCAAAGCCAAGAAGGGGCGTTTTGGCACTGGACATCAGCAGGCTCCGTGTATGTATCCCTGAAGGTCAGGCAGACATTGCCCCCGCCTGGGTCAAGTTTCGGTTAACGCCGCAGCCCCAGCCATTAACCACCGAGAAGCCCGGAAAGGCGCCGAAATGCATAAATCCTTCACCACCGAAGCAACCGCTCCCGTCCAGGTCTGGCTCTATACGGCCAGCCAGTTCGGCGCTCTGGAGAACGATCCGTTCCCCAATGCGCGGGCGATTGCCGGGGCGCAGGGCTTTACCGGCGGGGCAGGGCAGACCGTGCTTGTGCCCGGTCCGGACGGGCGCACGGCGCATGTCCTCCATGGCCTCGGCGCCGGGCGGGACCAGCTTGCCGCTGCGGCCCTCTCGGCAAAGCTGCCGGCAGGTGACTATGAAATCGCCTTTGCGGGGGGCTATCCCTTCGCCAGCCTCGCAGCCGGCTGGGCGGACGGGGCGTACCGTTTCGATGGCTACAAGACCGAGAAGGCCGCCCCGCCGCGCCTTTTCATCCCGGCCAGCGAGAATGCCGCCCGCCTGTCGCAGGAGGCCGACGCCATCGCCGCCCTGCGTGACCTTGTGAACACGCCGGCCGCCGATATGGGCCCTGAACAGATACACCTTCGCATGGCGGCTCTGGGCGAGCGGCATGGCGCCCGCGTCGCTGCCGTGGTGGGCGAGGCCCTGATCGAGGAAAACTACCCGATGGTCCATGCCGTCGGCCGCGCGGCGGCAAAGGCCCCGCGCTTCCTGATGCTGGAATGGGGTACGCCCGGCGCCCCGAAAGTCTCGCTCTGCGGCAAAGGCATCACGTTTGATACCGGTGGCCTCAATATCAAGACCGGCGACGGCATGCGCATCATGAAGAAGGATATGGGCGGGGCCGCCCATGCCATCGCGCTCGCCCAGCTGGTGATGGAAGCGCGCCTGCCTGTCCATCTGCGCCTCTTCGTCTCGGCGGCGGAGAACGCCATCGCGGGCGACGCCTTCCGGCCTGGAGACATCCTGCAGAGCCGCAAGGGCCTCACCGTCGAGATCGACAATACAGACGCTGAAGGCCGCCTTGTGCTGGGCGACGCGCTCGCCCGCGCCAGCGAGGACCAGCCAGACCTGCTCATCGACTTTGCCACCCTCACCGGCGCTGCCCGCGTGGCGCTGGGGCCAGACCTTGCCCCTCTTTATACAGATGACGAGCAGCTCGCCGCAGACATTCTGGGGGCCTCGGAAGAGACCGGGGATCCGGTCTGGCGCATGCCGCTCTGGGATCCTTATCTCGCCTATCTGCAAAGCCCGGTGGCAGATCTTGTAAACTCCGGCGGGGCAGGGATGGCCGGCTCGATCACGGCGGCGGTTTTCCTCAAACAGTTCGTTTCGGCCAAAAGCTGGGCGCATTTTGATATCTGGGCCTGGCGCAAGGCAAAGTATGGCCGCCCCGATGGCGGCGCCGCCTGCGGCCTGCGCGCTGTCTTCGCCATGCTGGAAAAACGCTATCCGGCGGTTTGATGCCGGCCTGCCGCATCGGGTGTGACGCAGGTGGTGAGGCGGGGGGACAGGACCGTCCGGTCCAAACAATCCGCGGACAGCTACCCGCCTTGTCCGCCCCCGTCCGCCTTCAGGCGCGCGGGCTCAATTCCCCGCCTTGATCCGCATCGCTTCGCGCACGCGGCCGCGCACCAGCAGGGTGTCGATATTCTTCGGGTCGGCGGCCATGGAGGTTTCCACGTCCTTCAGGGCGAGGTCGAGGGCGTCCTTGTTGAGGTGAACTTCGGCGCGCATCTGGTAGGCAATCGCGTCGCCGGGTTCGTTAGCAATGGCGGTGTTGAGATCCACCAGCGCCTCATCCCATTTGTCGATCAGCATATAGGCCGTTGCCCGGTCGAGCAGCAGGTCATTCTCGCCTGGTGCCAGTTTCAGCGCTTCGGAGAAGGAAACGGCCGCCGCCTCTGCCGCGCCGATCTGCAGCCAGGCATTGCCCGCCTGCGAAAGATAGATCGCGCGCTGTTCCATCGTGCCGCCATCGCTCGACATCGAGAGGTTCTCCAGCCGCACGGCGCCTTCTTCCACGCTGCCAAGGGCGATCAGGGCGAGGGCGGTGCACTGGCGTGCGCCGGGGCGGTTACCCTCGAAGGTCCAGGCCAGGCCATCCTCATAAGCCTCGTCCGGTGCCTGCTCGATCTTGGCAACGCAGGCTTCCAGCCGTCTGGCTTCAGCAGCGGCAAACTCGGCGCTGGCATTCTGCTGCAGGAAAAGCGCCGCACCGGCGGCCATGGCAATCAGCGACATGGGCAGGACACTCCAAAGCCTCTATCTCATTGTTCTTAGGCGCAATCGGAGCACCCTTGGCAAATGACATCTCAGCCATCTCTGCTGTTTGTTTTCGGATTTGGCTACTCTGCCCAGCAGTTGGCCAACCGCCTGATGGCAGCAGGCTGGCAGGTTGCCGGAACCGTCCGCAGCGAGGCCAAGGCCGCCGCGCTCCGGGCGCGGGGCATCGCGGCGCAGGTCTGGCCGGGGGAGGGTCCGCTGGACCTGCCGCCGGGCGCGCACTGGCTGGTCACGCTGCCGCCGGGCAAGGAGGGCTGCCCGGCGGCGCAGGCTGCCGCAAGCTGTCCGGATTTGTCCGAAAGTGTCACCTACCTGTCCACAACGGGCGTCTATGGGGACATGAAAGGCGGCTGGGTGACCGAGTGGAGCCCGGTTTCGCCGGCCTCGCCTAGGGGCGCGGCGCGGGTGAAAGCTGAGGGACAATGGCAGGCGCTGACGGGGGGTAAGGCCCGCCTTGTCCGCCTGCCGGGTATCTACGGACCCGGCCGGTCTGCCTTCGACCGGCTGCGCGACGGCACCGCCCGGCGCATTGTCAAGGAAGGGCAGGTGTTTTCCCGCGTGCATGTCGATGACATCGCTTCGGGTCTGGAGGCGCTGATGCTTCGCCCTGACGTCACGGGGGTTTTTCATCTCTGTGACGAGCTGCCCGCCCCGCCGCAGGATGTGATCACCTATGCGGCGGAATTACTTGGCATTGCGCCGCCGCCGGAAATTGCGTTTGAGGACGCTGACTTGTCCCCCATGGCGGCAAGCTTCTATGCCGAGTGCAAGCGGGTCTCCAATGCGCGGGCGAAGGCCGCCCTGGGGTGGCGCCCGGCCTATCCGACGTACCGGGAGGGCCTCGCCGCGATTCTGGCCGCAGAGTCCGACAAAATATTTCCCTGATTTTCGCGCCTTAGCCGCATTCGCGCCCTGTTGGCGCCGACCTTATCGGGTGTAAGGTGAGGTGGGCGGACTTCGGAGGACGTATATCATGGCATTGCAGGCTCGCGGGACTCTGAAGGGTCTCAAGACGTTTGTTTTTTCTCTGTTTTTGGCAGGTCTCGCCGCATGTGGCGGCTCGCAGACCGGCAAGACGGCGGATGAGGATGCTGATGCCACCGTGCTGGTCGAACGCTCTCCGTCTGACCAGGTTGCCGCCCGCAAACGCGAAGAAGCCCGCCGCAAGGCCCGTGAAGCCGAGACGCAGGACTTCTCCTATTTCCGCTACCGGATCGACACTTCGACCGAGCAACCTCTTGCCTGTTTTGTGTTTTCGGCCGCCCTTGATCCGCAGACCGACTATTCTCCCTATGTCGAATTCCGCCCCTCCTTCCGCGCCGCCCTCACCGTGGAAGGCCGCGAGCTTTGCGTCGGCGGGCTCGCCTTCGGCACCAGCCGCACCGCCACCATCCTCGCCGGTCTCCCCGCCGCAGATGGCCGTACCCTGAAACGCGGCGAAACCGTCCCCATCGACTTTGCAGACCGCCCCGCTTTCGTCGGTTTCAAGGGCACGGGCGTCATCCTGCCGCGGGAGAATGCCGATGGCTTGCCGGTGGAAACTGTCAATGTCGATGAGGTGAAAGTCACCGTCACCCGCGTCAACGACCGCGCCATCGTGTTCAAGAATGTCGGCGAAGGGCAGACGACCCGGCAGGGTCAATGGTCCTGGCTTTGGGGGGAAGATTCGCCTGAAGATGTCGGCGAGGAGATCTTCTCCGGCAAGATGGACGTGGCCAATGTCCAGAACGCGCCTGTCATCACGGTGTTTCCGCTGCAGGATGTTGTCGGCCCGATGAAGCCCGGCGCGTATTTCGTCCGCGTTGAAGATGCTGCCAAGATCACCGATTCCGAAGGCCCGCCCGCCGCTTCCGGCCGCTGGATCCTGCTGACCGATCTGGCGCTGACGGCCTATTATGGAGAGCAGGGGCTCGACGTAACCCTCCGCTCCCTGAAGGATGGCAAGACGGTCAGCGATGCCACCGTCCAGCTGATCGCGTCCAACAACACGGTTCTGGCCGAGAAGAAGCCCGATGCCGCGGGCCGCGTCTCCTTCGACAAGCCGCTGATGAGCGGCAAGGGCACAATGGCGCCCCGGCTGGTCGTTGCCACCAATGCCAAGGGCGAGCTCGCCGCGCTTGATCTCAACCGTTCTCCGGTGGATCTCTCCGAATATACCGTCGGCGGGCGCCGCACGCCCGGCCCGGTGGACGCCTATGTCTATTCCGACCGCGGCATCTACCGCCCCGGCGAAACGGTCGAGCTGACCGCCATGCTGCGCGACCGGGCCGGCCGCCAGGTTACAGGCCGCAATGGCCATCTGGTGATCTATCGTCCGAACGGGCTCGTCGCCTCCAAGACCCGGTTCACCGATCCCAAATCCGGCGCAGTGACCCAGAGCTTCGCAGTTCCGCGCGGGGCCTCGCGCGGCGAATGGCGCGCCAGCATCGAGATTGACGGGCTGTCTGCCCCTGCCGGCGAAATGCGTTTTGCGGTCGAGGACTTCGTGCCTCAGCGCATTGCGGTGGATGTGACTGCCGATCAGGAAAAGCCAATGAAGGCGGGCGCCACGCGCCCTGTCGATATTGCCGCCCGCTTCCTCTATGGCGCGCCCGGCGCTGGCCTGACGGTGAAAACCGAAGCGCGGATGGAGCCCGACCCCAAACCCTTCAAGGCGTTTGAAGGCTTTACCTATGGCCGCCATGACCAGACCTTCGAGCAGCAGATCCTGGAATTTGACGATGTGACCACCGATGGCGCGGGCAAGGCGCTGGTGCGGCTCTCACCCGGCACGGCTGGTTCCAATTCCGGTATTCCGCTGCGCCTCAACACGGTTGTCAGCGTGCTGGAGCCCGGTGGCCGCGCCGTATCCGAAAGCGTCCGCGTGCCCTACCGGCCGGAAAACCTCTATGTCGGCCTCAAGCCGGGCTTTGACAGCTCCGTGCAGGAAGGCGGCGAAGCGACGTTCGAAGTCGTCGCCGTCAACGCCGATGGCGAAGCCTCGGCCCAGCGGCTCAGCTGGAAAGTGCTGCAGGTGGACTTCCATTATGACTGGTACCGGGAAGGCGACAGCTGGAACTGGCGCCGCTCGCGCACGGTCACCAAGGTCAATGAGGGCGTCGTCAACACGCCTGCCGGGGGAACTGCCGAGATCAAGGTGCCCGCGCTCGACTGGGGCAGCCATGAACTCGTCGTCGAAGGCCTGGGCCCCAATGCGTCGGTTGGCGCTTCCACCAGCTTCTATGTCGGCTGGGGCGGCTGGGCGAGCGCGGATGGCACCGAAGCGCCAGACCGCGTGAAGGTCGTCGCCGCTGAGAAAACCCCAAAAGTGGGCCAGAATGCCGAGCTGACGATCCTGCCGCCATATGACGGCCAGGCGCAGGTCGTCGTCGCTACAGACCGTGTGCTGTCAGTTCAGAACCTGGCCGTCAGCGCGTCGGGCACCCGTATCACCCTTCCGGTTACGGAAGAATGGGGCGAAGGCGCCTATGTCATGGTGACGGTCTATTCGGGCCGCGATCCGGTTCTGCGGGCAAAGCCGCGCCGCGCGGTGGGCATTGCTCATGTGCCGGTGGATATGGCCGCCCGCACCTTTGCCCTGACGATCAATTCGCCCGATCTCGCCCGCCCGCGCGCGGAGCAGATGGTGGAGATCGACATCAAGGGCGGGCCGCGCGAACCGGTCTTCCTCACCGTGGCCGCCGTGGACGAAGGCATCCTGCAGCTCACCAAGTTCAAATCGCCCGATCCGGTGGCCCATTATTTTGGCCGCAAGGCGCTCGGCGTGGAGCTCTATGACGATTACGGCCGCCTGCTTGATCCCAATCTCGGCATGCCGGCGGAGGTCCGCTCCGGCGGTGACCAGCTTGGCGGAGAAGGGCTCTCAGTCGTTCCGGTGAAGTCGGTCGTACTCTATTCCGGCCTCGTCGAGGTGGGCCGGTCGGGCAAGGCGCGCATTCGTCTTGATATCCCCGAGTTCAACGGCCAGCTGCGGATCATGGCGGTGGCCTGGTCGAAAGCCGGGGTAGGGTCTGCCGACAAGAAGATGACCGTGCGTGACCGCGCGCCGGCCGATCTTGTCATGCCGCGCTTCCTGGCGCCGGGGGATGAGGCGATCATCACCGCGAGCATCGATAACGTTGAGCTTGCCAGCGGCCAGTTCAATGCGCGGGTTGCGGGCACTGGCCAGATCAGCGTGGCTGAGGCGGCCCTGATGCGCACCCTGCAGAAAGGTCAGCGCGCGGATATTCCGGTGCGCGTCTCGGCCTCGGGTGAAGGCATTTCAAGCCTCAGCCTGAATGTCAGCGGCCCGGATAATTACAAGACCGACCGGACCTATGAAATCCAGACGCGCTCGCCCTATCTGCCGGTAACGCGGGCCACCACGCAGCTGATGCGGCCGGGTGAGACTTTCTCGATCAGCCAGGCGGCACTGGCCGGCTTTGTGCCAGGGTCTGCGGAAATATCGGTGGGCTTCTCGCCGCTGCCGATTGATGCGCCGACGCTTTATGCCTCGCTCGACCGCTATCCCTATGGATGCACCGAGCAGATCACCAGCCGCGCCGTGCCGCTGCTCTATTCGGAACAACTCGTCTCGATGGGCGCCAGGGAGGCGCGGGATAATCCGCGCGACAAGATCCAGACGGCGGTGAACACCGTGCTGAACCGTCAGGGGGCGGACGGCGCGTTCGGTCTCTGGCGGGAAGGGGACGGCTATGCCAGCCCCTGGCTCGGCGCCTATGCGACGGACTTCATCTTCCGCGCCAAGGAGGCAGGCTATGCCGTGCCGGAAGAAGCCCTGACGCGGGCCTATGGCGCGCTGCGCACGGTTGCCACCGGGGATACCTGGCGCGTGTATGGCTATGACACCGATGTGTATGAAAGCCGCTATTCCAACGACAGCGTACAGCAGATGATGTACCGCTCCTCGGCCTATGCGCTGTATGTGCTGGCCAAGGCCGGCGAGGCCGACATCTCACGCCTGCGTTACCTGCATGACCGGGAACTGAGCAATATCGAGAGCCCGCTGGCCCGCGCCCATATCGGGGCAGGCCTGGCCTATCTTGGCGACCGGGCACGCGCCGCCTCGGCGTTCAAGTCTGCGGAGCAGAAGCTCGGCTATCGCAATACGGGCGATTATTACCAGACCCCTCTGCGCGATCTGGCCGCCATCGTGGCCCTCGCCGGCGAAGCTCAGATCCCGGATGTTGTGGGCCGTCTCGGCGAACGTCTCGGCAAGGACGTGCCTGATGCGCCCAGCCTGACAACGCAGGAGAAGGCCTATCTTCTCCTTGCCGTGAACAGCCTCGGCAAGGGCGAAGCCAATGTTCAGGTGAAGGCCGAAGGGCTCGGCACGGGCAATGACAATCAGCGCCAGTACAGCCTGACTGAAGCCCAGGCCCGCAGCGGCGTCAGCCTCCGCCTTGGCGGTGATGCGCCTCTCTTCCGCACCGTGCTGGTGACCGGGGCCCCGTCGGCGCCGCCGCCTGCCGCCTCGTCCAAGCTCAGCGCCGACAAGCGCTTCTATGGCCTGGGCGGTGAGCAGATGCAGCTTGACCAGATCCGTCAGGGCGAGCGTGTCGTTGTGGCTCTGACCATCACGCCAGAGGAGCGCCGCGTGAACCCGGTCATCGTGGCAGACCTGCTGCCGGCCGGCTTCGAGATCGAGGCGATCCTGCGCCCTGCCGATGGACGGCTGGTGGAGTATGACTGGCGGACGGGAGAAGACCGTGTGCGCGCCGGGGCCTTCGGTTTCCTGGGCGAAATCGCCCGGCCGCAAAGCTCTCAGTCCCAGGATGACCGCTTCGTGGCGGCGATCGATGTGACCGAGAACCCGGTGACGCTTGCCTATGTCGTCCGCGCCGTCAGCCCGGGCAGCTTTGCCATCCCCGGTGTTGTGGCCGAGGATATGTACCGCCCCGACGTCTTCGCCCGTTCGGCGCCCGGCCGTGTGACCGTGCTTGCCGCGCAAGGCGCAGCCGGCGGCCGCTGACCGGAGGGAGGGCCGTTTGGGCCAGCATGTGCCGAAACGCCTCCTTGCCGGGCTGGCCGCGCTGATTGCGGCCGTCCTGCTGATTGACGTGATCTTCCCTCCGCCCCTTGAAAGGGCGGGGGGCGTTTCCGTGCTGGTGACCGACCGGGCCGGCAAGCCGCTGAGGGCGTTCCCGACGCCGGATGGCCGCTGGCGCTTCGGTGTGGACCTTGATCAGATCGACCCGGATTTCGTCGATGCGCTGATCCGCGTTGAAGACAAGCGCTTCTGGGATCATCACGGCACGGACTGGCTGGGCCTGCTGCGCGCCGCGTTTGACAGTGCCGCAGCCGGGCAGATCGTCTCGGGTGGCTCGACCCTGACCATGCAGACCGCGCGGATGCTGGAGCCGCGCCCGCGCAATGCCGGCTCCAAGCTGATCGAGATCTGGCGGGCCAACCAGCTTGAGCGCCGCCTCTCCAAAAGGGAGATCCTTGAGCTCTATCTCTCGCTCACGCCCTATGGCGGGAACCTGGAAGGCGTGCGTGCGGCCAGCTGGAGCTATTTCGGGCATGAGGCAGACCGGCTGTCTACTGACGAAATTGCACTGCTGATCGCGCTTCCCCAATCTCCGGAAGTGCGCCGGCCTGACCGGCGGCCTGAATTTGCCGCCCGTGCGCGCGACTGGGTGGCAGAGAAGCTTGCCCGCTATGGTGTCTTCTCCGAGAATGACGCGCTGGAAGCCGCTGCGAGCGCCATCCCCGCCCGCCGCCTGGATTTCCCGGGCCGTGCCTGGCATGGCGCGGACGCTGTGCTGGCCAGCGGCCCGCGCGAGGATGTCCGCTCGACCCTGGACGCCGCCTTGCAGGCGGAGCTGGAACGCATCGCGCTTACGCGGGCGCAGCTTGAAGGGACGGATGTGCAGATATCCGCCATTGTCGTGCACGTGCCGACGCGCGCGGTGCGCGCCCTCGTCGGATCGGCCTCGCGGGATCGGGCAGGAGGTTGGCTCGACCTCACCAACCGTCCGCGCTCGCCCGGCTCGACGCTCAAACCCTTCATCTATGCGCTCGCCTTCGATGATGGCACGGCCTCTGCGGATACGCGCATTCAGGATCTGCCCAGCCGCTTCGCCGGATACCAGCCTGAGAATTTCGACCGGATGTTCCATGGCGATGTGCGGGTTTCCGACGCCCTGCAGCATTCGCTGAATGTGCCGGCGGTTCTGATGCTGGACCGGGTGGGCGCTGAACGTTTCTCGGCGCAGCTGGCGATTGCCGGCGCGCGGCCGCGTGTCTCCGGCGCCAGGGGGCAGGCGGCCGGTCTGGCGATTGCCCTGGGCGGCGCCGGGCTCACCGCGCGTGAGTTGGCGGTGCTCTATGCGGCGCTTGGCGATGGCGGGGTGGCCAAGCCGCTCGTCTGGCGGGCAGAGGAAGAACGCGCGAGCCTGGGCGATCCTGGCCGCCGCCTGATGGGGGAGGCCAGCGCGGCTGAAATTCTCCGTATCCTGCAGGGCTCGCCTTCGCCGGAAGGCCGTATGCCGGGCCGCCTGACACAGGACGCGCCCCAGATCGCCTTCAAGACCGGCACCTCCTATGGCTACCGCGATGCCTGGGCGGCGGCGGTTTCCGGCCAGCATGTGATCATCGTCTGGGTGGGCCGGGCAGACGGCGCCCCGCGCACCGGCGTCACAGGACGCGACATCGCTTTGCCCATCCTCTTCGAAATGGCTGACCGGGCGGCGCATCATCTGCGCGACGATGGCGACAGCGAGCTGCGCCTCAGCGCTGCGCCGCTGACCCCGTCAAAAGGGGCCTTGCGTGCCTTCTCAACTGACCGGCCGCCAGAAATTCTCTTTCCGCCCCAAGGCGCTGAACTCTGGGCAGGCACGGTGGACGGGCGCGCGCCGCGGCCTTTTGTTCTCGCCGGCCGGGGCGCGGGCGCGCTCAGCTGGTTCATTGATGGGCAGCCGGCGGCCCTCGATGACGCCGGCGCGCCGGTCTGGCGGCCGGATCAGCCGGGCTTTTATCTTGTAACGGCGGTCGATGGGGCCGGACGGTCCAGCCGGGTGCGGGTCCGTGTGCTGACTGAAGATCCTGCCTGACTGCCTTGTGTGCATCAGGTCACATCCGCGAGATAAAATACATCATTACGCATTTGATGCCTTTTTTGTGCCGCCTGTAGCAACTAATTCGGATTTGCCGTGTACAAGTGCCCCTTCGGGTGCCGGCAAAGTAAGAGTTAACAGTCCAGCGTGCTTACCAATCGTCCCGCCGTCCTTATTGCCGTTGCTTCGGGGCTCGCCGCTTCGAGCATCGCGTTCATGTCAGGCGGGGGCATCGACGATCGCCGGGCCGAAGACGCCCCGATTCGTGTGGCAACGGCTGTTTTTGCCGGCGGATGCCTTGCTTGTGTCGAAGCTGATTTCGACCAGATGAGCGGCGTGATCGAGACGGTTGTGGGCTATACCGGCGGCAGCGCTGATCGCCCGACCCGTAAGCAGGTTGAATCTGGCGAAACCGGACATTACGAAGCGGTCAAGGTCACCTACGACCCGTCACGGATTTCCTATGAAACCCTGGCGGCCAACTTCATGCGCACCATCGACCCCACCGACGATACTGGCCAGTTCTGTGACAAGGGCGAACCATTCCGCAGCGCGATCTTCGTTTCCGGGGGCAGCGAGCGGAATGCGGCCGTTGCCACCGTTTCCGGTGCGCAGCGCGCGCTGGGCCAGGATGTGGTCACCGAAATCCGCCCACTGACGGTCTTCTGGCCTGCCGACGACCACTATCAGGACTACCATGTGAAGAACGCTTCGAAATATGCCAGCATGCGTGAAGCCTGCGGGCGCGATCAGCGTCTCATGGAAGTGTGGGGCACGAAGGCTCCGGCGCTCTGAACCCTTTCAGCCGCCATAGGCGGCTGTCGGGCAGGGTGGTTCCGGGAATTCTATCTCGCCGATGAACTGGTTCTCCCATTCCCGCGTGCGCGCGGGCGGGTTGTACCCCTCTCCGATATAGAGCTGGAAAACCCGGCTGATCGGGCAGCCATTCCCGCGCTTGCCAAGGTCTATCCGCACCTGGCCAACCGGCTCGAAGCTAGCAAAATCACTGCGCAGACGTGGCCGCATATCCGGATGAACCGAAGCGATCAGCACACGTTCGGCAATCGCGCCCTCCAGGGGCTGCCTCTCCGAAAAGCTCTTGGGGCCGGGATAGCGGCGCCAGGAAATCAGGGGCAGCGTCCGGTCGCGGGCATAGAAGTCCAGCCCATGCCAGGCCTCGCGTTCATCCATCAGCACGGCAGTGGCGCCGAGGCGCTCGGCCTCTGCAAACACCTGCTGGGCAGAAGCTTCCCAGCCGCGGGTCCGCTTCATGGCATTGTCCAGCCCCAGATCGGTCGTGGAGGCAGGCGGCAGCAGCGTCATCGCCATGAACAGCCCTGCGACCAGCAGGTTCAGCCCCAGGCTCGCCCACAATGTCAGGGCCATGCCCCGGCTGAACCAGATGGCCACCAGCAGCGCCGCGCCGGGATAGGCCGTGGCGGTCCAGTTGGCATGCGCGCGCGAGAGAATCGCCTGGCCGAGGATGAAGATCAGTACCGGCAGGATAAAGCAGAGCAGCCAGCGCTCAGGGCTGGCCTCCTCGCCCCGGCGCGACCGGTGGAGGAACAGGCCGGCCAGCAGCGCCAGGAAGCTGACCGGTCCGAACATGCCAAGCTGGTCTGCAAACCAGGTCAGAGCGTTTTCCGGATTGAACAGGTCGCCGCCAAGATTGGCATTGTCGACCGTGTGGCTGACGGTGGCAAAATCATTGGCAGCATTCCAGGCAAAATGCGGCGCCACGATCAGCGCGGCGATAAGGCCGGCCAGCAGGCCGCGCGGCGTAAGGATTGCCCGCCGGGTCGGCGCGTCGGCGAGGCAGGCAAGCGCCAGGCCGATCAGGAAATACAGCATCGCATATTTGGACAGCATCCCCGCGCCGATCACGCCGCCGAGCAGCGCGGCAGACACCCAGCTTCCCTCACCGCTGCGCAGGCGCCAGAGAAGATAAAGTCCGGCGCACCAGAAAGGCATCAGCACGCCATCTGTCGACAGCACATTGGAGGAGAGCACCACAGACGGCATCAGCGCATAGAGCAGGGCGGCAAAGAAGCCTGCGCGCGCGTCCAGCATCGTGCGCCCTGTCAGGAAGATGAGGCCCGCCGCCGCCGTGTGGAGCAGGGGCGCAGCCAGCCGCACCGACCATTCGTGTATTCCGAACAGTGCCGTGGTCAGATGGATCACCCAGGCGATCATTGGCGGCTTGGAATAATAGCCCCATTCCAGCTTCTGGCCCCAGCGCCAGTATTGGGCCTCGTCGGCATAGAGTTCGAGCGGGGAGACGATGACCGCAATGATTCGCAGAATCAGCAGCAGGCCAAGGGCCGCCAGGGTGAGCCATTCAAAGATCTGAGGAGGCTTGGGTGCTGTCAAATTGGTCATTGCCGCTTCCAGGGAGGTTGGTGCCTGTCTTATGGCCGCATTATCGGCACAGATACAGGGGTAGAGGCCGCTCCCGGAGGGCTCCAGCGTATTAACAGCGTGTCATTTTTGCATCGCAACGGAAAAACCGTACGCGAGCCGAAATGGGATGCTGAACCTTCAAACGCTTGTCACTAATCTGTCACTCAGCGGGGTTAAGGCCTCGCCAAACCCGGTCTCGCGAGGGGGCTGTGGTGATGGTTGAAATTCGGGGAACTCCAAATGATCAAGAATTTCTTTGCGCGCAGCGCATCGATTGCAGCGCTCGCGGCGCTTGCGCCGGTGGCTGCCGTCTATGCTCAGGTAACCACGTCTGACGCTCGCGGTGTCGTAACGGATTCGGCAGGACAGCCTGTTGCTGGCGCCACCGTTACTGTCGTTCATGAACCCACAGGTACGGTTACGACGGCGACCACCGCTTCGAACGGCCTCTATACTGCGCAGAACCTGCGTATCGGCGGTCCGTTCAGCTTCACCGTTTCGGGCAATGGCATCGTCACCAGCCGCGTCGAGAACGTGTACACCGGCCTGGGTGAAACCTCCGTTGTTAACATCGTGACGGCTGCTGCCGACGACACCGCCCGTCTCGACACCGTTGTGGTCACCGGTTCTGCGGCCATTGCCAATGTGGCAACCGGCCCGTCCAGCAGCTACAACCTCGACACCCTTCAGAACATTCCGGCCATCTCGCGCGATCTGAAAGATGCCCTGCGCCTCGACCCGCGCATCTATATCGACGATGGCTTCGTGGATGCCATCTCCTGCGCCGGTGCCAACCCGCGCTACAACTCGCTGACCGTTGACGGCTCGCGCCTCTCGGACAGCTTCGGTCTCAACTCGAACGGGTACCCGACCGAGAGCATGCCCTTCGGCTATGACTCGATCCAGCAAGTGTCGGTCGAGCTGGCGCCGTTCGATGTTGAATACGGCCTGTTCACTGCCTGTAACATCAACGCCGTCACCAAGTCGGGCACCAACTCGTTCCATGGCGGCCTGTTCTTCGACTTCACCAACCAGGACCTGCGCGGCGACTCTGTGGAAGGCAACAAGATTGCCACGCAGGACTACGAAGACAAACGCTACGGTTTCAACATCGGCGGCCCGATCATCAAGGACAAGCTGTTCTTCTTCGGCTCCTACGAGAAGAACGAAGCGGTCAACCTGTTCGACAACTCGCCTGAGTTCGCCCGCATCGACCCGGCTGTGTACCAGCAGGTCATCGACATCGCCGTGAACCAGTATGGCTACGATGCCGGCGGCATCCCGAGCTCGATCCCGGTGGAAGACGAGAAGATCTTCGCCAAGCTCGACTGGAACATCAACGAGCGTCACCGCGCCGCGATTTCCTACACCAAGAACGAAGCCTTCAACTTCAACCCGTCCGACTCCAGCACGACCCAGGTGTCTGATGGCAACCACTTCTACCAGCGCGGTGGCCTGCTTGAGAGCTATGCGGTTTCGCTGAACTCTGACTGGACGGACAATTTCAACACCGAACTGCGCTTCAACCGCGTCGAGTTCGACATGGTTCAGGAACCTGTTGTCGGCGATTCCGGCTGGGGTGAAGTCCAGGTCATCGTCCCGAACACGGCTGGCGGCACCTCCACCATCTATCTCGGCGCTGACGACAGCCGTCACTTCAACGACCTGATCTACACGTCCGACGTCTACAAGGCGAAAGCCAACTGGCAGCTCGGCGACCACCGCCTGACCTTCGGTGCAGAACGCGAAGAACTCGATGTGTTCAACGCCTTCATCCAGAGAACGCGCGGCTTGTGGGTCTTCGGTCAAACCTCAAACGGCGGCGCAACGGGTATTTCCGATTTCGCGGCCGGCAACATTGATGACTTCCGTTATCAGAACGCCGCCGGCACGAACGATCCGAACGACGGCGCCGCCCAGTTCGGTTACGAGATCAATACCTTCTACCTGCAGGACAAATGGCAAGTCACGCCGGCGCTCGAACTGACCGGCGGTCTGCGCTACGACTACTACACGTCGGGCGATGCGCCGGCGCTCAACCCGCGCTTCCAGTCGGCCTACGGCTTCGCAAACAATGCCACGATGGATGGCCGCGACCTTCTGCAGCCGCGTCTTGGGTTCAAGTATGACTTCTCGAACGATATCCGCTTCCATGGCGGTATCGGTCTCTATTCGGGCGGCAACCCCAACGTCTGGATCTCGAACAACTATTCGAACAACGGCGTGACGCTGTTCGATTACCGCGTTCGCAGCACGAACCTCAGCAACTTCACCTTCGGCAGCGGCGACCCCTTCTTCACGGTGCCTGACGAAGCCATTGCGGCCCTGGCTGCAGCGGATGCATCGGCCGGCGCTGGCCCGGTCAACGCGCTCGACCCGGACTTCGAAATTCCGTCCGAGTGGAAAGCTGCCCTCGGCACCGTGATCGACTTCGGTTCGGCTGATGCCTGGTATGGTGACAACTGGCGCCTGATGCTCGACTTCCTCGTGTCGAAAACGAACGAAGCCGCCTACGTCCTGCCCATCTCGTTCACCCAGACCCGGATCGCGGCTGATGGCCGTCCGGTCTATACGGGCAACACGAACGACTTCCTGCTCACCAATGCCGAAGAGAAAGGCTGGGCACGGACTGTGTCGGTTGGCCTGTCGAAAGACTATGGCAACGGCATCGACTGGTCTGCTGGCTACGCCTTCACCCAGGCGAAGGACGTCAACCCGATGACCTCGTCGGTGGCTTTCTCGAACTGGTCGAACGTCCAGACCTTCGATCCGGTGAACATGGACCTCGGCAACAGCGACTACGTGATCCCGCACCGGTTCACGTTCAACCTGAACCTCCGTAAAGAGTTCATCAAGAACTTCGCCACGAAGGCATCGCTGTTCGCAACGGCCAACGAGGGCGCGCCCTACAGCTACACGATTGGCAGCACCAATGCGTTCACTGTGGGTAACAACTCTGCCCGCAACCTGGCCTACATCCCGACAGGGGTAGACGACCCGGTGCTGTCGCCGTCCTCCAATGCTACGGCCGTGCAGAACCTCGTGAACTACATCAACAGCAACAGCGACCTGAGCGATATGCGCGGTACGATCGCTGACCGTAACTCGCAGACCGATCCGTGGCGCTCGCGCTTCGATATCCGTCTCGCCCAGGAGTTCCCGGGCCTGCGCGCTGATGACCGCACCGAAGCCTTCGTGGTCATCCGCAACGTCGGCAACCTTCTGAACGACGACTGGGGCCTGCTGAAAGAGCACGGCTTCCCGGGCAACGCCCAGCTGTACGGGATCAGCGGGATCGACGCACAGGGCCGCCTGATTGTCACCTCGTTCAGCCCAACGGTTGATGACGCTTCGACGATCAACTCGGCTTCGCTCTGGCAGATCCGCCTCGGCCTGAAATACACCTTCTAAGCGGAAATCCGCTAAAGGCTCACTATATGAGGGGGCGGTCTTTCGGGGCCGCCCTTTTCGTTTGACCCAAGCTGTGGCAAGGCCCGGATGACATGACTGATATACCCCTGCATCTTCCGCCCGAATGGGCTCCGCAAGCGGCCCTTTGGGCCGGCTGGCCCCGCCTTGCCGAGGAATGGGGCGGTGATCTGACAGCAGCCCGCTCGGAAATCTCTGCCTTCATCCGCAAGGCGGCGGACTATGTGCCAGTCAAGATTGCCTGCGGATCGCGGGAGGCGGCTGCCTCTGTGCGGCTCGCCACCGGCGGGGCAGGGGAGATCGTGGAGATCCCGACCGGCGATATCTGGCTGCGGGATACCGGCCCGATCGTGACCGGCGCGGGTGCTTCCCGCCAGGCGCAGGTGTTCCGCTTCAACGGCTGGGGCGGCAAATATCTGATGGACGGCGACACCGAGACGGCCGGCGCCGTTGCCGGCGTGGAAGGCCTGCCCACGCGCCGCCATGGCCTGATCCTGGAGGGCGGCGGCATCGATGCAGACGGCGAAGGCCGCCTGCTGACAACCCGCCAATGCTTGCTCAACCCCAATCGCAACCCCAGCCTCTCTCAGGCGGAGATCGAGGCGAGCCTGACGGCGGCCCTCGGCGTGGATGAGTTCATCTGGCTGGGTGATGGCCTGATGAATGACCATACCGATGGCCATGTCGACAACATCGCGCGCTTCATCGCGCCCGGCCATGTGCTCTGCCAGCATCCGGCTGACCGGAATGACCCCAATGCCGAAACCCTGCAGGAAATTGAGCGGACGCTCGTGTCGAGCGGGTTGATGGTGTCGAGCATCCCTTCGCCCGGCCTCGTGCATTTCGGCGATGGCGTGCCGGTTCCGGCCAGCCATATGAACTTCACGATTACCAATCGCGCTGTTCTGGTGCCCGTCTATGAGGATCGCTTCTCGGCGGTGGCCCTGTCTGAACTCAAGGCGCTGTTTCCGGGCCGCGAAGTTATCGGCCTGCCGGCGCGTGCCATTCTGGCGGGCGGTGGAAGCTTCCACTGCATGACCCGCGAAATCCCCGCCTGAGAAGGAGGCTCTGCCCATGACCCGTGCGATCACGCTCGCCGCCATCCAGTTCACGCCCACCGATGATATTCAGCAGAATATCGACCGGGTTGCTGGTTTCGTCCGCGAAGCCGCCGCCAAAGGCGCAGATGTCATTCTGCCTCCGGAGCTTTTCTGTGGCTATTATTTCTGCAAGACGCAGGAAGAAGAGCATTTCGCCCGCGCGATCGAATGGCAGGAGCATCCGGCTGTTCATCAGCTCTCGGAGCTTGCCGCAGAGCTTGGTGTGGTCATTCCGGTCTCGATCTATGAGAAGGAAGGCCCGCTCTATTTCAACTCCATCGTGGTGATCGATGCAGATGGAACGCCGCTTGGGGTCTATCGCAAAAGCCATATTCCCGATGGGCCGGGCTATCAGGAAAAATTCTACTTCCGTCCGGGTGATACCGGCTTCCGCGTCTGGAATACGATGAAAGGCCGCCTCGGCGTCGGCATCTGCTGGGACCAGTGGTTCCCGGAGGCGGCCCGCTCAATGGCGCTGATGGGCGCTGATGTGCTGCTCTATCCCACGGCGATTGGCGCTGAGCCGCAGGACGCTTCCCTTGATACCGCCGCGCGCTGGCGCCGGGGTATGCAGGGGCACGCTGTTGCGAATGTCATTCCCGTGGTCGCGGCAAACCGTGTCGGCGATGAGCAGGGGCAGGTTTTCTACGGGACTAGCTTTATCACTGACGAGACGGGCGAGATCGTCACGGATATGGACCGCCAGCAAGAGGGCGTGATTCTCGCTACCTTCGATCTGGACCATATCGACCGGGCAAGGGCTGCCTGGGGATTCTTCCGTGACCGGAGAACAGATCTCTACGAAATTCTGGTCTAGGCGCCGCGCCGGTTCAGTGCCGGTTGGCCGTGCCGAACATCCGGGCGACGCGGTCTTCGGTGTGATCATTGTCGGCAAAGATTACAGGTTCGCTGCGGCGGCGGTCGCGGCTGCGCTGGTCTGCGATGCGGATTACGCCGCGTCCGGACGATTTGACATGGTATAGCTCTGCGTCGGCCTGGCGCAGCATGCCGGCAAAGCCGCTCCGGTGATCGTGGAAGGCGATGCCGATGCTCGCGCTCACGCTGATGTAATTTTCCTCATGCTGCAGGGCGGCCTGGGCCGATTGCAGGAAGGCGTTGGCCTGGGTGATGATGTCCATCCGGCTCTGCCAGTGGTATCCGAGGATCAGGAATTCGTCCCCGCCTGTCCGGAAAATGTCGCCCCGGCCGCCAAAATGCGCCCGAAGCTTTTCGGCCATCGACACCAGAACAGCGTCCCCGGCGCCATGGCCAAAAGTTTCATTGATCAGCCGGAAATTGTCGAGGTCGATCGCAACGGCGGCGCTGTAGCGTTCGCTTGTCTGGCGGTTTTCCAGTTCGCAGATCCGGTCCAGCAGACGCCGGTTGCCAAGTCCGGTCATCGCATCTGAGTTTGACCAGAATTCGGCCTGCCGGGCCTGTCCGCCCAGAACAGCGCTCAGATAGGCCAGCATGAACGCAAAGGCGAGCGGCAGCAGGAACTGGTTGATCGGCAGATAGGGCGTAACGCCGGCCATGCGCAGGTGAATCCATATCGTTGCCAGCAGGCAAGGCAGCCAGGCGATCAACGCGCTGCGGGCTCCCGAAACCCCGCTCGATGCCATGATTGCCAACCCGGCCACCAGGATGACAGGGCCTGCTCCGGTGGCGATGTAAAAGCTGGTCCGTCCGATCCAGGAGGGGAGACCCGCGCTTATGGCGGTCAG
The DNA here is from genome assembly GCF_050269995.1 of Hyphomonas sp. NPDC076881. Taxonomy (NCBI): domain Bacteria; kingdom Pseudomonadati; phylum Pseudomonadota; class Alphaproteobacteria; order Hyphomonadales; family Hyphomonadaceae; genus Hyphomonas; species Hyphomonas sp. NPDC076881. The sequence continues at coordinate 68,670 of NZ_JBNNJJ010000015.1, read as the reverse complement.
TGAACTGATGAAGGCAATGGCATAGAATATACGGTAAAGGCGCGGTGCCTGCTTCTCCATGCCGAGAAACACCATGATAAACATGGTGCCGAAGGCCATCATCATTGCTTGCGTGAAGAACACGATCTGGCCGAAGTTGAAATGCAGGTGCATGCCGAAAATTGCGGAGACGAGCCCTGAAGAAAGCAGGATATAGATCGCCACCGAGAGGGCAAAGCAGATATAGATACGAAATGATCCGTTGGCTGCCGCAAACGACATGGACCCCGCATAAACTGCAAAGGAAAGGGCTGCGCCGATAATCAGGCTCCAGATCAGCGTTTCCAAGGCGATGTGGCGCGCAAAATTGGCTTCTGAAGCAATAATCACCGGAAGAACGATCAGGGAAGAGCTGCGTACCCGGATAAAGTATTCCCGGCTTTCGCCGGGCGGTAAAAGCAGATGATAAGCCGGATAGGCCGCTGCGACGCCGGTGCCCGTCACCGCAACTGCAGATCCTGCGGTGCTCTGGTGCAGGCTGCCATCCGGGCGTATTTCAAAAAGATCGGTGCGCTGCAGATAGGGAAATCGTAGGGCAAACTTTGCGGACTGCGCATCCGCGCTGGAATTCTTCAGCGCAAAGCGAAGCCATACATCGCTCTGCCAGGCGGAGAATTGGGGCGTCCTGCTGCCTGCTGGCTTGAAATCCAGTGTGCCAGCAGATGCGATCACGTCCTCAGGTGCGCGGGCAGGGTCTATGTTCTCAGCAAACTGGAAAGCGGGGGCAAACGCCGCGTTGGTTGGCAGGCCGGCAATGTCCATCGCGCGAAGTGGTTCGCCCGCAAAGGCCATGAGCGGCAGGAACAGCCAGCCCAGCGCCGCGCAAACGGCGGCCCCCCAAAGGCCTGATTTTCTCCTTAGGCAGATCATCATAAACCGCACCAGCTCCAACTCCTGGTTTATGATCAACCGGTAAAAATCACGTTGTTTTAATCCGTGAATTCTTCTCCCGAGCGAAAGGAAATTTCGGCATATCTGCCGTGTCTGCAACAGGATGGGCCCCGAGGGCTTATAGGCTCTTGCCGGGAGACAGGTGGCTGGCCGCCGAGACGATCGCGTCAGCATCAATCATGAAGTGCCGGTAGAGATCGGCGATCGTGCCCGTCTGGCCGAAATGCTCGACCCCCAGCGGCGTGACGGCATGGCCCTTCACGCCGCCGATCCAGGCCAGTGTTGCGGGGTGCCCGTCGGTCACGGTGATCAACTGCGCATGGCGCGGCACGCTCTCCATCAGCCGTTCGATCTGGCTGAGGGCGGTCTTCTGGCCGCGCGCGCGGGCGCGGCGGGCGGCGGTCCAGCCCGAGTTCAGCCGGTCGGCAGACGTGACGGCCAGCACGCCGATATCCCGCCGGCCTTCGCCGATGCGGGCGGCTGCCTTGATGGCTTCCGGCGCGATGACCCCCTGATAGGCAATGATGACTTCGGCATTCGGGCCGGGCTTCCGCAGCCAGTAGCCGCCATCGATCACGCCCTGCCGGAAAGCGGCATCCTCGCGGGACCAGGCGCGCACCTGCTCCACGGGCCGGGTAGAAAGCCGCAGATAGACCGAGCCGCCCGTCTCGTCGCGCAGCCAGGTGCGCTCGTCCGGGTCGCCTTCGCCGTCGCGCTGCAGATAGTCAAAGCTCCAGTCCATGATGATCGAGAGTTCATCGAGGAATGCTGGCTCGAACGAAACGATGCCGTCCTGGCTCATGCCGATCAGCTGCGCGCCGATGGACTGGTGCGCGCCGCCCTCCGGAGCCAGCGTGACGCCCGAAGGCGTGCCCGCGATGATGAAGCGTGCGTCCTGATAGCAGGCATAGTTCATGGCATCGAGGCCACGCGCCACGAAGGGATCGTAAACCGTGCCGACCGGAATGAGCCGCTCGCCAAAAAGGGAATGGGAAAGCCCCGCCGCGCCCAGCAGCAGGAAGAGGTTCATCTCTGCAATGCCCAGCTCGATATGCTGACCTTCCGGAGAGAAGGCCCATTTTTGCGCGGAGGGAATCCTCTCCTCACGGAAGGTATCCCCCTTCGCCTCGCGGGCAAACAGGCCGCGCCGGTTCACCCAGCCGCCCAGATTGGTCGAAACCGTCACATCCGGGGAGGTGGTCAGGATGCGTTGGGAAAGTTCGCTGTCGCCGCGGGCGAGCGCGTCGAGGATCTTGCCAAGGCCCGCCTGGGTCGAGAGCATTTCGTCATCCAGAAACACCGGGCCAGCGGAGGGAACACGCGGCGCCGAATACCGGCGCGGACCTTTGGCAAAGAAAGGTACCTGCGCGAGCGCGGCCTGCAACTCGCCGGGCTCGGCAACCGTTGCAAAGGGCTCCCATTCCTCGCCGTCGGCCACGCCCATGGCCTTCTGGAAATCGGCCATCTGCGCCTTGGTCATCAGGCCGGCATGGTTATCCTTGTGCCCGGCCAGCGGCGTGCCCCAGCCCTTGATCGTATAGGCCAGGAACACGGTCGGGCGGTCATCATCCGCGCGGGAGAAGGCTTCGAGCAGCGTTTCAAGGCACTGGCCGCCCAGATTGTTCATCAGCTCACTGAGCTCTGCGTCAGAGCGCCGCTCGATGAGAGCGGCCACGTCTCCCTGATCGCCAAGGTCATCCATCAAACGCTTGCGCCAGGCTGCGCCGCCCATGAAGGTCAGCGCCGAATAGAGAGAGTTCGGGCACGCTTCGATCCATGTCTTCAGCCGCTCACCGCCTGCTTCAGCAAAGGCCGCCCGCTGCAGCGCGCCAAAGCGCAGCACTTCCACGCGCCAGCCGAACGCCTTGAAGATCGCCTCGATCTTCGCCCACAGCCCCTCATGCACAACGCCGTCGAGGCTCTGGCGGTTATAGTCGATGATCCACCAGGTATTGCGCAGGCCGTGCTTCCAGCCTTCCTGCAGGCATTCATAGACATTGCCCTCGTCCAGTTCCGCGTCGCCCACCAGCGCCACCATGCGGCCGGCCGGGCGCTTGCCGGATCCGAAATCCGTCCACGGACGGGCGATCAGGTAATCCTGAATGATCGCGGCAAACGCAGTTTCCGCCACGCCGAGGCCAACCGAACCGGTGGAGAAATCCACGTCGTCAATGTCCTTGGTGCGGGAGGGGTAGGACTGCGCCCCGCCATAGCCCCGGAAGTTTTCCAGCTTTTCGCGCGTCTGGCTGCCCATCAGATAGTGCATCGCATGGAACACCGGCGCGGCATGCGGCTTCACGGCCACCCGGTCCTCCGGGCGCAGCACATTGAAATACAGCGCCGTCATGATCGACACCATCGACGCGCAGCTTGCCTGATGCCCCCCCACCTTCACATCATCGTCGGCCTTCTCGCGAAGATGGTTGGCATTGTGGACTGTCCAGGCGGCAAGCCAGAGCAGGCGCTGTTCGATGGTTTTCAGTTGATCGATGGAAAGGGGCATGGATTTCGGCCATCTCGCTGGGGAAGGGCATTTCCTTCCGCCTAGATCAGGAATGCGCGCAAGTCCATGGCTGGGTCTGATCACCATGGCCCCGGCGGGCGTCTTGGGGTAGCCTCAGGAAAACAGGGAGGGAGTGATCATGACGGACCTGGCAGAGCGCCGCATCCAGCTGGTAAAGGACCATATGGCGCTGGAGGTGACCCATGACTGGGACGGCGTCATCGCCACCTTCGAGCATCCCCGCTACGAAATGTATGGCTCCGGCAATGTGTTTGACGGCGAGGCGGCCGTGCGCGGCTATTTCGATGCCTCGCGCACGCCTTTTCCAGATCAGGGCAACGAGATCATCGCCATCGCCCATGCCGGTGATACGGTGCTGGTCGAATTCTGGCTCACGGGAACCCATCTTGGGCCGCTGCGCCTGAAAGACAGGGTGGTGGCGCCGACGGGCCGGCCCTTCAAGGTGCGCATGGCGGCAAGTTTCGAATTTCCGCCCGGCGGTGACAAGATCATCTGCGAGCGGCCTTATTTCGATCAGGGGGCCGTCCTGAGGGCGCTGGAGCTTGCCTGAGACGCCTAGTCGAGCGAGCGGCGCGCCTTGTCGAACATGTCGGTCAGAACCGCGCCGGGGCCGTTGGCCGCCTGATGATACCAGTCGGGCATGGCCTGCAGCACGCCGGCCGCATCTGCCCAGCGGCGCACATTGGCGTCGGCGGTCAGCTGGAATGCCTGGCGCATGAAGTTTTCGTCTGCGCTGTCAAAACCGTCCGCAAGGGTGATCGCGGAGAAGCTCATCATGCTTTTCTGCACGGCCAGCATCGTGTCGAGCGATGCGGAGGTCAGGGCGAGAGACGCGCGCCAGGGCGCCAGCCACAAGTCAAACATCGGTTTCATATCCATCAGCTTCGCTCTTTTCTACGCCGCTATTGTGCGCTGCACAACAAATCTCATGCCAAAAGCCCGGTTCCGCCCCGTTTTCGCCGCTGAGGAATGGTCTTAACTGCCGGATATGACTGCCGATGCGCCCTTTCCGTTTGAGCCTTCGCCCGCCAGGGGGCGTGTTCTCGTCTTCGATTCCGGGGTCGGGGGGCTGACCGTTGCCGGGGAAATCCGGGCGCTGGGGCCCCGGCTTTCGGTGCATTATGCCGCCGATACCGGCTTTTTCCCATATGGGGACAAGTCTGACGACGCCCTGCGCGCCCGCCTGCCGGTGGTGGCCAAGGCGCTGGTAGAGGCGGCCTGCCCGGATGTGTTCGTCATTGCCTGCAACACGGCGAGCACGCTGGCACTGGCCGACGTGCGCGCCGCGCTGGATATTCCCGTTGTGGGCACAGTGCCAGCCATCAAGCCGGCAGCCCGGCTGACCGAGACCGGAACCATCGGCCTCCTCGCCACCCCTGGCACCATCAGGCGCGCTTACACCGCCCGCCTGATCGAGGAGTTTGCGGGCGACAAGCGCGTCATTCTCCATGGCAGTCTGGAACTGGTCAAACTCGCCGAGGCCCATGCGCGCGGAGAGGACGTGCCGCCGGAGGCTTTCGCCGCTGCGCAGGCTCCGCTGTTTGAAGCGCCCGGCGGCGATGAGATCGACACGGTCGTGCTGGCCTGCACACATTTCCCGCTGGTGCGCGGGCAGCTCATTGCCACCGCGCCCCGGGCCGTCAGCTATATTGACAGCGGCGCGGCCATCGCCCGCCAGACAATCCGTGTACTGCCTGCCAGAAATGAATCAGGCGGACAGGGAGGCACAGCCTGCCTCACAAGTCCGCCTGAAAGGGAAGAGGGCACCGTCCGCGTCCTGAGACGCTACGGTTTTCCCGAGGTTCAGTTCGTGGCCATCGAGCCGATCGAGATGACCTCGGCGCCTTCGGCCGAGCCATAGAGCGACGGCCAGGGGCTATCCTGGACAATCGCCAGATCGGATTCGCCAAAGCCGTTGAAGCGCGTCGCCATCGAGCGGCCATAGGCGCCGATATTGCCGATCTCCACATAGTCGCCCTCGGTCAGCCCGGCCGGCAGCCAGACCTTGTAGGGAAGCATGTCGGCCGAATCGCAGGTCGGTCCGTAGACGGTGTATTCCACCATCCGGCCCAGCTTGCGCCCGTCGCCCGAGATCGCGCGCATCGGGAACACCCAGTTCTCGTGCACGGCGTCATACAGCGCGCCATAGGAGCCTTCATTGATGTAGAGCGCGTCACCCTTCACCAGATCAATGCCCACCAGCAGGCTTTCGGCTTCCGCCACCAGCGCGCGGCCCGGCTCGCACCACAGATCAGCGTTCTCCAGAACGAACATGTTCTCGAACGAGCGCATCACCATGGCAACATAGTCGTCCATCGCCGGCGGGTTCTTGTCGGCATAGATCGCCGGGAAGCCGCCGCCGACATCCACGATGTCCACGGTCACGCCGGCGTCAATGATGACGCGGCTGGCATCTGCCATCGCCTGTGCCCAGGCAGAAGGCTTCATCGCCTGGCTGCCCACATGGAATGACACGCCCAGCTCATCGGCATAGCGGCGGGCAACGCTGAGAATTTCAGCCGCTTCTCCGGCGCTGGCGCCGAACTTGCCCGAAAGCGGCAGGGCCGATCCTTCATTCGACACGGCAATGCGTACAAGGATCGTCAGATCCTTCGCAAAGTCGGTCGCGTCGAGAATCTTCTGCAGCTCGGCCATCGAGTCGGTGACGAAGATGCGCACACCATGATTGAAGTAGGCGCGGCGGATCGCCTGGCGCGGTTTCACCGGGTGCAGGAAAGCGATGCGGGCGTCCGGGAAGCGGCCGCGGATGAGTTCGATTTCCTTTTCGGAAGCCGCGTCAAAGCTGCGGATGCCGCCTTCCCACAGCGCGTCGAGGACGTGCGGGGCAGGGTTCACCTTCACGGCATAGAAGGGCTGGGCCGGGAATTTCTCCACGAACCAGCTCGCAGCCGCCGTCACACGCTCCGGACGGAAGCAATAGGTCGGCAGCTCGGGCTTCTGCTCGCGCGCAATATGATACGGGGTCGCGTAAGTGTGCATGACACCTAACCTCCAAAGGGCTTCAAACCAGCTTTGGGCGTTAGTACAGGGGGCCCCCCTTATCGGGTTAGCCCAGATGTCCGCCACATCGAATTTCAGGGGTCGAAATAGTGTACAATGCCCGGGCATGCAAGAAGAAATTTTGCCCATTACATAAGCTTGTCACAAAAGGGTAACGGTGCTGCGCCAGATAGCGCTTGCAAACATGGTAAAATGGCGCTCCGAAAACCGCGATCTCTGCGGCATTGGCGCTGTTCCCGGAGGTCTTCCGATGTTCTTTCGCCGTATCAGCCTGCTGGGCGCCGGCCTGCTTGCCCTGGCCGCCTGCAGCCAAAGCGACCTCTCGCAGCTCGATACCGGTGAGCCGGGCACCAAGCCTGTGCCGGCGATTGCGCGCAATCAGAAGATCAAGATTGTCGGGTCTTCCACGGTGGCGCCCTTCTCCCGGCCGGTTGCTGAGCGGTTTGGGGTCGTCACGCGGTTTTCGACCCCGATTGTGGAATCCACCGGCACCGGCGGCGGCTTCAAGGCCTTCTGTGAAGGCGTAGGCCCGATCACCCCGTCCATTGCCAACGCATCCCGCCCGATGACCGATTCCGAGCGTGAGCTTTGCCGGAAGGCGGGCGTCACAGACATCACCGAGCTGGCCTTTGGCTATGACGGTATCGTGCTGGCGAACGCCAAAGGCGGCCCGGATTTCAGCATGACAAAAACCCAGATGTTTCTGGCCCTCGCCAAGGATATTCCTGATGGCAAGGGCGGCTTCATCCCGAATCCCCACACGCGCTGGAACGAAGTCTCGCCGGAGCTGCCCGACGCTCCGATCCTGGTGTTTGGCCAGCCGCCCACATCAGGCACGCGCGACGCTTTCAACGAGCTGGGCATGGAGAAGGGCGCTCTGGGCATCCCGGATCTGGCGGACCTGAAAGCGTCTGACCCCGACGCCTTCAAGCTGCGCTCCCACACCATTCGCACAGATGGCCGGTGGATCGATTTCGGCGAGCATGATTCGGCGATTGTTCAGTCCCTGATGAAGTCTCCCGAAGCGCTGGGCGTCCTGGGCTTTTCCTTTCTCGAACAGAATGCCGATCGCATCAAAGGCACGGCCTTCAGCGGCGTCGGGCCCACATTCGAGAATATCAATTCCGGGGAATACGGCCTTGCCCGTCTGATGTTCTTTTATGTGAAGGAACAGAATTTGCCGCTGGTGGATGGCCTGGCAGAGTTCGTGGAGTTCTCGGTCGATGACGGCGCCGCCGGGCCGGACGGCTATCTTCTCGAACAGGGCCTTGTCCCGCTGCATGAAGATGAACTGCTTGAGCAGCAGCAGATCGCCGCCCGCCTCGTCGCCAAAAGCCGCGGCTACTGATCCGGCCTGAGCGACGCCTCTAGAAACCCGGCCCTGCCGGCTGCCTGCGCCGCCGGATACGGATCTTCTGCCAGAAACGTTTGCGCTCTGGCGCGGGCAGGGGCTGCAGGTTCTCGATGAACGCCTCAGCGCAGGCCCGCCAGCTATAGGTCTCCGCATAGGCCCGGCAGGTCTCGCGGCTTAGGCTGAGGCAGTCGATGGCCCCCTGGCGGAGATTGCCGCCCACCGGCGTGATGGTGCCCGCGCCCGAACCGGGGATCACATCGCGCGGCCCCGTGGCATCATAGGCAGCCACCGGCGTGCCCGCCGCCATCGCTTCCAGCACGACCAGCCCGAACGTATCGGTCAGGCTCGGGAACACGAACACGTCGGCGCTGGCATAATGGGCGGCCAGATCATCGCCGAACTTGGCGCCCAGGAACACGACATCCTTGTATTTCTTCTTCAGCTCTTCCAGCTGCGGCCCATCGCCGACGATCACCTTGGTGCCGGGCAGGTCCAGCTCGGCAAAGGATTCGATATTCTTCTCCACCGCGACGCGGCCGACATTCAGGAAGATCGGCCGCTTCAGGCCCGCAAACGGGTCGCCCGGCTCGCCTTCCTCGATGCGCTTGGCCGGGTTGAACAGTTCGGTATCCACCCCCCGGCTCCAGGAGACGAGGTTGATGAAGCGCTGCTGGCGCAGCTCGTCCAGCAGAGACGGCGTCGCCACCATCACCTTGCCCGAATATTTGTGGAACCAGCGCACGAAGGAATAACCCCACGCCACCGGCACCGGCAGGCGCGCCGAAACATATTCGGGAAAGCGCGTGTGATACGCGGTGGAGAAGGGGTGTTTCTCCGTCAGGCAGACGGCGCGCCCGGCCATACCCAGTGTGCCCTCGGTGGCGATGTGCACGGCGTCGGGCTCAAACTCGTCAAACCGCTCGCGAATTCTGCGGCGGGCAAACAGCGCCAGCTTGATCTCCGGATAGGTCGGCAGGGGCATGGTCATGAACCCATCCCCCGGATGCACGATCTCCCAGACATGGCCCATGGCCTCTGTCTCGGCGATAACGCGCTTCATCGTGCGTACGACGCCATTGACCTGAGGGTCCCAGGCATCGGTGACGAGCATGATGCGCATGCCGGCTCCATGGTTATGGGCCCCCCGCGGGCCTTTCGCGGGCGCAATCTGACGGGCTTGGCGCGGGGCGTAAAGGGGGACACTGCGGCGCAGGGGTGTTTTGGGACACTCCCTCGTTGGGGGTATTCTTGTCTGAAGGCTGAGGTATAAGCGGCAGAATATTGCCCCGGCCTCGCCAGACGGACCCACACTATGCCTGATACCCTGCCTCAGACCGCGCTCGACTGGGATGCGCTCGATGCGCTGAAATTTGCCGATGAGGAAGCCCTCCTCGAAGGCCTGCTGAAGGAAGGGGTGCTGCCTCAGCCGATCCGGGAAGGCGCGGTCCGCCGGGGCAGGGAGCTGGTCATGATCGCCCGCGCCAAGGGCCGCCGCAAAGGCATGATGGAAAGCTTCCTGGAAGAGTTTGGCCTCACCAATTCCGAAGGCCTTGCCCTGATGTGCCTGGCCGAAGCGCTGCTGCGCGTGCCGGACGCCGAAACGAAAGACGATCTCATCGCCGAAAAGATCCGCTCCGGCGATTGGGGCGCTCATAAGGGCCAGTCTGACAGCTGGCTGGTCAATGCTTCCACCTGGGGCCTGATGCTGACAGGCCGTGTCATCGGCGCGCCGGAAAATGCCCAGAAGGGCGCAGGCAATTTCGTCTCCGGCCTGGTGCGCCAGAGCGGCGAGCCCGTCATCCGCGCCGCCATGATGCAGGCCATGCGCATCATGGGCGAGCAGTTCGTCCTGGGGCGGACAGTCTCCGAAGCGCTCAAGCGCGGCCGGCGTATGGTGAAATCGGGTGATGCCGCCCATTTCAGCTTCGACATGCTGGGCGAAGGCGCCCGCACCACCGAGGATGCCAACCGATATTACAAGGCCTATCACGATGCCATCGCCGCCGTGGCTGCGGATAAAGACCTCGCGCTGCCGCCTGAGAAGGCGAACGGCGTCTCGGTCAAGCTTTCCGCCCTTCACCCGCGTTATCTGGCCGTCAAGGAAGCGCGCGTGATGGCGGAGATGTATCCGCGTGTGCTCTCCCTCTGTCAGGCCGCTGCCAAGGCAAATATCGGCCTCTGCCTGGATGCTGAAGAAGCCCACCGCCTGGTTATCAGCCTGAAGATCTTCGAGCGTCTGGCGCGCGAGCCCTCCCTGAAAGACTGGACCGGCCTCGGCCTCGCCGTGCAGGCCTACCAGAAGCGCGCCCGCGCCGTGATCGACCGTCTCGCCGCCCTGGCAAGGGAAACCAATCGCCGTTTCATGGTCCGCCTCGTCAAGGGCGCCTATTGGGACAGCGAGATCAAGAACGCCCAGGTCGAGGGCTATTCGAACTTCCCGGTCTTCACCACAAAGCAGGGTACGGATGTTCACTACCTGGCCTGTGCCAAGGCCATGCTGGAAGCCTCTCCCGCGATCTATCCGGCCTTTGCCACCCACAACGCCCACAGCCTGGCCGCCGTCGATCTGCTCGCCCAGGCGGCCGGCGTCACGAATTTCGAATTCCAGCGTCTGCACGGCATGGGCGAGCCGCTCTATGAAGCCGCTGACGCCGGAAACCGCGTCCGCGTCTATGCGCCGGTCGGCGCGCATGAAGACCTCTTGCCCTATCTCGTCCGCCGCCTCTTGGAGAACGGCGCGAATACAAGCTTCGTTCATTCCTTCCTCGATCCCGAAGTGCCCGCAGAACAGGTCGTGGCGGACCCCATCGCCAAGGTGGAGATCGGTCCCCGCCGCCATCCGCGCATCCCGACGCCGCCGCGCCTCTATGGCGCTGGCCGCCGCAACTCTGCCGGTCATGATCTCAGCCAGATAGGCGTGCGCGGCCAGTTTGCCGCCGCGCTGAAGGCGCTGGATGATGGCCCGGCCTATGCGGCAGGCCCCATTGTGTCCGGAAAGCCTGAAACCGGCGGCGGAGACCTCGTCCGTATGCCCGCAGAAACCGGCCGGGCGCTGGGCGCGGTGAAAGAGGCAGACGCTGACGCCATCCATCGTGCGCTGGACGCGGCCACCGCCTTCCAGCCTGAATGGGACCATCTCGGCGGCCCCAAGCGCGCCGAATATCTCCACGCCATGGCAGATGTAATGGAGGCAAACGCCGCCCAGCTCATCGCCCTGATGGCGCGCGAAGCGGGCAAGACGCTGCCCGATGGCATCGCCGAAGTGCGCGAAGCGGTCGATTTCTGCCGTTACTATGCTCAGCAGGCAGAGCATGACTTTGCCGGGCCCGTGCGCCTTCCGGGGCCGACGGGTGAGACGAACCATCTCTCCCTGCACGGGCGCGGTGTCTTCTGCTGCATCAGCCCGTGGAACTTCCCGCTGGCCATCTTCACCGGCCAGCTCGCCGCCGCCCTCGCCGCTGGCAATACGGTTGTTGCCAAGCCTGCCGAGCAGACGGCGCTGACGGCGTTCGAGGCCGTGCGCCTCTTCCACAAGGCGGGCCTGCCGGTCGATGCGCTGCATCTTCTGCCGGGCAGGGGAGAAACGGTCGGCGCGGCCCTCACGGCAGACCTGCGCGTCTCTGGCGTCTGCTTCACCGGCGGCACCTCCACCGCGCGCCTCATCAACCGCACCCTGGCAGGCCGCGATGGCCCGATCATTCCGCTGATCGCCGAAACCGGCGGCCTCAACGGCCTCTTTGTCGATACCACCGCCCTGCGCGAACAGGTGATCGACGACATGATCATCTCCGCCTTCGGCTCGGCGGGGCAGCGCTGCTCGGCGCTGCGCATCGCCTTCATTCCCAACGCAACGGCGGATCACCTCATCGATGGCCTGATCGGCGCCATGAACGAGTTGGCTCTTGGCGATCCTGCCCTGCCGCAAACCGATACCGGCCCGGTCATCGATGCCGATGCCCGCAAGGCGCTGGAGGCCCATCTGGAGCGCATGCAACGCGAAGCGAAAGTCCTCCACCAGCTGGACGCCGGAAAGATCGGTGAAGAAGGCTTTGGCTTCGGCCCGGCGCTCGTGGAACTTTCCTCGCTCGACCAGATCAGCGAGGAAACCTTCGGCCCCGTCCTGCATATCCTGCGCTATGATCCGGATAATGTCGCTGCCGTCGCCGCTGGCCTGAAAGCCAAGGGTTATGGCCTCACCCTCGGCATCCATTCGCGCCTCGAAAGCTTCCACACGGCCGTCAAAGCAGCCTGCCCGGTCGGCAACACCTATGTGAACCGCTCGATGATCGGCGCCGTTGTCGGGGTCCAGCCCTTCGGCGGGGAGGGGCTCTCCGGCACCGGCCCGAAAGCGGGCGGCCCCCATTATCTCCATCGTTTCGCCACAGAGCGGGTGGTAAGTGTCAACATCACCGCTCAGGGCGGAGACCCCGAACTGCTCAGCCTGTAAGGAATATCGGATGAAACCTCTTTTCCTCACCGCATCGATCGCTGCGCTGGTGCTGGCCGCCTGCGCTCCGGCAAATGAGACGCCCGCCGGGGATGCCGCTTCGGGAGAAGAGGCCGGGGCAGAGGAAACCGTCTCTCCTGAAAGCGCACCGCTGCCGGTAGATCTCGGCAGCCCGGTCTTCGAGGAAACGGCAGAAGACTACTCCGTCCGCGCCGTCGTCGATTCCCGCATTGCAGCGTTTCAGTCCGCCCTGGCGGAAGATCTGATGACATCGGCCAAGTCCCGGCTTGAAGCCTTCAAGGCAGACGCTATCCGCGACGGCGCCGACGCCCGCGAGCGCTCTGCCGCCACCGGGGAGGAAAACTGGTTCCGTCCCTATTCGATGGAAATCCGCTTCACCCAGTCCGCCCAGGCAGGCGACGCGATCGGCATCGAGCAGTTCACCATGGTCGATACCGCCGGGGCCCACCCCAACTACATCCTCACCGGCCTGGTGCATGAGCGCGGCGATGAATACCCCATCTCGCTGGAGGCGGTCGTCACCGATATGTCCGGCTATGGCGCCAGCCTGAAGAAACACCTGATCGAAGCCAAGTCAGAGCGCGCCTATGATGATGCTGCGCGGGCGAATGTGCCTGCCGAAGTGGAGGAAATCCTCGGCAGCGACGCTGAGGCGGCCAGTAAGTTCGGCCAGAACTTCACCCTCGCCCCCTCCACTGAGGCCGGCAAGTTCGGCGGCATCACCGTGCTCTTCTCGCCCTATGATGCCGGCCCGTATGCGGAAGGGTCCTATGAGATCACCATTCCGGCTGCTGAGCTTTCCGGCAAGCTGACACCCGCCTGGGAGGCCCGTTTCGGCGGCGAGCCCGACCTGCCGGCCGAAAACCCTCAGTAACAGGCGCGGCCTAGCAGCGGCGGAACTGGAAGGTCTGCGCCCGGTCGCCGTTCATGCGCGAGATGGTGGCCGTCATCCGGCGGCCATCGCGGGTATAGGTGATCAGCTGCGGAAAATCGTGGGAGGGGTTGGCAAAGGTGATCGTGTTCTTGCCGCGGCTTGCCTCAGTGAAAGCCGAAGGCCCGAAGCCGCCCGGATAGGCATTGAACGTCGCCGGCGTGCCCAGCTCGATCCGCGTCTGCTCGAAATAGGTCGCCACCTCCCCATTGAGGTTCAGCGCATAGCCGAACAGATAGCCATGCTCGGGCTTGGTCCACACTTCCTTGTAGGTGCGCTCGTCATTGCGCCAGCAGCCGCTCATCCAGTCGAGATCGTCGGCATGGGCCGCTGAAGGGGCGCTGGCACAGGCCGTCAGGCCGAGGGCGAGGGCTACAAAGGCGCGTTTCATATGTCCACCAATCTCCGGCCCGTCCGGGCCTGTCTGCTTTGCGTGCGAACGGATCATCCGCAAGCTTCCGCGCAAGGATACCATCCCGGCGCCCGGTGTGAAGTCATCAGTACAGCTTCTGGAAAGCCGGGCAGGGGCGCTGCTCAGTCCTGCGCCACCATGAAATGCGCTGTGATGGCCGAAACCGGGTCTGCCCGGTTCTCCTGCCAGGCTTCGGCCCGGACTGATGCCATCCGCCGCCCCATCTTCATCACGAAGGCGCGCGCATAAAGATCCTTGGCATGGCCCTGGCGCAGATAGTCGATGGTGATGTTGATCGGCCTCGGCGGGCGCGGCATGTCGGAAACGAGGAACACCTGCAGCATTGCCGTCAGTTCCAGGAAAGACGCAATCGCCCCGCCATGCAGCGCGCGGATGGTCACGTTCCCGATCAGCTTTTCCTGAAAGGGCAGGATCGCCGTCATCTCGTCGCCCATCACCTCGCAGCGCATGCCGAGTGTCTGCGCAAACGGCACGCGCTTCAGGATGGCGTCCACTTCATCCGCCCGCGGATTGGTCAGGTTCGGGTTCATGGCAGCGTCTTTCCTTGCGGGCTCTGAGAGCCAAAGCGCGGCTTGTTGATGGCAAAGGTGCCCGCCGATGTCGCGATCAGCCGGTCGCGCGTCTCGTGATAGGCCCAGGCGCGGGTAAAGCACACGCTCCTGGTCACGCGGTAGCATTCTGCCTCGCCGATGATCGGCAGGCCCTTTTCGGCCGGGCGCATATAGTCGATCCGCAGATCGATCGTCGCCACGAAGCGCAGTTTGGTCATTGCCGCCGTGCAGGCCATGCCGGAGAGATTATCGAGGAAGGTGGTGATCACCCCGCCATGGATCACGCCGGTTTCCGGGTCGCCCACCAGCTTCTCCGCCCAGGGCTGCACGCCCCACACATGCCCGCGCTCCACCTTCGTCACCTGGAACCCCACCTCATTGCCCCAGGGCACGGCCGAGTTCATCAGGTCGACATGTTCGCGCATCACGGCGGCGATACGGTCGGGATCGTTTTTGTCATCATTCATCTGAGGCTTACCCCGCGTCCGGATTTGACGCCTTATCCAAGCCGGATAACATCGCAGCAATTCCAAAGAAACGGCAAACATGACCCGCCCCGGCGGAAGAGGAGACGCCCCAAATGGCATTTGACGCAGCGGCAAAGCCCAAAACATGTATCATCGGCGCTGGATGCTCCGGCTTCACCATGGCCAAGCGCCTGAAGGATGCCGGCCTGCCATATGATTGCTTTGAGAAGTCCGACAATATCGGCGGCAACTGGTACTATAATAACCCCAACGGGGTTTCCTCCTGCTACCAGTCCCTGCACATCGACACCTCTAAATGGCGCCTCGCCTTCGAGGATTACCCCGTCCCCGCAGACTGGCCGGACTTCCCCCATCATGCCCAACTGCTGCAGTATTTCCACGACTATGTGGACCATTTCGGCCTGCGCGAGACGATCACCTTCAACACTTCCGTCACCGATGTCGCAGACCTCCCCGGCGGGCGTTACCGTGTCACCCTCTCCACCGGCGAAACCCGCGATTATGATGCCGTCTGCGTCGCCAACGGCCACCATTGGGATGCCCGCACGCCCACCTATCCGGGCAATTTCACCGGCTATCAGGTCCACTCCCACCACTACCGCGACCCGTTCGACCCCTATGATTTCCGCGGCAAGCGCGTGATGATCGTCGGCGCGGGCAACTCGGCGATGGACATTTCGTCTGAGCTCTCCCAGCGCCCGATTGCGGAAAAGCTGTTCATCTCCATGCGGCGCGGCGTCTGGGTGATGCCGAAGTACATGGATGGCCGCCCTGCGGATAAAGCCGTCCTCCCGGCCTGGATGCCCCCCAGTCTCGGCCGGTCGCTGGCCAAGAAGAAGATCAAGAAAACCATCGGAAACATGGAAGACTATGGCTTGCCCAAGCCAGACCATGAGCCGCTGGAAGGCCACCCCTCCGTCTCCGGAGAATTCCTCACCCGCGTCGGCTGCGGCGACATTCTTCCCAAGCCCGGTATCGACCGGTTCGACGGCAACACCGTCCACTTCACTGACGGCACCACCGAGGAAATCGACGCCATCGTCTGGGCCACCGGCTACAACACGACCTTCCCCTTCTTCAAGCAGGATGAGCTGACCCCGAAGGACAACGTCTTCTCCCTTTACAAGCGGATGGTAAAGCCCGGCCGCGAAACACTGTTCTTCCTCGGCCTCGCCCAGCCGCTGCCCACTTTGGTTAACTTTGCAGAACAACAGTCAAAGTTGGTGGCCGCCGCGCTGCAGGGGCGCTACGCTTTCCCTTCGCATGAGGAGATGGACCGCGTGACGATTGCCGATGAACAGGCCCATCTCGGCCATTTCTATGACAGCCCGCGCCACCGGATGCAGGTGGATTTCAATCTCTATGTCCGCGATCTGCTGAAAGAGATCGAGCGCGGGGCAAAGCGGGCGCAGGTCCGCGCGTGAGGGCAGGGGCGTCTGGTCTGGCTCTGGCGGGGCTTCTGCTTGCCGCTGCCTGCGCCTCCGCGCCTGCGCCCATCGACCAGCGCCCCTCCCGGGCCATCCTGCGGATGCCGCCGGTGGACTATGGCCCGCCCGGCGACATCCGCAATCCGCCCCAGGGCCCGTTTCAGCCAAACGCCTATCTGCGCGCCTGCCCCGGCATGCGTGTGTCCAATGCGCCGCTGATGGATGGCGAGCGCTGGCTGACCGAGTTCAAGCCCATCATCGTCGTCTATGGCGTGATCCTGGCGTCGGCGCCGGTCAATGATGTCTGCCTCGCTTCCGGCTATGGCCAGCGGGATGGGCGCCTGCATGCCGGCATCGATCTGACAAACCGCCCGCCCGGCATTGTCTATTCCGGCGCGCCTGGCCGTGTGATCGAGGCCAAGAATTCCTCCGGCTACGGCCTGAATGTCGTGCTCGATCATGGCCACGGCGTCTACACCCGCTACGCCCATCTCGATTATTTCGCCCCCGGCATCACGCCCGGCGTTTCCATCGGCTTTGGCCAGCCCGTCGGCCAGATGGGCGCCACCGGCAATGCCCAGGCCGCCCACCTGCACTACGAAATTCTCACCGGCAATATCGACAATCCCAGCGGCTCCTACGGCCTCACCTCGCACGATCCCTTCTCCTTCCCCCCCTATGAAGGGGCGTTGCAGGCCGGATACTGATCTGCAACGCTCCCCGGCGGGGATCGGGGCAGGGGGCCGCCATGACAGGAAAATACACGCCATCGCTGATCGCGCGCGCCTATGCCGATCCGCTGTCCTGGCTCAATCTGGCGGTTGATCTCCTGCCCATCTGGGCCATCTTTCAGTTCGGCTGGGGCGCCACGCCGCTGGTGGCGCTTTACTGGCTGGAAAACCTCGTCATCGGCCTCTTCGCCGCCGCCCGTATGCTGGGGGCCGGCCTCACCCAGCTCAGCAAAGGAATGATAGGCGGGGCGGCTGTCTTCTTTCTCGTGCCCTTCTTCTGCGTCCATTACGGCGCCTTCTGCTGGGGTCACGGCGTCTTCATCGCAAATTTCTCGAACCAGGAAATCGGCCTGCCCTCGCCCCAGGGCCTCATCACCTGGGCGCTGGGCACGGGGCCCCACATGCTCTGGTTCCTCGGCGCCATCCTCGCGGCAAACCTCGCTGTCTTCCTGACAGACTTCATCGCCCGCGGAGAGATCACCCGCGCCAGGCTCGACGCCGAAATGACCGCCCCCTATGGCCGCATCGTCACCCTGCACGTCGCCATCATCCTGGGCGCCATGTTCGCCTTCGGCACGGACGAACCCCTGATGGGCGTCCTCCTCCTGATCCTCATCCGCGTCACCTTCGGCATGATCCTCGCCATCCGCCGCCGGATGAAACGGGATCGTCAGTTGGCGGAGCGTGTGGACGGGAAGGCCGCCACCGTCTAACCCCGTGTCATCCCGGAAACCGCGAAAGCGGTTGTCCGGGACCTTCCCTCCGTCACAAGGCCCCCTCCGTCTTGCGCGTCCCGCGCAATCCACCTCCCCCGCTTCGCAAGGGAGGATATCACCGCGCCCCCTCAATGAAGTGCAACGCAATCCTCCCCTGCGCAGCGGGGGAGGTGGCCGCGAAGCGGACGGAGGGGGCTTCGAGGGACCCGAAATCGCCCTGCGATTTCCCCGAGAAGGCCAACCGCTGCAAAGCGGTTGGCGAACAATCCTTACCCTCTCGTCACACTCGACGGGCAAAGCCCGTCAGAGTGCCCATCCCGGAGAAGCTAATTGCAATATCTATCTGCCGCTACCTACAGCTTATACGCTGACTAATTTCAGCGCAGCATTATCTTTGGAGAATCGATTTATGAAGTTAGCATAAGAGGGAGGGGCAGGATATCGGCATGGGACCCGTTGATTGGTTGCCAAATTATATTTCATATCCGCTCTATTGGATATATTTGGACCAAGCGTTGATTGCTGGCAGCTTTGCCATTTTGGCGGCATTCATAACAGTTCGAGCAATTAGGGATCAAATTTCTCAACAGAACGCACTTGAAGAAGATCGACTAAAACGCAGATCGCGAGCCTTGAGGGCCGCTCTGCCTTCGGCGTTGTCAGAATATGCAAAGTATACGGATAATTGTTTAGCTCGAATTCATGAGCTTCGGAAATTCTTAGATGAAGGTGGCGATTTCGTTGCTGTGGACGTTCCTTCCTACCCCAACTCCGCTGCTTCCAAGTTAAGTAGCACAATCGAATGTTGTCATTTAGAGGACGCCAAAAAGCTTGCAGGAATACTTGCTTGGGGGCAAATTTATGAATCTCGGTTCAACCGACTTCTCCAACGTTCAACGGATGCCGCTCGATCGATATCGGAGCTGGATATTGTCCAGCTTTTTTACGACACTCTTTGTCTTAGAAAGTTGGTAGACAGAGCGTATGAATACGGTCGAGGCCGAGAGTCACATATTGGAGATATTTGCAGTATCGATGAAGCGATATCCACGCTTCATGTGTCATTTAAAGTTACAATAGATGCGTTGGACGCAAAGGTCCGCAGGCAATGGCCACCGGATTTTCATGACTACGCTGAGGAACTGCAGGAATGGTAGTCGGGCGTTGATTAAGTGGGGTTGAATTTGCCCCCAATTGACGCCCCCGCCGCTCTCCCCCATCCCTCTGCCTCAAGCACAGGGAGCGCGCCATGAACCCCATCCTGATCCTCGACTATGCCGGCATCGCCGTCTTCGCCGCCACCGGCGCGCTGGCGGCGTCGCGCAAGCAGCTCGACATCATCGGCTTCCTGTTCTTCGCCGCCTTCACCGGGGTAGGGGGCGGCACGGTGCGTGATCTCATCCTCGATGTGCCCGTCTTCTGGGTGGTCAATCACGACTATCTGATGATCTGCCTCGTCACCGCCGTGCTGGTCTATTTCACCGCCCACCTCTTTGAGTCCCGCTACAAGCTGCTCCTCTGGCTCGATGCCGTGGGCCTGGGCGCCTATTGCGTGTTCGGCGCGTGGAAGGCGCTGGAGGCGACCGGCTCTCCGGTCATCGCCGTGGTGATGGGCGTCATCACCGCCAGCTTCGGCGGCATCCTGCGCGACCAGCTCGCCGGCGAGCCCTGCATCCTGCTGCGCCCGGAAATCTACATCACCGCGGCGCTCGCCGGCGCGGCCACCTATACCGGGCTGCACCTCGCCGGCCTGCCTGTCATGGCCGCCGCCATCCCCGCCGCCCTCGTCGCCTTCGCCATCCGGGGCGGGGCGATGAAGTTCGGCTGGTCCATCCCCGGCTATAAAAGCCGTCCCGGCCGCCCATCGGACGAAATCCTGTAGGCAATACGTAACTTTCCGGACTTGCGCCCTTCAGGCGCAAAGTGTCCCATCTATGCTGGGAGGGGTTCATGAACGGTCCCGCTCAGGCCGGGATATGGCCTGGATCGGGCCGGGGCAGGGCGGAGATTGACCAATGCCGGACGCATGGCTGCTCTACGAGATCGCAAAGTTGACGCGAGATGACGCCGGGTGCAGTGTCAGCCCATATCACTCGGGAAGACTCTCCATGGCCGATACCACACTCCCAGCCCCCCTCTCCGGCAAGCGCGCCAGCACCAAGGCTGCCAACCGCCGCGCCATCCTGCAGGCCGGCCGCCAGGTCTTCGCCCGCATCGGGTTTGAGGCCACCACGGTGCGCGACATTATCCGCGAAACCCAGCTCGCCTCGGGCACTTTCTACAATTATTTCAAGTCGAAAGAGGAAGTCTTCCAGGCCATCGCCGAGGATTCCACCCAGCGTTTCCGCGACCGGCTGGCCGATGTCCGCGCCCGCGCCGAAAACCTCGAAGACTATATGGAACACGCCTACCGCGCCTATTTCGGCTTCATCGCGCGGGAGAATGAAGAGGCCATCGACAATGGCGCGCCCCATATCGCCCTGATCGGCGTGCGCGTCGATACGCCTGAAATGCAGGCCGTGGCCCAGGAAATCCGGGCGGACCTGGAACACATCCTTGAAAAACAGGGCATCAAGCCAACCGTCGACACCGAATACCTCACCGCCGCCGCCATCGGCATTGCCCGCGAGATGGGCGATTACATGCTCAAGCGCCGGCCCATCGATGTCGAAGGCGCCACGCATTTTGCCTGCACGCTGCTGCTTTCGGGCATGAAAACGCTCGACGCGCAGAGATAAGTCTCCCGCCGCCGGGGAACCCCTTGGCGGCGGGCGAAAATGCCGTCACCTTCTCCCCTCAGAGAGACAAGAGGGAGGAAGTTCCATGAGCCTTCAGCGCGTGATCGCCAAGGCGATCGCCAGCCTGCCGGGTGGCATGATCGTGAATATGGCCGGCGGCAAGCCCATGACCACCGAAGGCCGCACGCTGGAGCCACAGCTCCAGCTCGTCGCCTGGAATGGCCGCAACGCCCCGCCCATGTCCACCCTGCCGGCAGAGATGGTCCAGCAGGCGGTGAAAGCCCAGCTTGCCCTCTTCCAGGATAAGCTGCCCGGCGGTGTCGGCGTTGAGGAGTTCACCATTCCGGGGCCGGACGCAAACCAGATCCCCGTGCGCCTCTACACGCCCGCCTCGCAGGATCCGCGTCACCCCCTGATCGTCTATTTCCATATGGGCGGCGGCGTCATCGGCGATATGGACACCTGCCACGCCTTCTGCGGCATGCTCGCCCAGGGCGCCCAGGCGCCTGTTCTTTCCGTCGATTACCGCCTCGCGCCCCCGCATATCTTCCCGGCGGGCCTCAATGATTGCTTTGCCGCCTATAGATGGGGCGTGGCGAATGCGGAGAAATACGGCGCCCCGGCGGGCAAGGCGGCCGTGGGCGGCGACAGCATGGGCGGCAATTTCTCCGCCATCATCAGTCAGCGGATGAAACGTGAAGGTGGCCCGCTGCCCGCGCTCCAGCTGCTCATCTATCCGGCCATCGACATCTCGAAGCACTATCCTTCCAAGACCGCCTTCGGAAACACCTTCTCCCTAAGCCAGGACACGATGGACTGGTTCATGAAGCAATATCTCCCCGAAGGCTTCGATTATACCGATCTCAACGTCTCGCCCGGCCAGGAGCAGGATCTCACCGGCCTGCCGCCTGCCGTCGTCATCACCGCCGGGCATGATCCGCTGGTGGATGAGGGGGATGAATATGCCGAACGACTGAAGGCTGCTGGCGTGAAGGTAAAGCACAAGCGCTACGACGCTCTCGCCCACGCCTTTACCGCCTTCACCTTCCTCTCGCCGGGCTCGCGCGCCGCCTGCGCCGAAATCGCCCGGATGGTCC
Organism: Hyphomonas sp. NPDC076881; assembly: GCF_050269995.1. Taxonomy (NCBI): domain Bacteria; kingdom Pseudomonadati; phylum Pseudomonadota; class Alphaproteobacteria; order Hyphomonadales; family Hyphomonadaceae; genus Hyphomonas; species Hyphomonas sp. NPDC076881. Next base: position 47,261 of record NZ_JBNNJJ010000015.1, on the reverse strand, counting down.
ATGATATGTATGCGGCCAAAAAATAATGAGATCTCTTGTTGTCAGTGAACTGGCCCCGGACTTTGCCGGTACGGGCCTGAAAGAGTTGCCTCTGCCTCAGCCCAAAGCGGGCGAGGTGCGCGTGGCCATAAAGGCCGCCAGCCTCAACTTCCCAGACCTTCTGATGACGGAAGGAAAATACCAGCTGAAGCCGGAGCTTCCCTTCACCCTCGGCATGGAACTGGCCGGCGTGGTGGATGCGGTCGGGGAGGGGGTAACGGAGTTTCAGCCCGGCGATGAAGTCGCCGGGGGCAGCCGCATCGGCGCCTTCTCCGAATACCTTGTCCTGCCTGCGGCCGGCCTGCGCAAGAAGCCCGCCGCGCTCAGTTTCGCGGAGGCGTCTGCCTATGGCGCGGCTTACCTCACCGCCTATGTCTCCCTCGTCCTGCGCGGCAATCTCCAGCCGGGCGAAACCCTGCTTGTCCACGGCGCCAGCGGCGGCGTCGGCATGTCGGCGGTTGAAGTGGGCAAGCTGCTCGGCGCCACCGTCATCGCCACCTCGGCCTCGGATGAAAAGCTGAAAGTCGTGAAGGCGCGCGGCGCCGATCACGTCATCAATGTTACGCGCGGGTTCCGCGAAGAGGTCAAGGCGCTGACCGGCGGGCGCGGGGCAGACGTGATCTACGATCCGGTTGGCGGCGATGTGTTCGATGAAAGCGTCCGCTGCATCGCCTTTGATGGCCGTCTGCTCGTCATCGGCTTCACCTCGGGCCGCATCCCTACGATCAGCGTGAACATGCCGCTTATCAAGGGCTTCTCCGTCGTCGGCGTCCGCGCCGGTGAATATGGCCGTCAGTTCCCGGAAAAAGGCCGCCAGAATCTCGAAGCCATCTGGAAATGGGCCGAAGAAGGCAAGGTGAAACCCTGCATCCACGCCGAGATCCCCCTGGCAGACTGGCCCCGTGCCTTCGACATGATGCGCAGCCGGCAAGTCGTCGGCAAGGTCGTCCTGGTGCCCTGAGGCGTTGGAGCGCCGTTGGGACTTCCCCCAAGCGCAACGCAAAACCCCTCTCCCTCCGGGAGAGGAGGGGCCCGCCGCCAAAGGCGGTGGGAGGTGAGGGCCTTCCGCCCTTTCCCCAAAACCGGCCGCGCGTTCCGGCCGCCGCTGCCGGCTTATTCCCCCGCGTCCATTGCCAGGATGATCTGGGCATAGCCCGTCGCCAGCCGGCCCATATTCTCCACCGCCAGGCGTTCATTCGTGCCGTGAAACCCGGTCAGATCGTCGGGAGACATGATGGCCGGGGCAAAGCGATAGACATTCGGCGTGATCGCGCTGGCATAGCGCGCATCCGTCGCCCCCAGCACCAGGCCCGGCGCCGCGGGCGCGCCGCCGGAGATTGCCTCGGCCACGCTGGCGAGAACCGCATAGGCAAGATTGTCCGTAGGCGAAACCGGCGAAGCGCCCTCACCGCGAATGCCCTGCTGCCCAACCTTGATCTCGATGCCCTCGATCCCGGCTGTCACCGTGCGGACATGCTCGATAATATCCGCTTCGGTATTGTTGGGGTGTATGCGGAAGTTCACCATTGCGCTGGCGCGCTGGGCCAGAACGTTTTCCTTCGCCGATCCTGCCAGCATCGTCGGCGCGGTGGTCGTGCGGATCATCGCATTGCCCGCCGCAATCCCGCTCATCTGCTGATCGATCATGCCTTCAAAGAGCCAGAGATTGGCAAACGCCATCTTCTGCATGAAGGGCATGTCATTGGCCGCCGAGCGGAAAAGGTCAGACACCGGAGGTTTACTGAAATCCGCTTTCATCTGATTGTCGTCCAGCGCCACCACCGCGCGGGCAAGGCGCACGGCCGCCGAATCACGCGGCGGCGTGGAAGAATGCCCGCCCTCGCCGGTGGCGATGATTTCCAGCGTCAGATATCCCTTCTCGGCGATGCCGATGAACCCCATCGGCTTGCCCGTCAGCGGGGAGGGGTCCACGATCATGAAGCCTTCATCCAGCGCCATTTCCGGCTCGACGCCGCGCGATTTGAGCAGGGCTATGCCTGTCTCCGCGCCCGATCCGGAAACTTCCTCGTCATGCCCGAACATGAAATAGACGGTGCGGCGCGGCTGAAAGCCTGATGCGGCCAGCGCTTCGGCGGCCTCCATCAGCGCAACCAGCGAGCCTTTGTCGTCAATCGTTCCGCGCCCGTAGATATAGCCGTCCACGATGTCGCCATCGAAGGGCGCGCCCGTCCAGTCGCCCTCGGTGCCGATATTTACCGGCACGACATCCTGGTGGGCCATGAGAAGAATTGGTTTCAGCGTCGGGTCAGATCCGGCCCAGGTGTAGAGCAGCGTCAGCGTGCCGGGCACCAGTTCTTTTTGCATTGCAGCATGCGCAGCGGGGTAGGTTTCCTCCAGCCATTGATGCAGTTGGATCCACGGTTCCTCCTGACCCGGACGAGGATCGCCGGGGGCCACCGTGATGGTGCGGAAGCGGATCGCGGCGGAAAGATTTTGTGCGCCGCGTTCAGACGAGATGGCCGGCGCGGCGGGAAGCTCAACCCGCCCGCCAACCGGCTCTGCGCCATAGCTAGCCGTGCGGAACAGGACGACGGCAATGACGATGCCGATGATGGCTCCCAGGCCAATCACTATATTGCGGATCATGGCGCCGCATCCTCCCTCTGCTTTTGGTGCTGCAGTTTGCGTGGCATCGCCGCCACGTCAAGCGACCGGAGATTTAAAAAATGACTTGGCCGTCACCTTCGCTCAAGGCACTGTGCGGCGCATGTCCCAATCACAGTCAAAGCGTTTGTCGTTTCCGCGGGTGCTGGCGTTCGCGTCCCTCAGTATACCCATCGCCGGTGTCGGGTTGCCGCTGGGCGTATATCTTGCCCCGCTCTACGCCAATGAAGCGCCCCATGGCGTTGGCCTTGGTCTGGAGCTGACGGGCCTCCTGTTCATGCTCCTGAGGTTCTGGGACATCGTGACCGATCCGGTCATGGGCTATATGGTTGATCGCTACCGCACGCCGCTCGGCCGGGTGCGCCACTGGATCATCCTGTGCGTGCCGGTGCTCGGCATCTCCACCTTCTTCGTCTACATGCCGCCCGTCGGGGCAGGGCCGGGCTATTTCATCGGCTGGATGCTGGTTTTCTATGTCGGCTTTACGCTGCTGCAGACATCGCGCTCCTCCTGGGTGCCGGCGATTGCCAGTGACTATGACGACCGCTCGCGCCTTTTCCTCTGGCCGGAGATCGTCTCGGTCCTCTCGATGCTCGTCCTGCTTGCGGTTCCGCTGATCCTCTCCACCCTTGGCGTGGAGGCAGACCGGTTTGGCCAGGTGGCCGTGATGGGCTGGATGATGATCCTCTCCTTGCCAATTGCCGCCGCGCTCTCCTGCTTCTTCGTGCCCGACCCGCGCCTGCGGGGCGAGTCAAAGTCTGTCGAGAAGTTTGAAATCCGTCCACTGATCGAAGCGCTGCGCGGGCCGATGTTCAGCCGCCTGGTGACCATGGAGCTGCTCGTCTCCACGGCCATCTCCGTAACGGCGGCAAACTTCCTCTTCGTGGCCGAATATGCCTTCGGGGCCAATGACGCGCAGACCAGCATGACGCTGATGCTGTTCTTCGTCATGGCAATCCTCGCTCTGCCATTCTGGCTCTGGCTGGCCAAGAGGACCGAGAAGCGCAACGCCTTCTTCATTGCCACAACCTTTTCCGGCATTGCCTTCATCGCCTTCATCCCGCTGGCGCCCTTCAGCAACTTCACCACCTTCCTGATTGCCTCGCTGATTGCGGGCATTCCGTTCAGCGCGCCGATCTTCCTGTCGCGCGCCATGACGGCAGATGTGGTTGAATGGCAGGCCGCCCAGACCGGCGAGAACCGGGCGGGCAATTTCTATGCCCTGCTGACCAGCTTCAACAAGGTCGGCTCCAGCATTGCCTTCGGCGTAGGATATTTCCTGGTTGGCCGGATTGCGGGCTTCCGTCCGGGGCAGGAGAATTCGGACGGGGCAACCTTTGGCCTCGTCCTGGTGTTCGGCTTCCTTCCCGGGCTTCTCTATCTGCTGGCCGGCCAGCTGGCGCGCCGGTATCCGCTTACCCGCGCAGTGCAGGAAGAAACCGCCCGCAAGCTGGAAGGCCGTGTAGAGATTGCTTCAGGCCCGGCGGAAGGCGCCGCAGGCAGCTGAGGTCAGAAACCGCCGCCCTCGGCCAGCCATTCCTTCTCTGCGTCCGTGCTTTCGCGGCCCACAGCGGCATTGCGATGCGGGAAGCGGCCGAACTCGGCTATCACGTCGAGATGCTGATGCGCATAGTCCAGCGTGGTCTTTGTAAAGTCACGGAACGCATCGCGCGCCTCATTTGCCAGGCGGGTGAAGAGGGCCACTGACCGCTCCTGGTCGGCCAGCGCTTCGGAATGTTCCAGCGGCAGATAGAAGAACACCCGCTCGGCTTCGGACAGCGCGCGGTCCTCCCCGGCGGCGAGGCCTTCCTTGCACAGATGAAGCGCCAGCATGTCCTGCGCAAAGGCGCGCGGGCTGCCCCGGAAAATGTTGCGGCTCATCTGGTCCAGCACGATGATCGCCGCCAGGCGCTCCCGCGCGCCGCGTGCGGCCCAGCCATGCGCCAGCGGCCCGGCCGAGAGCGTTTCCAGCAGCGGCTGGAACTGCGCGGTCAGCAGCCGGTCGAAGGCGTCTCCACCATTGAACCAGAGCGGGGCGTGGGTTTCGAGCACATCGGGGGACGAAGCCGATCCGCCAAACCAGAAGCCGTGAACGGTCGCGGGGGAGGGAAGGGCGATCATGCGGCAGGCCTCCGGGCAACGACCATATAGTTCACGCTGGTATCTCCGGAGAGTTTCCACGCGCCGCTCAGCGGCTGAAAGCTCACCCCGATGGCCGGCTCGGTTTCCAGGCCGGCGCTTTCCAGCGGCCCGGAAACATCTTCCGGCGCCAGGAATTTCGACCAGTCATGCGTGCCCGGCGGCAGCCAGCGCAGGATGTATTCAGCGCCGATGACCGCCGTGGCGAGCGCCTTGGCCGTCTTGTTCAGCGTCGCGACAATCATCAGCCCGCCGGGGCGCACGAGGCGCGCGGTATCCATCAGGAACTGCGCCGGGTCGGCCACATGCTCGACCACTTCCATGTTCAGCACGATATCGAACGCCGCCTCGCCAGCGGCCAGCAGGCCCTCGGCAGTGCCGGCGCGGTAATCAATCTTCAGCCCCTGCTCGGCGGCATGGGTGAGGGCGGTCTTGATGTTGGCTTCCGAGGCGTCGACCCCGGTGACCGACGCGCCCAGCCGCGCCATCGGTTCGGAAACGAGACCGCCGCCGCAGCCGATGTCGAGCAGGCGCAGCCCTTCCAGCGGGCGCAATTGCCGGGGCGGCAGGCCGAAATGCCGCTCGGCCGTCTCCCGGATGAACCTCAGCCGGGTGGGGTTGAACCGGTGGAGCGGCTTGAACTTGCCATCGGGGTTCCACCAATCGGCCGCCATGGCCGAAAATTTTGCAACTTCCGCAGGGTCTATGCTGGGGGTGACCGGCGGGGCATCAGACGCGGCAATTGTTCTCGCCATTGTTTAGCAATCCTGTTTGATCCCGGCCGAACTTTCTTCTAGAGGGGCCGATAAATGAGCGGGCCTCAAGGGGCCAGAAGGTATTTGGGGCGAAATGGCGCGGACAGTACTCAAATTCGGCGGCACCTCGGTCGGCGATCTCGACCGTATTGCGAATGTGGCGGAGATCGTAGCCGCTCGGGCGGCGAAAGGCGAGAAGATGGCTGTCATCGTCTCGGCCATGTCGGGCGAGACCAACAAGCTCGTCGCCCTGGCGGACGGGGCGGCCGGCAAGGATCTGCCCCGCCATCTCTATGATGACGAGTATGACGTGGTCGTCGCCTCCGGGGAGCAGGTCACCGCAGGCCTCCTGGCGCTGGCGCTGCGCCGCCGCGGCCTGAAGGCCAGGTCCTGGCTCGGCTGGCAGCTGCGCCTGAAGACCGATAACAGCCATGGCCGCGCCCGCATCATGGGCTTTGATGACAGCTCGCTGCCCGATTCGGTTGATAGCGGCGAGATCGCCGTCGTCGCCGGTTTCCAGGGCGTGACCGACGAGTTCCGCGTCACCACGCTCGGCCGGGGCGGGTCTGATACCAGCGCCGTGGCTGTCGCCGCCGCCCTCGGCGCGCAGGTCTGTGACATCTATACCGATGTGGACGGGGTCTACACCACCGATCCCCGCATCGTTCCCAAGGCCCAGCGCATCGACAAGATTTCCTATGAGGAAATGCTCGAAATGGCCTCGCTTGGCGCCAAAGTGCTTCAGACGCGCTCGGTCGAGCTGGCGATGAACCATGGCGTGCCGGTGCGCGTGCTGTCCAGTTTTGTGAAACCCGGCGAGGAGAGCCCCGGCACCCTCGTCTGTTCAGAGGAAGAGATCGTGGAAAAACAGGTCGTCAGCGGCGTTGCCTATTCGCGGGATGAGGCCAAGGTCACGCTGTATGGCGTGCCCGACAAGCCCGGCTCCTCGGCCAAGATCTTCTCCGCGCTGGCCCGCGCCGGCGTGAACGTGGACATGATCGTCCAGGCGTCCTCGCGCGAAGCCTCCAAGGCAAACCTCGTCTTCACCTGCACCGACCGGGACAGCCCGTTTGCGCGTGACACGCTTGAGAAGCTCCAGGCCGAAGTCGGCTATGAGCGGATCGAGGTGACCCGCGATGTCTCGAAAATCTCGATCATCGGCGTTGGCATGAAAAGCCACACCGGTGTTGCCGAAAAGATGTTCACTGCCCTCTCAGAGAAAGGCATCAACATCGACGTCATCGCCACTTCCGAGATCAAGATTTCCGTTCTGATCGCGGCGCCTTATACAGAACTGGCGGTCCGGGCACTTCATACAGCATTCGGGCTGGACGCAGACTGACGGGTCACCGTAGACCGGGGGAACATGCCGTATAATCTGCCGGCCACCCGAGTTCTGATGAACAGCCTTCGCCAGGTTATGGCGGAGGATGGAGAGACCCGTTCGCGTCTTGATCAGGTCGTGCATCTGATCGCGTCCACCATGGTCGCCGATGTGTGCTCGATCTATCACCGCGAGGCCGATGGCACCCTGCTGCTGATCGCCACCGAGGGTCTCAAACCCGAAGCCGTCAACAAGACGCGCATGGGCGCCTCCGAGGGCCTTGTCGGCTATGTCGCCCGAACGGCCGAGCCGATTGCCATTGAAGATGCGCCCCGCCATCCGGCTTTCTCCTACCGGCCGGAAACGGGGGAAGACCCGTTCCACGCTTTCCTGGGTGTGCCGATCCTGCGCACCGGCGGGGTGATCGGCGTCCTCGTCGTGCAGAACCGCACCGAGCGGGTTTACCGCGATGAAGAGGTCGAAACCCTCCAGACCATCGCCATGGTTCTGGCCGAAATTGTCCACCGGATCAGCGAAGACCAGTCCAGTGCCCAGCCCGAGCGGCGCGCCCGCGGGCAGAATGGCGGCAATCTGCGCGGGCGCATCTTCTGCGAAGGCCTCGGCTATGGCCGCGCCGTGCTGCACGATCCGGTCGTTCCGGCTGCCCGTTTCTTTGCCGCAGACCAGAAAGAGGAAGCCCTCCGCCTGGAGCAGGGCCTCAAGGATCTGCGCGCCTCCATTGACCGGATGATGCTGATCGACGGGGCCGCGCTCGGCGAAGACCCGCGCGATGTGATGGAGGCCTACCGCCTCCTGGCGCATGACTCGTCCTGGGCCGAGAAGCTGCAGGAGGGCGTGCGCTCGGGCCTGTCGGCAGAAGCCTCGGTCGACCGGGCCCGCCGCGAACACCGCGCCAAGCTGCAGGCCGCGCGCGATCCTTACCTGCGCGAGCGGCTGCATGATCTGGAAGATCTCGACAACCGCCTGCTGCGCGTGCTCGGGGGGGAAGAGAGCAAACCCCAGATCACCGGCGAGAGCAGCGTGCTCGTGGCCCGGCGCCTCGGCCCGGCAGAGCTGCTGGAATATGCCAAGCTGGGCCTCAAGGGCATCCTGATGGAAGAGGCCGCCGCCTCCTCCCATGCTGCGATCGTGGCCCGCGCGCTGTCCATTCCCGCCATCGGCGGCATCGAGGGGCTGACCACGCTGATCGAGCAGGACGATTATGTGATCGTCGATGCGGAGCAGGGCCAGGCGCATATCCGCCCCGATGATGCGGTGTATGACGCCTACAAGTCCCGCGTGGCGCTGCGCTCGGAGCGTCAGGCCGTCTATGCCAGCCTGCGCGGCCTTCCGGCGCAGACAAAAGACGGCAAGGCCGTTTCGCTGATGCTCAATGCCGGCCTCGATCTTGATCTCGACATGATGGATCAGGCCGGGGCAGACGGGGTTGGCCTCTTCCGCACCGAGTTCCAGTTCCTCGTCTCCGAAACCCTGCCGCGCCTGGAAGATCAGATCGCGCTCTACCGCCGGGTGCTGGACCGGGCGGCGGGCAAGCCGGTGATCTTTCGCACGCTCGATCTCGGCGGCGACAAGGTGCTGCCTATCCTCAACCAGCTCCGCGAGGAAAACCCGGCGCTGGGCTGGCGGTCGATCCGGTTTGCGCTCGATCACAAGGGCCTTTTCCGCCGCCAGCTGCGCGCGCTCGTCCGCGCGGCGGGGAAGGGGGCGCTGACGGTTATGTTCCCGATGGTCACCACCCCGGAAGAGTTCCGCGAGGCGCGCGCCCTGCTTGAGGAAGAAGTGGCCTGGACGCTGAAGCGGACCGGCCAGAAGCCTTCGAAGCTGGAAATCGGGGTGATGCTGGAAACGCCTGCCCTGGCCTTTGCCTTGCCGGATCTCGCCGGTGAGATCGATTTCCTGTCGGTGGGCACCAACGACCTTCTGCAGTTCTTCTTCGCGGCAGACCGGATGACGCCGTCTGTGTCAGACCGGTACGCCCTGATCAGCCCCTCGGCGCTGCGTTTCCTGCGGATGGTGGCGGAGACCTGCCAGACCGCCGGTATCCGGCTGTCGGTCTGCGGTGAGGCGACGGCCACGCCGCTGGCGGCCTTCTGCTTTGCCGCTTTCGGCTATACCAGCCTGTCGATGTCGGCGTCCTCCATTGGCCCGGTCAAGCAGGCCCTGCGCTCCATTGATCTGGCAGGGTTCCGGCGCGGGCTGGATCAAGCCCTGAATGAGCCGAACGAAGCGTTCCGTAACCAAGTGTTAAGGATAGCACTAGAGCATGGGGCGGATATACCGGACACCTGAAGCCGGATTTAGACGGGATGATGGCGGATTTTTCTTGGCCTGGACCGTTTTTTGCCAAATTTGATACCCATATGGCAGCGGTCGAAGAGACTGGTAGAATATGGCACACATCATGACGCCTGAACCGGTAGAGGACGGACAGAAGTCCGAAGCAACTGTGGCTGAAAACGGAACGGACCGTTCGAATGTTACGCCCATCTCGCCGCGCGCCGCGCGGGAGCTGGAAGTGCGCGAGGGCCGTGTCCGCGCTGAAGAGATTTTCCGCACCGCCGAATATGAAGGTGAAGCCCTTCGCATGGGGCAGGTGCTGCGCCGCGTCCGCGAAGCCCTCGGCTTCCAGCTGACCGACATCGCCAAGGAAACCCGCATCCGCGAGAATTTCCTCATGGGGATCGAGCGGATGGAGGTGCAGTCCATCGCCCCGGGCTATCTGAAGGCCTATCTGCTGACCTATGCGCGCTATCTGGGCCTGCCCGAGCAGGAAGTGGTGCAGCGTTACACCCGGGAATGTGGCGGCGTGGATGAGGTCAAGACGGCCGCGCCGGTGCCCAAGATCGGCCAGATCCAGAAACAGCGCACCAAATGGCCGCTGATCGTCGCGGGCGCCGCCATGCTGGCCGCCGTGATTGCGGCAGGCGTCACCGCCATGGTGATGATGAACAATGCCCCCGAGGAGCCGCTGAGCGAGGCCCCGGTGGCCGTTTCCGGCGCGCGGGACAGCCTGTTTGACAATGTGCGCACCGAAACGCGCCCGGCGGTCGATCTGCCGCTGGAGATCGTGGCCGTCCGTCAGGGCTGGCTGGAAGTGCGCGGCGCCGATGGCACCATCTTCCTCAGCCGCACCCTGGCAGAGGGCGAAACCTTCTTCCCGCGCCTCAATGCCGGCTGGACCGTCTCGGCCCGCAATGGCGGCGATTTCCAGTGGCGTGTGGGCGATGTGGTGGTCGGAACGGTCGGGCCGGAAGGCGCGCAGGTCTTCTCCCTGTCGGTCGATGAACAGCTGCCGCGTGCCGCCGAACTTCTCGCGCCGCCGGAAGTGGCTGCCACCGGGAGCACCAAGGCGACACCTTGAGGCCTTTACGGGGCGCGTTCCACGCGCCACATCTGGCCTGACCTCATCTGCCGATGAGTCCAAGCCCGTGCGAGACGCCTCATGAGCCACAATCCGATCCGTCCCTGGCGCAATATCGAGCGCCGCAAGTCCCGTCAGGTGCGGGTGGGGAATGTGCTGGTGGGCGGGGACGCGCCCATCGCCGTGCAGACGATGACCAACACCCCGACCGAGGACGCGGCCGCCACCATCGCGCAGATCCTGCGCTGCGCCGAAGCGGGCGCCGACATCGTGCGCGTCTCCTGCCCGACCGAAGAGTCGACGCAGGCCATGCGCGAGATCGTGAAAGCCTCGCCAGTTCCGCTCGTGGCCGACATCCATTTCCATTACAAGCGCGGCATCGAGGCGGCGGATGCGGGCGCGGCCTGCCTGCGGATCAATCCCGGCAATATCGGCTCGCCCGCGCGCGTGAAGGAAGTCGTCGCTGCGGCGCGCGCCAATGGCTGCTCAATGCGGATCGGCGTCAATGGCGGCAGCCTGGAGCGGCACCTGCTGGAGAAGTATGGCGAGCCCTGCCCGGACGCGATGGTGGAAAGCGCGCTTGATCACGCGCGTATCCTCGATGATCTCGGCTTCCATGATTACAAGATCTCGGTGAAGGCGTCGGACATGTTCCTCACCGTTGCCGCCTATCAGGCCCTTGCCGAGGCCACTGATGCGCCGCTGCACCTTGGCATCACTGAGGCCGGCGGACTTCGTACGGGTACGGTCAAATCCTCGATCGGCATGGGCGCGCTGCTCTGGGCGGGCATCGGCGACACGATCCGCGTCTCGCTTTCGGCTGAGCCGGAAGAGGAGGTGAAGGTCGGCTTCGAGATGCTCAAATCCCTCGGCCTGCGCACACGCGGGGTCAATATCGTGGCGTGCCCGAGCTGCGCGCGCCAGGGCTTTGACGTGATCCGCACGGTCGAGACGCTGGAGAAGCGCCTGGCGCATGTCTCCGAGCCGATTTCGCTCTCCATCATCGGCTGCGTGGTCAACGGCCCCGGCGAGGCGGCGATGACCGATCTTGGCTTTACCGGCGGCGGCAAGGAAAGCGGCAAGATGTTCGTCAACGGACGGGCAGACCATAACGTCTCGAACGCCGATATGGTGGAACATATCGTCAAGCTGGTCGAAGAAAAGGCCGCCCGCCTCAAGGCGCAACGTGAAGCCGAAACGGCGGAAGTGCCCGCCGAATAGGCGGGAACTCAGCGCTGCCGGCGCGCCGCTCCGCGCCTCATCTCGTTCCGCATCGCGCGTGCGTAAAGCGCCGGGTTGAAAGCCTTGCCCGAATTCACGCCGGAGGCGTGCCGGTCGATCTCAGCCTGGGGCGGCAGGGCGTAGGCGCCGGACAGGACGGCGGCTGCAAAACGGGCCTGAACTTCCGAAACCGGCCAGAAGGCGCCAGTCGGCCTTCCTAACCCGGCAAAGAAAAGATCATGCCGGCGAGGGGACATCACGGCGCGAAAGAGGCGCAGATCATCGCCTGCCGTGTCGGCCAGGGATGCGTCCAGGAAAGGGAAGGCCAGGTGAAAGCCTGTGGCGCAGACGATCACATCCGCTGGCGCCCGGCGGCCATCTGCGAAGACGGCTTCCCGGCCTTCAAGGGCCAGGATCTCGCCGCGCGCCTGCACGTCGCCCGCCTCCAGGGCTGCCAGAAGATCCTGGGCCACGGTTGGCCGCTTGTCGAAAGGATGGTCCGGCGGCGGAGGAAGTCCCAGTTCGACCATCCGCTTCATTTGCCCGCCGAACTGCTTGCGGATCGCCTTCTTGGCGATCCAGGCGAAGAGCGGTTGGTGGAGCTTTTCGGGCAGGAGTTTGAAGACCGGCAAGACCGGGTCTTCGGGGTGTACCATGGGCGTCTTGTCCGAAAGGGACTTGCCGTTGACCAGCTTGGGCATGATCCATGTGCCGCTGCGCGCCGACAGGGTTACGGAAGCTGCGCCCGCCCGCGCCATTTCCACGGCAATCTCGCAGCCCGTGTTGCCAATGCCGGCGACGATCACATGTTTTCCTGCCGTATCGACGGGGGTCTGCGGGTCGCGGTAGCGCTGCGCGTGGAATAACGTTCCGGAGAAGGTTCCTGCGAATACCGGAAGGCGCGGTTGCCAGTAGGTTCCGGTGGCAACCAGGATGGCGTCGAATGCCTCATCGCGGATTGTACCGTCCGGGCCCCGGACCTGAACAATCCAGCCTTGATCCGTCAACGGAGTGGCCTTGAGAACTTCGGTGTTCAGATGAAGCCGCGAAGCAAGGTTGAAGGCCTCTGCATAGGATGTCAGCCATTCGGCGACCTGCGCAGCGGAGGGAAAGACCGGCCAGTCTTCCGGCATGGGAAAATCGCTGAACCGGTTCATCCGGCGCGGGGTGTTGGTTTTTAGTGACCGGTAAGCGGCGGAGCGGCCATTGGGATTGTCGATCACCCATTGGCCGCCCACAACGGGGGAAAGGTCAAAACACTGGGCATCCAGTCCCGCCTGCGCGAGCGTCTTGGTTGCGACCAGGCCAGATGGGCCAGCGCCGATCACACAGATGCGTTTGCCGCCCATACCAGCCTCCCGACAGCTTGTGCTGTCAGAATATAATTGAGAATGATTCTCAATTATGCAAGCGGGAAATATCGGAAACCGGCTTGCGGGTGGTTATTTTCTCTTTCACAGCGGCGCGCAGCGGCTTGCCGGGATCAGCGCGGCGGCGGCCTCATAGGCTGCTTGCGAAGGGGCCAGCCTGCGTATCAGGGCGAGGGCTTCGGGCTTTGACACGATCACCTGCTCGGCCTCGCCATACTGGTAGAGATCCTGCCCCTCCAGTGCCACGATCACCCGGCGAATGCCCGGCGTGCCTTCCGCGCGCGCATCCAGAGAGCTGGCATAGACATTGTCCGTATCCGCCTCAAAGACCGAGAGCGAGCCGTATTCCGGCCAGGCTGGCACGGAAAGCTCCACCGGCCCGTTGGAGAGGTCAATCAGGCAGATGGCATAGGCCAGATCGGGGGAGGGGCGCACCACGGGCTGGCTTTCCGGGGTGACACGCGGGCTCATCGCCCAGGCATGCACCGGCATCCCCCGCTCGACCATCTGCCCACGGACCGTTGACATGATCCTGCCCGGCAGGGCGGTCAGCACCACGAAATGCGCAATCAGGAAGGTAACGGCAAAGGCGGCAAGCCCGGTGAAGAAGGCACGCATCAGGCAGCCCCTCCGCAGGAAAGGCGTTTGATCACCGGCGCGGGCAGCGCGTCCTCAGGGGCCGCAATCAGCTCGGGCGTGGGTTTGTAGATGCGCAGCATCAGATCGAACGTGCCGGCATTCTGGCTGGACACCCAGTTTCCGGTCTCCGGGCCATCCGCCGCCACGGTGAAGGACCAGGTGCTGCCGGCGCTGGCGGCTGCCGCCTTGGTCTTGTCGAAGGAGAGCGCGTTATCCTTGTTGAGGGGCAGATAGCTCTCGGCGTCATAGAGGGTCACCGACCACCAGAGCCCCGGCATGTCGCCCCCGCTCACTTCATAGGTGCAGTCTTCGGAAAGGCGCTGGCCGTCCTCGTCCACGCCCTTGGTGAAATAGACCGCTTCTTCCTTGGTCAGGGCCAGGAGGCCGTGGCGGGCCACCCGCGCCCGCGTCCAGGGATTGGCCGCCGTGGACCCGATGGTCCAGTCGCTTTTCCAGCCGTTTACATTGATTTCATCGCCGAAACCCGCGCCCGCGCCGAACATGCCAGCGGCAAAGAGAGCCGTAACCGCCCCCGCCGCCAGGCCCAGCACACCACCAATCAGAAGAACAACAATCCGCATCCGCTCACGCTATCGTGACTGCAGCCGCCTGCAAGAGGAAAACAGAAGGGGGCTGGGAGGCGCCCCCGCAATGCGCTAGCACACATGCCTTAGCGGGCATCTTTCCAGGTTTGTTCATGGTGTTGAGAGTTTTGCGCTGGACCGGCCTCAGCCTTCTGGCGGGTGTGCTGCTTCTTGTCGGGTCAAGCTGCACGATGCTCGGCCTGAACTATGCGAGCCTGGATACCGCCAACAAGCCCGCCGCCACCCCGCCGATCGATGTCGCCGCGCTGGTTTCCGATCCAGGCGAGCGCGCCCGCCTCAAGGGGCTACTGCAGGACACGCTGTATGGCGCCTGGCCGGAAGGCCTGCCGGTCAGCTTTGGGGACTGGCGGGTGATCGTTCCGGACTATCTGGAAGGCCGCGGCACGCTGGAAGAGCTGGACATCACCATCGGCGCAGGCCCCGGCGCGCGCACTTTCCAGCTCGTGGCGGCCTTCCCGTCGGGCGCGGTACATGTCCCGGTCGTCATTGCGCAGACCTTCGGGTCCAACTGCGCCACCTTTCCGGAGCAGCCCGTCACCAGCATGGATGGGGACGCCTGCACCGTGCGGGATTTTGGCAAGTTCGCCAGCATGGTCATTTCCGCCGTGTTCGGGGAATATATCGCCGAGGCGCCCATCGACCTCTATTTCGATGCCGGCTTTGCCTATGCCAGCTTCCACGCGAGCGATTTCGTGCCCGATGACAAGGACGAAGCCGGCCCCGCGATTGAGGCGCTTGGCGGAAACCCAAATCCCGGCAGCACGCTGATGGCCTGGGCCTATGCCTATTCGGCCGTTATCACGGCGCTGGAGTCTGACGAGCGGATCGACAACAATCGCACGGCCATCCTCGGCCATTCCCGCCATGGCAAGGCCGCGCTTCTGGCGGCCGCCTGGGATCCGCGCGTTGATGCCGTGATCGCGCACCAGTCGGGCTTTGGCGGCGCGGCGCTCTCGCGCTCGCCCTTGGGTGAGCGGCTGGACCGGATGGTGAAATCCTATCCGCACTGGCTGGCCCCCAGCGCGGCGCCCTATGCGGCCGACCCCGCCACGCTGCCTTTCGATCAGCATCACCTGCTGGCGCTGATCGCGCCGCGTCCGCTCTTCCTGGGTAATGCGCGCCGGGATGTCTGGGCCGATCCCAATTCCAGCTATCGCGCGGCCTATGCGGCCAGCGCCGTCTGGCGCGCCTATGGCGAGACGGGCCTGAAAGACGATATGGCCCATTTCGATCCGGCCGCCGATATCTCCTTTTTCCTGCGCCCCGGCGGCCACAGCATCGTGGACGATGACATTGAGGCCTTCCTGGCCTTCCTGAAGGCGCATCTGCAGAAAACAGCTCAGTTGCCAAGCCAGGTGACAGCGCCCTAATCTCTCCCAACACTGCTGTGGGAGGCAACAACAATGGCAATACCTGAAATCGAATTCCTGAAACCGGTGCTGGCGCTGGTTATCTGGACCTGCGTGCTGTGGATCTGGATGTATGCGCTGCGCCTGCCAGCCTTCGGCAAGGCGGGCATCAAGCCGGATGAGGCGCGCCATCCGGGCACCTATTCGGACAAGCTTCCCTCGCATGTCCGCTCGGCAGCGGACAATTACAACCACCTGCACGAACAGCCGACGATCTTCTACGCCCTCATGTTCTTCGCTGCGCTCACCGGGGGCGGGGACAATCTCTCCACCCTGGTTGCCTGGGCCTATGTGGCGCTGCGGGTGGTGCATTCCTTCGTGCAGATCGTGATCGGCTCGGTGCCGCTGCGCTTCCTGGTCTTCTCGCTGGGCACATTCTGCCTGTTCTTCCTGGCGGGGAAGGAAGCCCTGCGTATCTTCGCCTGACAGCGGCGCGGGCTTCCATGCCGCCTGAAAGCGGATTAAAGGGCGGGCATGTCAGCCCTGTCCCAGATGCGCCTTCAGCAGGTGATCGACCGGTTCGAGGAGGTTGAGGCCCGGATGGGCGCAACCTCCGACTCCACGGAGATCATCACCCTTTCCAAGGAACACGCCGAGCTCCGCCCGGTGGTCGAGAAGGCGCGCGACCTGATGTCGGCCCGCAAGGGCCTGGCCGAAGCCGAAGCGATGCTCGCCTCCGGCGACAAGGAAATGGCCGAACTGGCCGAGATGGAGATTGAAGATCTGCGCGAGCGCCTGCCAGTGCTGGAACAGGAGATGCAGATCCTGCTTCTGCCCAAGGATGTCGATGACAAGGCCGACATTGTTCTGGAGGTGCGCGCGGGCACGGGCGGGGATGAAGCCGCGCTGTTCGCGGGCGACCTCTTCCGGATGTACACCCGTTTCGCCCAGATCATGGGCTGGAAGGTGGAGATCGTGGACGCCTCTCCGGGGGACGCTGGTGGTTATAAGGAAATCATCGCCAACGTGTCCGGGGATGGCGTGTTCGGGCGGATGAAATGGGAAAGCGGTGTCCACCGCGTCCAGCGCGTGCCCGCCACCGAAACGCAGGGCCGCATCCATACGTCAGCCGCCACGGTCGCGGTTCTGCCGGCTCCGGAAAATATCGAGATTGAGGTTCGCCCCGAAGACATCCGTATCGATACGATGCGGGCCTCCGGCGCTGGCGGCCAGCACGTCAACAAGACCGACTCGGCTGTGCGCATCACCCACCTTGCCACCGGCATCGTGGTTACAAGCTCCGAGAAATCCCAGCATGTGAACCGCGACAAGGCGATGCAGCAGCTGAAGATCCGCCTCTACGAAAAGGAACGCTCTGAGAAGGACGCCGCCCGCGCAGAGGCCCGCGCCAGCCAGATTGGTTCCGGTGACCGCAGCCAGAAAGTGCGCACCTACAACTATCCGGAAAACCGCGTCACCGATCACCGTATCGGCCTGACGCTCTATTCGCTGGACCGGATCATTGCCGGCGACAAGCTCGGCGATGTAATCGAAGCTCTGATCACGGAAGATCAGTCGCGGCGTCTCGCGGCGCTTGAGGCGAGCGCGTGACACCGCCCACCTATGACGCGCTGATCAGGGCCGCTGCCCGCCAACTTGGAGAAGCAGGTATCGGCAATCCCAGATCAGAAGCGATGATGCTGATGATCCATGCCTTCGGCGGGTCGCATCTGGCGCTGATCACGTCCGGAAATTCGCCGGTGCCCAAATCGGTGGAAGATGAATTCCTCGCCGCTGTCGCGCGCCGGGCCGCGCGCGAGCCGGCCCAGCACATCATGGGCGAGACGCATTTCTACGGCCTCGACATCCTCACCGATGCGCGCGCCCTCATTCCGCGCACCGACAGCGAGTGCGTCGTCACCGCGGCGCTTGACCGCCTGCCGAAGGATGGCCCGCTCTGGCTGGCTGATCTCGGCACCGGCACAGGCTGCCTCCTCGCCGCGCTGCTCACAGAGCGCCCGGAGGCCAGCGGGGAAGGGGTGGAGGCAAGCCCCGAAGCCGCGCGCCTTGCCCGCGCGAATCTGGAAAAGCACCGCCTGACGGATCGCTCGGCCATCTTCATCGGCAGCTGGGAAGACTGGCAGGGCTGGCCAAAGGCGGACCTCATCATCTCCAACCCGCCTTATATCGTCTCGGATGTGATCGGCGAGCTTGAGCCGGAAGTGCGCGATCATGAGCCGCTGATGGCGCTTGATGGCGGCCGGGACGGGCTCAACTGCTACCGGGAGATCATTGCGCTGGGCGCTGCCGGCATGAAGCCCGGCGCCTGGCTGGTGCTGGAGATCGGCTATGATCAGAAAGAGGCCGTTCTGGGCCTGATGACGCTGGCCGGCTTTGAAAGCCTCGCCACTGGTCAGGATCTGGGCAGCAATGACCGCTGGGTGGCGGGCTGCAGACCGCGTTAATTCTGCTTACATTTTCCCTTGGCGGACCCTGCATTCCACGTTACATAAGGGCTCGGCGAGGGGCCGCCCGCAATTTCCTGCGGGTGCAGATGCAAGCTCCCGCCAGGGATCGGTTGAAACGGCAGCGTCGATACTCAGGCCCCACCTGCACGCAGAAGCTAACGGTTCTGACAACTGCTTGCCGGCAATTTTAGGCACACTTTGAAACAGGATACCCCGAATGAAACGCTCACGCGGGCGCAACAGACGCTCAGGCGGCAATCCGCAGAATGCTTTCAACAATCCCAACCGCCACTATGAGAGTGTCGGTCCGGACGTGAAAATCCGCGGTTCTGCCCAGCAGGTTCTGGAGAAATACCTCCAATATGCCCGTGACGCGCAGACCAGCGGCGACCGCATTCTCTCCGAAGCCTATTTCCAGTTCGCCGAGCACTATCAGCGCATCGTCGCCAAGCAGCTCGAAGCGCGTAACCAGCAGCAACAGCAGCACCAGAACCGGGGCGACCGGCGCGACGATCGCGACAATCGCCCGAACGGTGACCGGGATTATCGCGGCAACCAGCCCTCCGAAGGCGCCGATACCGGCGAAGAGGATGCGGGCGAGGCCGTCGTTGTCACTTCCACCCATTCCCGTCACGAGGATGAAGGCGAGCGCGCCGATTCGCTCCGCGTGATCGATACCGATGACGAGGCCGATGATTCGTCTGCTGAGCAGGCCGAGGAAGCCGCTGCCGAAGAGGCCGCCCCGGCTGAGCGCGACCGCGCAGAGCGGGGCAGCCGCACCACAGGCCGCCGCAAGCCTTACAAGGCCCGCGAGGAGCGCGCCCCGCGCCAGAAGGAAGAAGACGGCGCCTCCGAGGCCGTTTCCGAAACCGATGGCGTGATGAAAACCCTCTCGCGCGGCCGCCGCCGCCCATCGGCAGAGGAAGCCGCGCCAGCCGAGACAACCGACTGAGTGTCAGCCGGACTGACGGGCCTGCCGGCGGCGGGCCGTCATTTTCCAGCCGTCCCTCATATTCAGGCTGAGTAGCCAAGCGTTTACGGCGCCGGCGGCAAGTTCAATGGCCTGCACGGCATAGAAGGCGGTATCCAGGTCGCCGTCACGGGCCTTGACCGCAAGGAACAGCGCTGAAGGAACGAGCACCAGGATGCCGTTTCCGGCAATGATCCGCATGCGCTTTTGCTTGGCCGCGATAAGTTTGCCCTGACGGCCCTTTGAGAGGGCTGCCCCGCTTGCGCCCGTAAGCGCGAGCGCAGGAATGAGCAGCAGAAAGCCCCAGGGCACCGCCATCTTCACGGCGAGAACAAGTGGGTATACGCCCGATACTTCCGAAATAACCGTCGATGTCCAAAAGATGAGAATGGTCGCCAGCGCAATTGCTCCGGCGATGGGATGGAGTTTCTGGCGGACGCCCGAAGGCGTGCCCAGGGCGGGGGGTGTCATAGCTGTGCCTTTCATGCTCAACATATACATAGTATGCTATATAAAAATTGACAGCAAGCTATATTTCCTTAGGCGGTTGGCTCATGGCATTTGAAAAAACAAAATCTGCGGGCTTCCTCGTCAATCATCTCGCGCGGCTGTTTGCCAATCAGCTGGCAGTCGAGATTGCCCCTCTTGGGCTTGCCCCAGCCCAGTTCATGGCGCTTCTGGAGCTCTGGGCGGGCGATGGCCTCACTCAGTCAGACCTGGTTGAGCGTCTGGACGTCGAGCAGGCAACGCTTGCCAACACGCTTGTCCGGATGGAGCGTGACGGTCTTATCGTCCGGACACCGCATCCTGAAGACAGCCGCGCCAGGCTGATCTGGGTAACGGATCTCGCGCGGCAACTGGAGGGGCCGGCAAAGTCGGCAGCTGCCCGTCTGAACCAGCAGGCGCTGAGCGAATTGGATGAACAGGCCGCCGAGACATTTCTCTCATCAATGCGTGTCGTAATTGCCACCCTGCGGCAGATCCGTGCGGACTGACCCGCCACCGGCCTACGTAAATCTACTGCGACGCCCCGCCTTCCGGCGGGGCGTTTCGTTTTGCGGGGCAAGTGCTTGCAGCTTTCGCCCGGCATTCCCACATCGGCTTCAACGAGACGGCTGCCGCTGAGCGGGGCCGGCAAGCATTACAAATCTGCCTTCAGAAGGGGATGAACCCATGAACCTTGACCAATATACCGAACGTGCCCGCGCCATCATCCAGGGCGCGCAAACCTCCGCGCTGGCCGCCGGCCATCAGGTGCTGACCCCGGCGCACATTCTCAAAACCCTGCTTGAAGACCGCGACCAGCTTGCGGCCAACCTCATCCGCGCCGCCGGTGGCCGGCCGGAGCTGGCCGTGCAGGGCGTCGACACGGCCCTTGGCAAGCTGCCGAAGGTTTCCGGCGCCGGGGCAGGCGGCCTGCGCCTGGAGCAATCGGGCGCCAAACTCTTCCAGGACGCTGAGGCGGGCGCCAAGAAAGCCGGCGACGCTTTCGTCACCGCCGAGCGCCTGCTGCTCGCCATTGCGGGCCTTGCCGGAGACCCCGCAGCCGACGTTCTGAAAACAGCCGGGGTGACCGCCAAGACGCTGGAAGGCGCCATCGCCCAGCTGCGCCAGGGCCGCACCGCAGACAGTCAGAATGCGGAAGAAGGCTATGAAGCGCTGAAGAAATACGCCCGCGACCTGACGAAGGACGCCCGCGAAGGCAAGCTCGATCCCGTGATTGGCCGCGATGAGGAAATCCGCCGCGCGATCCAGGTGCTTTCCCGCCGCTCGAAGAACAACCCCGTCCTGATCGGTGAACCGGGCGTCGGTAAGACGGCCATCGCCGAAGGCCTTGCCCTGCGCATCGTCAATGGCGACGTGCCCGAAAGCCTGAAGGACAAGAAACTCCTCGCGCTCGACATGGGCGCGCTGATCGCGGGCGCCAAATTCCGCGGTGAGTTTGAGGAGCGCCTGAAAGCCGTCCTCAACGAAGTTCAGCAGGCAGAAGGCGGCATCATCCTCTTCATTGACGAAATGCACACCCTTGTCGGCGCAGGCAAGTCTGAAGGCGCGATGGATGCTTCGAACCTTCTGAAACCGGCGCTCGCGCGCGGCGAACTCCACTGTATCGGCGCCACCACGCTCGACGAATACCGCAAATATGTCGAAGGCGACCCGGCGCTTGCCCGCCGCTTCATGGCTGTTTATGTGGACGAGCCGACAGTGGAAGACACGATCTCGATCCTCCGGGGTCTGAAGGGCCGGTATGAGGCCCACCATGGTGTGCGCATTTCCGATGCGGCCATTGTTGCCGCCGCGACTCTCTCGAATCGCTACATCACCGACCGCTTCTTGCCCGACAAGGCCATCGACCTGATGGATGAGGCCGGATCGCGCCTTCGGATGCAGGTCGATTCCAAGCCCGAGGAACTCGACGAGATCGACCGCCGCCTGCTGCAGCTGAAGATCGAGGCCGAAGCCCTCAAGAAGGAAAAAGACACTGCCTCGCAGGACCGGCTGAAAACGCTGGAAGGCGAGATCGCCGGGCTTGAAACCCGCTCGCGCGAACTCACCACGGCCTGGAGCGCGGAGAAGGACAAGCTGAAAGGCGCCGCCTCTGCCAAGGAACAACTCGACCGGGCTTATTCCGACATGGCCGAAGCCCAGCGTCAGGGCGACCTTGCCAAGGCTTCTGAGCTGAAATTCGCCACCATCCCGCGGCTGGAAAAGATGATTGCGGAAGTTGAGGCCAAGGGGGACGCTGAAGGCGGTCTCGTTTCCGAAGTCGTCCGTCCAGAGCATATCGCGGGCGTCGTCTCCAAATGGACCGGTGTTCCCGTCGATAAGATGATGGAAGGGGAGCGCGAGAAACTGCTGCGCATGGAAGACTCCCTGCGGGGCCGTGTCGTCGGCCAGGAAGATGCGCTCGTCGCGGTCTCCAATGCCGTGCGCCGGGCCCGCGCCGGCCTGCAGGATCCCAACCGTCCTATCGGCTCGTTCCTGTTCGTCGGCCCCACGGGCGTGGGCAAGACGGAGCTGACCAAGGCACTTGCCGAATTCATGTTCGATGACGACACCGCCATCCTGCGGCTCGACATGTCGGAATTCTCGGAGAAACACTCCGTGGCCAGACTGATCGGCGCGCCTCCGGGCTATGTCGGTTATGATGAAGGCGGCGTACTGACCGAGGCTGTCCGGCGCCGGCCCTATCAGGTCGTCCTGTTCGACGAGGTGGAGAAGGCCCATCCGGACCTTTTCAACACGCTGCTTCAGGTGCTCGATGATGGCCGCCTCACCGATGGCCAGGGCCGCACGGTGGACTTCAAGAACACGATCATCATCATGACCTCGAACCTCGGCGCAGACGCGCTGGCGAGCGGGGAGGAGGGTGACGTTTCCGAACAGGCGCGCGAACATGTGATGGCCGCCATCCGCCGCCATTTCCGCCCGGAATTCATCAACCGGATCGACGAGATCGTCTTCTTCAAGCGGCTCGGCCGCGGCGAGATCGATCATATCGTCGATATCCAGATGAGCCGCCTCGAAAAGCTGCTCAAGGACCGGAAGATGAAGCTCGATCTCAGCCTGGACGCCCGCAACTGGCTGGCCGCCCGTGGCTATGATCCGGTCTATGGCGCGCGCCCCCTGAAGCGCGTGATCCAGAAAGAGCTGCAGGACCCGCTCGCGCGCCTGCTGCTGGAAGGCCGCATCCTCGATGGCGAAACGATCCATGTCGGCGTCGAAGGCGATGGCCTCTCCATCAACGGCGTGCCCAACACCTTCGCCAAGGGCAAGGTGGCGCTGAATTAAGCGACAGGGATCATCCCGGATCGAACAAAAGCCCCGGCGTCTGAAGGCGCCGGGGCTTTTACATGCGGTTATGCCGCTTCCTTGGGAACCACTTGAAGCTGAAGCCCGAGACTGTCGAGAATGGCCGTCAATGTCGAGAGTTTCGGATCGCCCTCTTCGCTCAGGGCTCGGTAAAGCCCCGCGCGCGTAAGGCCAGACTTCTCGGCGAGAGCCGTCATTCCCACGCTGTCAGCGATCGCGCGAAGGAGTGGCTTGATGTTTTCAGGCCCGACTTCCTCCATCGCCGCTTCAATGAAGACAATAACATCCTCAGCCGTCTGAATATGATCGCCGGGGCGGAAAGGTTTTGTCTTAATTGTCACCTTCGGTCTCCTCTGCCAGCCGGACAGCTCTGGCAATATCCTTGTCCTGAGAGTCTTTGTCTCCGCCGCCAAGAAGAAGAACGAGTTCTTCTCCTCTGAGCGTGAAGTAGACCCGGTA
Organism: Hyphomonas sp. NPDC076881; assembly: GCF_050269995.1. NCBI lineage: Bacteria > Pseudomonadati > Pseudomonadota > Alphaproteobacteria > Hyphomonadales > Hyphomonadaceae > Hyphomonas > Hyphomonas sp. NPDC076881. The sequence goes on along the minus strand of NZ_JBNNJJ010000015.1, from coordinate 24,103 downwards.
TCCCGGTCCGAAATGAAAGCGCAGTTCCGAAACCTTATGGCCGACAGATTTATGGTCGCCGAAATGCCCGCTCTCCTGGATCGCAACAAGTCGCGCCGTGATGCGGATTTTGGCTTTTCTGTCCTTCAGCCCGCCGAACCATTGTTCAAAGGCATCGGTCTGTTCGATTTTCATTCAGCCTCCGGCGAATTTTGTATACGCCAGTATCCACAATATGTCAACTGTAGTATACTTATACGGCTGAGCTGATCGCGGACGCCCCTCAAGGCGCCGGGGCGTTGGTCATCCGGGCGGTGCTGGCGGTGGCGGCGAAAAGCTGGCTGCCGGCCGCTTCATTCCGGAAAGTGTCGATCGCGTCGCGCTGGGCTTCGAAGGCGGCAAGCACGGCCTTGTTGCCGGTAATGTCGCGCCCCGTCGGCAGCGCCAGCGTTTCCGGGTTCACATAGAAGCCGTTACGCAGCACTTCATAATGCAGATGCGCGCCGGTGCTGGAACCGGTGGAGCCGACATAGCCGATCACCTCGCCGCGCATCACGGTGCGCCCCGGCGTCAGATTCTCGGCAAAGCCGGACATATGCGCATAAACGGTTTCATAGCCGCGTTCATGCCGTATGCGGACGAACCAGCCATAGCCTTCGCCATAGCGCATATCGGTCACGAGGCCCGAGCCCGCCGCGCGGATCGGCGTACCCACCGGCGCGCGGAAATCGATACCGGCATGCAGCAGCATTTCGCCGGTGATGGGGTGCATGCGGTTGCCGAAGCCGGAGCTCATCTCGCCCCCGCGCACCGGATCGCGCAGCAGGAATTCGTCGCCCGCAATGCCGCTGCGGCTGAAGAATTCGGGCAGGCCCGTATCTTCCGGCGTAAACCGGTACCAGCTGCCGGAGGTTTTGGCGCCATTGAAGGCAGCAAAGACAAGATCGCCTGCCTCCAGGAAATTGCCGCGCTCATCGGTGACCACTTCAATCACGGCATCAAACCGCTCGCCCCTGCGCCCGCCTTTGGCCAGGGCAGGATCTTCGGGGAAGAGGCCGGCAAACATGTCGGCATGCTGGCGGGTGCCGCCCCCGGCGATGATGGCGTCAGCGAGGCTCGTGTCGATGCGGCCCGCAACGCGGTGCAGGGCTGTGGTCGTGCGGGCGGACAGAAGATTGGCCGTGAACCGGCCATCGCTGCTCCGGCTGGCCACCAGGGTTGCCTTGGGGCTCAGCTTGGCGCTGACGCCGGCCAGCCGCTCGCGCCCGTCTTCCCCCGCCTCGAACCAAGCCGACAGCGCCGTGCCGGGGCGCAGGCGCTGGCCGCGCGTGGGTGAGGCGTCGCGCAGCGCCACGGCGGCGGCTGTGGCATCTTCCGGGCTCGCGCCCAGCACTTCGAGCACATCCATAGCCGAAACACTGGCCGTCACCGTGCCATTGCGGGTCACGGTTTCGGTTTGCCCCGCTTCGGCGCGTAAATCGTTGATCTGCAGCAGGCTCAGCGGTTTCAGGGTTTCCGGTTCGGCCCGCACCAGCAGGAAAAGCGCCAGGATGATGAGAATAACCGCGCCCCCGCCGATGCGTTCAGCGGTACGGGAAGTCATGTCCAGACGCCGTACGGCGACAGGAATCCGAGGCGGTTTTCGCGTTCGTTTCATGCCGTTTCTCCCATCCAGGGGCCGAGAAGGGCCTAGGTCTGGCAGTGAGGAAGCAAGAAAGGGACCAGAATCGCCCCAGAGGAGAGATTCTTGTGCAGCCAGTCTCGCTGTGGGTTAAGAATTCTGATGTCTGTTCAGGGGCTTACAGGCGCTTCCTGAGGCATTAGTTGAGCCATCGGGCCCGTCCCGCCATTGCGCAGGGAGTCGATGCTCTGCTTGTACTGCAGGAACTCGGCCAGCATGGCCGGTTCCTCGGAAAGCTTGCGCCCCGTCGGCAGTTTCAGCGACATCGCATTCACCGGCTTGCCGTCCACATACACTTCATAATGCAGGTGCGGGCCGGTCGATGCGCCGGTGGAGCCGACATAGCCGATCACATCCCCCTGGCGCACTTTCATGCCCGGCTTCAGTCCGCTGGCATAGCGCGAGAGGTGGGCATAGGCGGTCTCATAGCCGCGCGTATGCTTGATCTTGATGAAATTGCCATAGCCGCCATTCCAGCTCGCCCGCTGCACGGTGCCCGAGCCGGCCGCATAGATCGGCGTGCCCGTGGGGGCGGCAAAGTCGGTGCCCTTGTGCAGGCGGGTATAGCCCGAGATAGGGTGGCGCCGCGTGCCGAAATTGGAGGAGATGCGCGCCCCGTTGATCGGCGTCTTCATCAGGAATTTCGTGGCGCTTTCGCCCTTCTCGTCGAAATAATCCGGCACGCCGTCATCGCTGGGCGCAAAGCGGTAGAAGCCGCGCTTCAGCGCCTTCCCGTCGAGCGCCGCATACAACACCTCGCCATGGCGCACGGGGTTGCCGCGCTCATCCACGAAGGTCTCGAAGAAAATCTCGAACCGGTCGCCGGGGTGAATTTCCCGTTGAAAGTCAATGTCATAGGCAAAGGCGCTGGCAAAATCGACGACCTGCTGATCCCCCGCGCCCAGCTTCAGGGCGGCGTTATAGATCGATCCGTCAATCTCTGCGGCCACCCGCTTGTAGCTGGGGGTCAGTTTCGCGTTCAGCTGCGTTGCCTGCCAGCCGCCCTCCAGCGTGCGCGTCACCAGCAGGCTGCGATCGGCGTCCGCCTTGATGGCCAGCGCCGTCAGCCGGCCGTCTTCGACGAAGGTTTCCGCTTCCAGGCCGGGGCGCAGGCGCCGGTGATCGATCAGATCCTTGCTGTAGACAGCCTGCAGCGCGGCATTGGCTTCGCCCACAGGCGCGCCCAGCCGGCTGACCAGGCCGGTCAGGGTTTCATTCCGCTCCAGCTTGCCTTCAGCCTTCACCAGCTGGCGCGGCGTATCGGCCACATCCACCGCGGACACCAGCCGCGCGGCCAGGGGCAGGGGCACCGCCGCGTCTGCCGTATGCACGATCGCAGCGTCCGGCCGCCCGGCCATTACTAGGCCTGCAAGCGCTGAGGCCGACCCCAGAACACCCAGCACAACGAGGCTTTTCATACCCTGGGAAAGGTTGCGTTTCGGCGGGTTTGCCGGGGCGATGGGAAAGTCGTCCTGGTTCAAGCTCGGTATCCTGTCTTCTGACGCCCCCCGGCCCTTTGGGCTGGAATGGAACTTCAGCGCCCTATTTTCGTCTCCTGATCAACTTAAGGATTCGAGAGGTTGGAACGCCTGAATTACATGCCACTTTAGGACTTTATGGCGTAGTAGAAGCAAGAAGCAAGCCGGTCGGACCAGTGAAGCCTGTCGACTCTTTGGAGATGAAGCGCCTCTCAGGGGAGGCGTCGCCTCGCCAGCATGTCTGGCCGAGACGGCTGCTCTATGGCTCCGCCATCTTCCTTGTGGCCTCCACTGGTCTTGTCTGGATGCTGCGAAAACCCATTTCAGAACAAGCACTTGACGCCTGGTGTGCCGAGCGGGATCTGATCTGCGACGCCCGTTTCACCCGCATCGGCTTTGGCGGCGCCACCTTGACGGGGGTGCGCATCGCGTCGGGCCCGGACGTGCCGGCAGAAGCCGAGGAGATCATTGCGCGCCTGTCCTGGCCAAAGCTGTTTACCCCCCAGATTGATGGAATTTCGATCACTGGCCTCCAAATGCGGGGCACTCTGGATGCCACAGGATTGAAATTTTACGGGCTGGAACGTCTGGCCGCGCCCTCCGGTGAGGGCGGCGCCGCTGCGCCCCCCATCGATATCCGTGACGCCCGCATTTACCTTCAGACACCCTTTGGCGCGGCGGCCGCCACGCTGAATGTCTCCGGCAGCTTTCCGGAGAACGCCACCGCCTCCCTGGCGCTTGATCCGGCGCGCCTGGCGCTGGGTGACGCGCGGATGGTGCTGGGCGAAGCGCTGCTGAAAGCCCGGATCACCGGCGGCGAGGTCACCGGCGAGCTGCGTCTGGCGTCAGATTCGGCGCAGGCTGGCGGCTATACCGCTACCGGCTTCAGCCTTGCGGCCGAAACGAGTTTCCCGCTCAGCGGCGACGGCGCCACGGCGCTCGAATGGTCCGCCCGCCTGGCGCAGGGGGCCTCGCCCGAGGCAAGCCTCAGCGGTCTGCGCACGCGCGGCCGGGCGGAGTTTGACGTGCTGCCGGATATGTCCGCCGGCAGTATCCTCGGCGCGCTCACCCTTGCGGTGGCGCAGGTCGAGTTCGACCGGGCAGAGGCCTCCGGCTGGTCCGTTGGCGAAACGGCTTTCAATACCGAGCTTGAAGGCAGGAACGGCGCCTTTCAGGGCCCGGTCTCGCTGGAGGCCAGCAATTTGGCCGGCCCGCCCGGCACGGCCACCGAATGGCGCCTGGCCGGCGATCTTGCCCGCTCAGCCGATCGCCGCATCGATTTCACCGGCGGCGTTCAGCTCAACGGCACCGCGCTGACGGCAGAGACGCTCGCCCCGGTCACCAATGCCCTGAAGCTGCCGGGCGTTCTGGAGGCCCATGGCGCAGCCCTCTCCGGCGCCCTGACGCGCGCCTCGAAGGATTTCGACACCGCCTTCGGCCTGCGCGCCACCCTGCGGGACGGCGATCTGCGCGTTGATGCGGATGGGCCTTCCGCGCTGGCGGCGGCCTCCGGGCTTCGTCTGGAGGCGGATGGTCCGGATGGCGGCAGTTGGCTGCGCGTGCAGGGCGGGGACGTGCTGATGAGCGGCAGCCTGCGCCTTTCCGGGGGCGGCATGCCCCGCATGGCGGCAGACCTCGGCGCCACGCGCCTCAGCCAGACCTCGCTCAGCCTCGAAGGCGCGTCGCTCAACCTCGCCCCCTGGCCGGCCGGCGGGCGCACCATCGCGGCAGATTTCAGCGCCTTTGATTACACCGCAGAGGCGGGCGGCTTCCAGGCGCGCGGGCAGGGGGAGTTTACCCTCACCGGAGAGCTGGAAGGCGTCACCCTTCAGCGCACGCGCCTCGCCGGCGGGCTCAGCGCCGTGCAGGATGCGGCTGGCCTGCGTGTCCAGTCCGATGGCAATCCATGCCTCGCCGTCACCTCGGATGGCATCGTCACGGGCGGCATCACCATTCCGTATGCTTCCTTCAATATTTGCCCCGTAGACGGACGGTTTATCCGTCAGGGCAGCCCGCTCAGCGGCGCCGCCAGCCTTGGCAATGTCGATGTCCCGATGCAGTTTTCCGGCGGCGAAGGCACACTCGCCCTGCGCAGCGCCAAGGTGAACTGGACCCTCTCAAACGGCTTCCAGATGATTGTCGGCGCCGATACGCTCAGTATGCCGATGACGCTGGGCGAGAACACCCTCACGATAGACAGCGGCGCGCCGGAAATCCGCCTTGCTACCGGTTCCGGGCCGGTGCGTATCATCGCAGGCCTCGGCCAGACCCAGTTTGGCGGCGGCATGATCCCGGCGAATGTCTCGGCGGCGCATTTCGGCTTTGAAGGCACCAGCGCCCCTGGCGGTCTGTCGGGCGATGTCTCGGCCCGCAGCGTCCGGATTGCCGACACGCTGGAAGACCCGATCTATGAGCCTGTGCTGGGCGATTTTGCCGGCCGCATCGAAGGCCAGCGCCTGGTGGCCTCCGGCCCCCTGCGGCTGGAAACGTCCGGCACGCAGATCGCCGAAGCCCGCGCCGACCTCAACATCTTCGATCTGGAAGGCACCGCCGCCATCAATTCGCAGCGGCTGGTCTTCTTCCCCGGCGGCATTCAGCCTTCGATGATTTCCCGCCGCCTCGTCGGTCTCTTCACCGCCGCTGAAGGCGAGTTCAACGGTGACGCGGCCTTCACCATCAATGGCGGCGATATTCAGGGCACGGCGGATCTCACGGTCAGCAATTTCGGCTTCCAGACCACCCGCCTTGGCCGGGTCAGCGGCATCGCGGGCAATGTCCGCTTCACCGATGTGATGAAGCTCACCACGGCGCCGCAGCAGGAAATCACCATCAGCAGTGTCAATCCCGGCATTCCTTTCTCCAATGGCCGCGTCCTGTTCAATCTGGAAGAGGGCAAGACCCTGCATCTGGACGAGGTGTCCTTCCCCTTCGCCGGGGGAGAGCTGGCGCTTGCCCCGCTCGACTGGTCGCTCAGCGAAGGCGCAGACCAGCGCGTCGAGGTCACCGCCAGCCGGATCAACCTCACCCAGCTGATCGAAGTGCTGAAACTGCCCGATACCGCCGCTGAAGGCACGGTCAGCGGGTCCTTCCCGATCGAGTTCACGCCCACCTCCGTCTATGTGCGCGATGCGCGCCTGCGGGCCGATGAAGGTGGGCGCCTCTCCTATACCGGCGGGGCGGTGAATGCCGCCGCCGAGAACGATCCCACCGCGGCCATGGCCTTCAACGCGCTGCGGGATCTTGAATTCTATGTGCTGGAAGTCAGCCTGTCGGGAGATCTGGCAGACCAGATGCAGGCAGGCATCATTCTGGCCGGGCGCAATATCCGCTCGGTGCCTGTGGGCGGGGCCATCACCATGCCGCCCGGCCAGGCTTTCGAGTTTTCGATGAACTTCAACCTGCCGCTCACCCAGCTGATCGAGCAGGGGCTCCAGTCAGCCAATGCCAGCACGTTGATCGGCATTGCCACCGGCCTGGAGGAGGGCGGCCAGCCGCCACCTGAATGACAGGCAACAGCCGCGTCGATTGACGTTAAGAACGGGCGTGTCATTGTCCGCCTGCAATATGAGGAGTTTTCGCCTTATGAGGTTCCAGCCAGTCATACTTGCCGCGGCAGGGGCCATCGCCCTGTCGGCTTGCACGCACGTCGTGAAGCTCGAGCCGTCGGACAAGCCCATCAAGATCGACCTCAACGTCAACATCACGCAGGAAGTGCGCATCAAGCTGGACCGTGAAGTGTCCGACCTGATCGCGAACAACCCTGACCTGTTCTGATAGCCAGGTCCCCTGGGGAGACACACATGACCATTCTTCGTACTCTGATCCTCGGCCTTGTTCTGGTGTTTGGTGGCATCACGGCCAGCCAGGCCTTCGCGCAAGGCGACCCGCAGATCCAGACCGCCCGGTCTACCGGCGTCATCGGCGAGCGTATCGACGGCTATCTCGGCGTGGTCGGCTCGGCCGACGCTGAAGTCGTCCGCAAGGTGCAGGACATCAACAACCGCCGCCGCGCCCTCTATGAGAAGACGGCGGCTGAAACCGGCACAACCGTTCAGCAGGTCGCCCGCATCGCCGGCGAGAAACAGCTCGCCGAGCGGGTCCAGGCGGGTGAGTTCTACATGGACGAGTCCGGTTCCTGGAAAAAGAAGTAAGCTTCGGCAACAGCATGGCCCCGGATGGCGAAAGCCGTCCGGGGCTTGCCTTTTCGGGTGCCAGGCTGTCCATCCGGTGTCTGGAAATGTCCGAAATTGTCCGGAACTGTCCGGATTTGTCCTGGTTATGACCCCATGTCGCTTCGCCTGATCCTTTGGATTGCCGCCGCTTTTGCCGCCCTGGGCGTCCTGCTCTGGGGCCTCGCCATTTTCTGGCAGGGAATGGGAATCGGCATCAGCGGCCATGGCTGGTTTGCCTTCATTTTGGGCGGCGTGTTCACTTTGGCGCTCTCGATGGGTCTTTTTCTGCTGACATTCCACAGCGCCCGCCATGGTCACGATGATATTGATGGCCCCAGCACCTGAGCCACACGGCTGTTACCGGAGTGTCATCGCTCATTTGTTGACAGTCCCGGCGGCTCACCTGATCCTGCGGCATATGCTGACAACACACGGGCTGAACCAATGAACCTCGATCATGCGCGATTCGCCGCGTTTCTCTCCGCGCGGCTCTGTCACGACATCGTTTCTCCTGCAGCCACGATGTCGCTCTCGCTGGAAATGCTCGACAGCCCCGGCAGCGCCGAGGAAAAGGAGCAGTCCGAACGGATGCTCCGCGAGGGCGCGCATGGGGTGACCGCCACGCTGCAGTTCCTGCGCTACGCCTTCGGTTCGATGGGCCTGCAGGCCGGCACCGCAGATGTTCATCAGTTCAAGAAGCTGACCGACGACTATCTCCGCTTCCAGAAGCCCAGCATCGACTGGGATCTGGGCGCGCCCGAACTCAGCTTTGCCGAAGCCCGGCTGATCATGAACCTCGTCATGGTCTGCCTCACCGCCACCGTGCGCGGCGGGGTCATCCATGTGAATGTCCGCGAGGACAACGGCCAGAAGACGCTGACGCTGACCTGCAAGGGCGACCGGCTGAAGCTCAAGGAGGATGTGGTGAAAGCCCTCAAGGGCGAGGAGCCAGACCATGGCTGGCGCCCGGAGAATATCCAGCCCCTGTTCGCCAAGCTCACCTGCGACAGCCTGGGCGGCACGCTGCATGCCCGCCAGATGGCCGATGGCACCGTCGTGTTCATGGCCACGGGCCTCAAACCTCAGGGCTGATCCCGCCTGGTCAGGCTTTGTTAACCCGCTTCAGGCAGGCATGTGGCCGGTTAGCCGCATTCCCGCCCATCCGGAGCCCTGCCGTCCATGCGCACCTGCCTCATCGTCGACGATTCCCGTGTTGTCCGCAAAGTGGCCTCCCGTATCGTCCGGGATCTCGGTTTCTCGGTCACCGAGGCCGGGGATGGCGCTGAAGCGCTGAAAATGTGCCGGGAATCCATGCCCGATGCCATCCTGCTGGACTGGAACATGCCCACCATGAATGGCATCGACTTCCTGCGCGCCCTGCGCCGGGAAGAGGGCGGCAAGGTGCCGCGGATTGTGTTCTGCTCGATTGAAAATGATCCCGAACACATCAATGAAGCCCTGCGCTCCGGCGCGGATGAATTCATCATGAAGCCTTTTGATGCGGACATCCTGGAGAGCAAATTCGCTGAAGTTGGGCTGATCTGAAGCCTTTCTTAAGAAAAAGCGGCCTAACGGTAACCTTTGGGGCGCCCGCGCCTCGTGGCGGAGCAGGATATGCAGGAGACGGTGTTCAACGTGCTCGCAGACCTGGCCTTGAAGGCCACGGGTCAGGCGATCCCGCCGTCACGCGCCTATCTCATGGAAGCGCGCCTGGCCCCGCTTGCCCGCCGCGAAGGCTTCGGCACGCTGTCTGATCTCGTCCATTGCCTGGAATCGCGCCAGAATCCGGTGTTCCGCAACGAAGTCGCCTCGGCCCTGCTGACGCATGACACCTGGTTTTTCCGGGAACGATCCGTCTTCGATACGGTGATCAACACCATTCTGCCCGAGCGGCTCGATGCCACCCAGTCCGGCCGGCTGCGCGTCTGGTGCGCCGGCGGCAGCTCAGGCCAGGAGGCTTACTCCCTCGCCATGCTGCTGGAGGATGAGCCCGGCGCCAGCCTGCGCAGCGCCAAGATCGAGATCCTCTCGACCGATTACTGCAAATACTCCACCGAAAAGGCCCGCCTCGGCGTCTATAACCACTATGAAGCCCAGCGCGGCCTCTCGATCTTCCGGCTGATGAAACACTTCACCCGGATGGACAGTGGAGACTGGCAGGCAAACGAGACGATCCGTTCCCGTGTCAGCTTCCGCCAGCACAACCTCATGGAAACCGCCTCGGGCCTCGGCAAGTTCGACCTGATCTTCTGCCGCCATGTCCTCTCGGGCATGTCCAAGGCCGCGCGGATGCGCGTCGCCGAAGTCCTGGTGGCCCAGATGGCGCCCGGCGCCGTCATCCTCCTCGGGGAAGGGGAAACCTTCCAGGGCCTCACCGACCTCCTCGAACCCGCCCGCGACATCCGCCAGGGCTGGGTCGCAGCGGGGACCGCGAACAGGGCGGCGGCTTAGAACTGAAAGTTCAACCCTTTATAATAATTTCTATATTTTCTTCAGGTACGCCAAAGTTTGCAGCAAGGCCGGCTTTTGCTTGAGCAATGGTCAGTGCATGGACTGGTTGCGAGAGGGCAGAGCGGGGATCTGCTGTTCCAACCGCTCTCACTTCCCCCAATCCGGTGTGGAAAGGCGCGATGCCGGCAAAAGCGTTGCGCCGGACGAAAGTGATGGTTTTATTTTCCAGATCAAGGTTTTCTGTGCGCCAGCCGGCATCCTGCCAAGACGAACTTTGCGCATGTCCACCCGCCTGGTTCGCCCACCAAGCGGGATGCTCGTGTGCGCTCGCCGGTAGTTCAAAGCCAAGAACCTGCTCAATTTCATCGAAAGATGCGCGCCAATAAGATTTGTTCAGGTTGGCGAGGTGGGTCGTTAGGCGGTGATACTTACTCATGAAAGTCTCCTTAGTTGCACGAACAATGTATCATAATTTATTATAACTTCAAACTCTATTTTGATCTGTCTTGTAAATTTATTATATGGGTCAGCGGGCCTCTCGCAACGACGACCTTTTTGTCCTATATCCCCGCCAACCAACCAGCTGCTCCGGGCCTTGACCCCGGTGGGAGTGAGAGATGACGACCGATACCGCTGCGTGGCCCGCTGGCCGCGTCAATTCGCTTGGCTTTGCCAAGCCCCCCCATGAAACCCGCGTTGTGGCGGCCATGTCTGGCGGCGTGGACAGCTCCGTTGTGGCCGCAATGCTGAAGGCCGAAGGCTATGACGTGATCGGCATCACGCTGCAGCTTTACGATCATGGCGCCGCCATCGAGAAGAAGGGCGCCTGCTGCGCCGGCCAGGACATTCACGACGCGCGCAACGTGTCCGATGCCATCGGCATTCCCCATTATGTGCTCGATTACGAATCCCGCTTCCGCGAGCAGGTGATGGAGGATTTTGCCGACACCTACCTCTCCGGCTCCACGCCCATCCCCTGCATCCGCTGCAATCAGACGGTCAAGTTCGCAGATCTCCTCGCCACCGCGAAGGAACTCGGCGCCGATTGCCTCGCCACCGGCCACTATATCCGCCGCGTGGACGGCCCCGATGGGCCAGAGCTTCACCGCGCCCATGATGCCAGCCGCGACCAGTCCTATTTCCTGTTCGCCACCACGCGCGAACAGCTCGATTTCCTGCGCTTCCCGCTGGGCAGCCTTCCGAAGACGGAGGTTCGCGACCTCGCCGGGAAATTCGGCCTGCAGGTCGCCGCCAAGCCCGACAGCCAGGACATCTGCTTCGTGCCAGATGGCTCCTATGCCAGGGTCGTCGAGAAGCTGCGCCCCGGTTCGGGCCGCGGCGGCGAGATCGTGCATCTGGATGGCCGCATCCTCGGCAATCATGACGGCGTCATCCACTACACCATCGGCCAGCGCCGGGGCCTTGGCGTGGCCACCGGCGATCCGCTGTTCGTGGTGAAGATCGACGCGCCGAAACGCCGGGTCATCGTTGGCCCGCGCGAAGCGCTCATGACGCGCGGCCTGCTGCTGGAAGAACTCAACTGGCTGGGGCAGGGCAGCCTGGAAGAGGCCGCCACGCAGGGCGCGCGCGTGCTGATCCGTGTGCGGTCCACCCGTCCGCCCGTGCCCGGCTGGCTCGGCTATGAAGAAGGCGCCCCAGCGGTGTTCTTCGATGCGCCCGATGAAGGCGTCGCGCGCGGCCAGGCGGCTGTGCTCTATGACCCCGATGGCGGCACCCGCATCCTCGGCGGCGGCTTCATCGCCCGGCCCCTGCCGGCCGACGCGCGCGTGGCGGCGGCCTGATGCCGGCTATCGTTGTTCTCAACGGCACCAGCAGCGCGGGCAAATCATCGCTTGCCCGCGCTTTGCAGCAAGCTGCCGCAAGGAATTTTCTGCATGTGCAGATGGACGCTTTCCTGGGCATGCAGCCGCCCCGGCTGAATAATCATCCGGATGCGTTTGTGTTCCTGCCTGTCGAGGGCGCTGACCCGCCGGAGATCGCCATTGAAACAGGGGATTTCTGTCAGCAATTGCTCGACGGTATGCGCCGGTCAGTCAAAGCCCTTGCCGATGCAGGGCTGGATCTCGTCGTGGACGATGTCTGGCTGCAGGGGAATGAGCAGCATGCGTACGAAGCGCTCCTCCGTGAGCATACGGTTCATTTTGTCGGTGTGTACGCCTCTCTTGAGGCCTGTGAGGTAAGGGAGCGGGCGCGGGGAGACCGGGACCTGGGGCAGGCGCGCTGGCAGCACGCCAGAGTGCATGTAAATGCACGCTATGATCTTGAGGTCGACACCACTGAAACCACGCCCGAAAAGGCGGCAGAGATCATTGCAAAAAGGTTTGAGCTCTAGGTTCCAGCGGCTCAGCCCAGCCAGTCCGGCGCCTTCACGCTGCCTGAAAAGCTTGGCGGCGGGTAGCGCTCCAGCAGCTTCTCCACGATGAGGTCGGCCACGCGGTCTGCCTCCCGCAGGGGTTCGTACGACCACTGATCAAGCTGTCCGCCAAACCAGCGGGCCACGCCGCGCTGGATCAGGCTGTCATGCAGCCGGTCGAACTTGTCGGCGCGCCCTTCCAGCCGCGCGATATGCACCGGCAGGCCATGCCAGGCGGCCTCCGACAGCATGTTGGAGCTGTCCTCGGTCACGATGGCCGCATTGGAGAAGAGCAGCCACGCCAGATAGGGGTTCGGCCCGTCCTGCGGCCCGGCCCAGAAGGCGGCGCCGATATCGCCCGCCATCTGGCGGAAGCGCGCGGCAACCGGCACCGGCGTGCGGCGCGATGCCGTCAGCCGCAGGCGCCAGCCATCGGCCGCCAGCGCGCGCATCTGCCCTTCCAGCCGGTCAGCGGCGGCGTTGGTGAAGGTATGCACCCGCGAATCCCCGCCCAGGATCACAATCGCAGACCGGCGCGTTTCATCGGCAAGGCCGGCAAAGGCCTGCGCTGCTTCCTCCAGCGCCTCGGGTGAGAAATAGGCCGGCGAGCCCACTGTGCGCACCACATTCGGCCCGCTCACCGCGTCATGCTCGGGCACAACCAGCAGGTCAAAGTTCGACGGGTCCACATAAGGGTCGAGGATCTGTACCGTGAAGGTTTTCCCGCCCGACGCTGCGCGCGCATACTTCGTCATCGGCGCCGAGCGCCGCCCGGCGGCAATCCACACTGTCGGCCAGGGCGGCGTCAGCAGCGCGCGCTGGTCCTTCGGCAAGGCATGCAGGGGGGAGGGCCACCGGTCCGCCGGCAGCCAGCGCCAGGGCGCGCGAGGCGTCAGCACCAGCGGCTCCTGACGGTGCGCCGACCCCGCAATGTGAGCAATCTTCATCCAGCGGCTGGTCGCGCCCAGCGCGGCCGTCAGCGCGCGCACCTGCGCGGCATTGCCGGCGCGGCCATCGGAGACCGCCCAGATCGATGGGCCGAGGGAGGCCATGCTGGCCGGTCCTTTGTTTGCGGTTAGGCCTTACTTGTAGACGACCTTGATCACTTCATAGGCGCGGGCGCCGGCGGGCGCGGCCACTTCGGCCTCGTCGCCTTCTTCCTTGCCGATCAGGGCGCGGGCGATGGGGGAAGTCACAGAGATCTTGCCCTGTTTCACATCCGCTTCGTCTTCGCCGACGATCTTGTAGGTCTGCTCTTCCTCGGTATCGACATCGGCAATCGTCACCGTGGCGCCAAAGCGCACCTTGCCGCCGCTGAGCTTGCTCACATCGATCACATCGGCGCGGGCCAGCTTGTCGTCGAGCTCGCTGATCCGGCCTTCGATGAAGCTCTGCTTCTCCTTGGCGGCATGGTATTCAGCGTTCTCCGACAGGTCGCCATGCGAGCGGGCTTCGGAAATGGCCGCAATAATGCTCGGGCGCTCAACGGATTTGAGCACCTTCAGTTCGGCCTGAAGCGCGGCATGGCCTTCAGCGGTCATCGGAATGCGTTCCATCGAGAGTTTCCCTCATTCTTAGCGGCAAAAAGCGTTGTCGCAAAAATCAAGGGCGTCAAGTGGTGCCCGGTCAGGCGCTTTGCAAGGCGCGGACGGAGATTTCCTGTGATTTCATGCTGGCAATGGCTTTGACCGCTGCCAGAGACGCTGCGAGCGTTGTAAAATAAGGAATTTTTCTGGCCACCGCCGTCCGGCGAATGGACGCAGAGTCCGACAGCGAGGCGGCCCCTTCGGTGGTGTTGAACACGAGTTGGACATCGCCATTGATCATGGCGTCCACAATATGGGGCTGGCCTTCCAGCACCTTGTTGACCCGTTTGACCGGAATGCCCTTCGATTCGAGATGGTCGGCCGTGCCGCTGGTCGCCAGAATGGTGAAGCCAAGCGAGGCGAGGCTGCGGGCGGCTTCTTCGGCGCCCTTCTTGTCGCTGTCGCGCACGGAGATGAACACGGTGCCTTCTTCGGGCAGGCGCACGCCGCCGCCCAGCTGGCTCTTGAGGAAGGCCATGCCGAAATCATCATCCCAGCCCATCACTTCCCCGGTCGAGCGCATTTCCGGGCCAAGCTGCGGGTCAACGCCGGGGAAGCGGGCAAACGGGAACACCGCTTCCTTGATCGCGATGCGGCGCGGGCGGGCGTTGGAAAGGTCAAAGCTGGACAGCGCCTCGCCCGCCATCACCTTCGCCGCAATGCCGGCAATCGGCGCGCCGACGGCCTTGGCCACGAAGGGCACGGTGCGGCTGGCGCGCGGATTGGCTTCCAGCACATAGATGTCTTCGCCCTTGACCGCGAACTGGATGTTGATCAGTCCACGGACGTTGAGCGCCATGGCAAGCTGGGCGGCCTGCTCGGCCAGGCGTTTCTGCAGATCCGCCGAAAGCGTGAAGGGCGGCAGGGCGCAGGCAGAGTCGCCCGAATGCACGCCCGCTTCCTCGATATGCTCCATGATGCCGGCCACATGCACGGTCACGCCGTCACAGATGGCGTCCACATCCACTTCGATGGCATCGGCCAGATAGCGGTCGATGAAGAGGGAAGCGTCGCCCGAAACCTTCAGGGCCTCGGCGGCAAACTTGCGCAGGTCTTCATCATTGCGGGCAATTTCCATCGCCCGGCCGCCCAGCACGAAGGAAGGCCGCAGCATCACCGGATAGCCAATCTCGTTGGCCTTCACCTCTGCCTCTTCCACGCTGCGCGCGGTGCGGGAAGGCGCCTGCTGGATGTTCAGCTTGTCGAGCAGGGCCGCAAACTGTTCGCGGTCTTCGGCGAGATCGATGGACTCCGGGCTCGTGCCCAGAATCGGCACCTGCTCATGGAAAAGCGGGCCTGCCAGTTTCAGCGGCGTCTGCCCGCCGAACTGCACGATCACGCCGGCGAGTTCACCTGCGGACTGTTCCACATGGATGATCTCCAGCACATGCTCGATGGTCAGCGGTTCGAAATAGAGGCGGTCGGATGTATCATAGTCCGTAGACACCGTTTCCGGGTTGCAGTTGACCATGATGGACTCGATGCCAAGGTCTTCCATCGCGAAGGCCGCATGGCAGCAGCAATAGTCGAACTCGATGCCCTGGCCGATGCGGTTGGGCCCGCCGCCCAGGATGATGGCTTTCTTGCGCGAAGAGGGGCCGGCTTCACATTCTGCCGCCGCCTGGCCGAAGGGGGCGTGCTCGTAAGTTGAGTAGAGATAAGGCGTCTTGGCCGCAAACTCTGCCGCGCACGTATCAATGCGCTTGTAGACGGGGCGCACGCCAAGACCGTGGCGATGAGCGCGCACGGCGTCTTCGGTATGGCCGGTCAGCTCCCCCAGGCGCTTGTCGGAGAAGCCCATGGCCTTGATCTCGGTCATGCTGGCGACATTGCCCGGCAGGCCGTTGGCCACGATCAGGGCTTCGGTCTTCACGATCTCTTCGATCTGGCGCAGGAACCAGGGGTCAAACGAGGTGACGGCCTGCACGTCTTCCACGCTCAGCCCCATGCGGAAGGCCTGCGCAATCACGCGCAGCCGGTCGGGAGACTGGATGCCGAGCGCCTGGCGCAGCGCGCTCTCGCTCTCGAAGGGCAGTTCGTTGAGGCCCGAAAGCCCGGTTTCCAGCGAGCAGAGCGCCTTCTGCAGGCTCTCCTGGAAGCTGCGGCCAATCGCCATTGCTTCGCCCACGGATTTCATCGCCGTGGTCAGCACAGGCTCGGCGCCCTTGTATTTCTCGAAGGCAAAGCGCGGGATCTTGGTGACGACATAGTCAATCGTCGGCTCGAACGAGGCGGGCGTCACGCCCGTGATGTCATTGTCCAGCTCGTCCAGCGTGTAACCAACGGCAAGCTTGGCGGCGACCTTGGCAATCGGGAAGCCGGTCGCCTTGGAGGCAAGCGCCGAGGAGCGCGACACGCGCGGGTTCATCTCGATCACGACGAGGCGCCCATCCTTGGGGTTCACCGCAAACTGCACGTTGGAGCCGCCGGTCTCCACGCCAATCTCGCGCAGCACCGCGATCGAGGCGTTGCGCATCACCTGATATTCCTTGTCCGTCAGCGTCAGGGCAGGGGCCACGGTGATCGAGTCGCCGGTGTGCACGCCCATCGGGTCGATATTCTCGATCGAGCAGATGATGATGCAATTGTCCGCCGTATCGCGGACCACTTCCATCTCGTATTCTTTCCAGCCGAGCAGGCTCTCATCGATCAGGATCTGCGCGTTGGGCGAGGCGGCCAGGCCCGAGCGGCAGATCTCTTCATACTCTTCCACATTATAGGCAATGCCCCCGCCCGTGCCGCCCAGGGTGAAGGCCGGACGGATGATGGCGGGCAGGCCGACCGTTTCCAGCGCGTCCATCGCCTGTTTCAGGCCTGTCAGGCGGTCATAGCGCTTGGGCTTGCCCGGTTCGGCAGGCAGCTCTGGCGAGGCAATGATCGCTGCGCGCGGGTTTTCCAGGCCCAGCCGGTCCATCGCCTCGCGGAACAGCTTGCGGTCCTCGGCCATCTCGATGGCCTCGGCCTTTGCGCCGATCAGCTCGACGCCGTATTTCTCCAGGATGCCGGCATAATGCAGGTCCAGCGCGCAGTTCAGCGCCGTCTGCCCGCCCATCGTGGGTAGCAGCGCGTCGGGGCGCTCGGCCTCGATGATCTTTTCCACCACTTCGGGCAGGATCGGCTCGATATAGGTCGCGTCCGCCAGCTCCGGATCGGTCATGATCGTGGCGGGGTTGGAGTTCACCAGGATCACCCGGTAACCCTCTGCTTTCAGGGCTTTGACGGCCTGAACGCCGGAATAATCGAACTCGCAGGCCTGGCCGATAATGATCGGGCCGGCGCCGATAACGAGGATCGAGGAGATATCTGTGCGCTTGGGCATGGGTCGTGGTCTCCTCACAGGCGGTCAAACGGCTGCCCGATAGCAGGGAGTCGGGCGCGGGGGCAAGGCGCAAGGTGCGCGAACACCCCTCTTCGGGGGGAAGCGCGGCGCCTGGCGCGGTGCTACGGGCTGAAGCAGAGGAAATCCAGATGAAACACGCGCGTTTCGTCCCGCTTCTGCCCGGTCTTATCGCCGCACGGGCCCGGAAGGGGAACGCAGGCCGCCGATCAGGTGACATCTGCCAACTGCTTCAGGAGGGAAGACCCATGAAAACCAAACTCGCCGCCGCCGCCCTGGCCCTGCTTCTGGCGGCCTGTGACAATGCCCCGGTGCCCGCGCCCGCCGCAGATGCCCCCGCCGGCACGGTGGACGCCGTCAGGCAAGCCCCGGTCGAAGTCACGCCCAACCTCTTCATCCTCTACACGCTGAAAGAGGGCGTCACCCCGGCGCAGTTCGAGGAATGGGTGCGCGCCACCGACCAGCCCGCCATGCGCAGCCTTGCCCGCGTCCAGTCCTTCCGCACCTACCGGGCCGAGCGCCTGCTCGTCGGCGAGGGCGCCCCCGGCATCGCCTATATCGAAGCCTTCGCCATTCCAGACCTCGATGGCTTCACCAATGAGGACATGGCCGGGCAAACCGTCCAGGCCGTGATGGGCGAATTCATGGGCCTTGTTGAGGCCCCGCAGTTCATCATTGTGTCGGAAGTAAAGTAACGCGGCCCAATCTGATCGGGGACGGCGGATGTCAACCTCCCGCAATGCTGCCGTCCGGTTCTGGAGATATTCAAGTGCGACACGTCCTGAAATCCGCCCTGTGCGCGGCCGCCCTCATGGCCGGCGCGGCGCTTCAGGCAGTTGCCGACGACGCCACCTGCGAGACGGAAAAGCTGGGGGCCGCTCTGGAGTCTGTTCAGGCGGTCATAAAGGATGGCACGACCTTGGCGGCCTACGTCCCGCAAATGGACAGCTATGTAAAAGCATGTCCCAATCAAGCTTGGATCAATGTTCTCGGGGGTGAACTCGATCTGATCGTCTTCAGGGGTCTGCGCCAGGCCAATGGTGGCGCGCCGGCCCAGGATTCCGTCAATTATCTTGCGCGGGCGTTCGAGCGATCCAATGTATTTTACGCCGGGCCGGACGAGACCCGTAATCGCCGCACCAACATCGCCACCAGCTACAACTTCTATAATACCCTGGACTACAGTATCGCTTCAGACAGCCGGGGCGCGATCATCGGAGAGCTGGTGACCCTGGCATTGGCCGGCACGGTCCATCCCTATCTTGCCGCCACAACACCGCCAGAGTGCAAAGGCTGGCTGGTCTCTGACGCACAAACCATCAGCTACAAGATCAGCACTGCCGCAGACACGCCCTTGCTGGCCTTCGTGGAAGCCGCTGCCGAAGCCTGCCGGAACCAGCCCCTCCGATCCAGCCTGTCGCCAAGTGCCTTGCTGGCGAAAGCGTATCTGCGCCTGATCGATACGGGACAAGTAACAGAACCGGACGAAGTTAAGCGGATGCTTCTTGCCGCTGAAGACAATGCCAAAGCATATCTTGGTGACGACGAATTCGTTGCCTTCTATTTTGACAAGACAGACGTCAACAAGCTGAAAAGCTTGCTGCGAAAGTATGGCGTTCATAGCGGGCCGGGCGAAGCGGTCATTGATCGTGCGCTCTGGTTCACGCCGGAATACATCGGTAGCGAAGCTGCCATCCGCTCCATCGTCTATTCGCTGGACGATTACTGGACACCGCTCGCCGCAGGAGACACCGAGGCCCCGGGAGAGGAGGTTGCCAAGGCACGCAACCGGATGACAGCCTATCTGTTGGAACTGAACAAGGAGGGCGGCGCGGCGGGCGTTCAGGATCAGGCCAGCGCCATGCTGCGAGACGCTGTCACCGCATTCCACAAGCGCGAGATCCTCTCCCCGGAGATGCAGGACCGGAAGGATATGCCCTCGTGGCTTTATGACGTGGTGATCCGGATATTGACGCCACAACCACCCGTCAGTTCAAATAGTCAGTAAACAAAGCAAAGCCCGGCATCATCTTGCGATGAGCCGGGCATGCTCCCTGGAGCGGGAATGCAGCGATGCTGGCTTACCAGCGGCGGGCATCATCGGGATAGCGGTCGCGCGCATCGACAACGCCGTCGCCATCGCTATCGTAATTGTACGGATCATAATTGGCGGGGCGGTTGCCCGTGCCGCAATCCCCGGCCTGGCTGCAGCCGCGGGCTGCGCCGGCCACACCGCCAACCGCTGCGCCAATGGCGGCGCCGCGTGTGGCATTGCCATCGCCCACATTGTTACCGATAGCGGCGCCGGCGGCCGCGCCAATCGCTGCGCCTGCAGCCGCATTGCGCTCTGCCGTGCCCGAAGAGGTGCACGCGGCCATGGCCAGCGCGCTGGCGCCGATCGCGGCAAGTTTCACGTATCCGATCATGGGTCGTTCCTTTCCTGTTAGTGGATGGAAAACGCAGCCTTGATGGATCAGTTCCTTAAATTACAGGGAGTTCAGGTATAGCGCTTGGACAGGCGTTGCAGCATTTCGTCGGCGTCGCCGCGCTCTGTGCCATTATAGCCGGTCACCGCATCGGCCACGAAGGGATTGTCCTGGCGTTCCTGGCCAAAGGTCGACATCGGCCCATGGCCGGGCACAAACCGCATCTGGTCGCCCAGCGGCCACAGCTTGCCGGTGATGGAATCGATCAGCTGCTGATGGTTCCCGCGCGGAAAATCCGTACGCCCCACAGATCCCCGGAACAGCACATCGCCCACAAAGGCCAGCGCCCCGTCCTGATGATAGATCACCACATGGCCCGGCGTATGGCCGGGGCAGTGGGCCACGCCGAATGTATTGCCGGCAAGGTCCAGTTCGTCGCCATCATCCAGATAGCGGTCAGGCTGCACATTCTTCCCGTCGCGGATGCCATAGCGCGCGCCGCTGGCTTCCACCTCGTCGAGCAGCCACTGGTCGTCCTTGTGCGGCCCGATGATGGGACAGCCGGTGCGGGCCTTCACGTCCATCGCCGCGCCCACATGATCAAGGTGCCCATGGGTCAGCCACACGCCGACAATCTTGACGCCGAAATGGTCGGCCGCCTGCATCAGCTTGTCCACCTCGCCGCCGGGGTCCACGAACACGCCTTCCTTGGTCTCGGTGGACCAGATCATGGACGTGTTCTGCTGCAGCGGCGTCACCGGAATGATCCGGATCTCGAGTTTCGGGGCGGGGGTCTGCTCGGTCATGGAGGCAAACATAGCGATCCCGGCCCGCTTCGCAATGCAGCGCGCGGTGTCTTTTCGCCTGCCAGACGCTGGGTTAACTCTTGCACAGACATATCTTCAGGAGCGCCCGGCGATGCCGCAGTCCAGACAGCCCATTCGCGCCAACGGGCTCGGCGATATCCTGGGAGGGCGTGGCGGGATCATCGTCATCGCCCTCATCGGCCTCTTCATCTACTGGCAGTCAAACCAGAAAGAGGTGCCCTTCGCGCCCGGCAAGAAACAGTTCAACACCCTGTCGGTGGCCGATGAGATCAAGCTCGGCCAGCAATCCTATCTGCAGATCCTCCAGCAGGAACACAGCCAGGGCAACACCGTGCTCTGCGCCGATGAGGCGAGCTGCCGGGGAGACGCCCGCCGGCTGACGGAAACGGTCCGCGAAATCGGCGCCCGGCTGGAGCGCGCCGCGCTGGAACTGGAAAACGACTATCGCACGCAGGGCTACCGGATGCCCGGCGTCGTGGAACAGTTTGACTGGACCTATTATGTCGTCGACTCGCCCACGCCCAACGCCTTCTGCCTGCCGGGCGGTTATGTGGCGGTCTATACCGGCATTCTCGACATCACCGGCAATTATGATGGCCGCGTCACGCTCGAGGATGTCGCCGATGTCAACAAGCTCGCCGTCGTCATGGGGCATGAGATCGGCCATGCCCTGGCCCATCACGGCGCCGCGCGGATGAGCACGCAGCAGATGCTGCAGATCGGTCAGGTCGCCCTCGCGGTCGGGGTAGGGGATATGGATGCCGGCCAGCGTCAGGCCGTCCTGCAGGCTTTCGGCGTCGCTGCCCAGGGCGGCTTCCTCGCTTTCTCCCGCGAACATGAAACCCAGGCCGACAAGATCGGCCTCGATCTGCTCGTGCGCGCCTGTTACGACCCCCGCGAAGCGCCCGAGCTGTGGGAGCGGATGGGTGAGATCGGCGGCGGCCAGCGCCCGCCCGAATGGATGAGCACCCACCCGGCCTCCGCCACCCGCGCCGAAAACTTCCGCAAATGGATGCCTGAGGCGATTGCAGAATATGAGCGCCGCTGCGGAAAGCTGATGTGAAAACGGCCCCCGCCGCAAAGCGAGGGCCGCCAAGGGCCATTCCCCATCGTGGAAGCGCGCCGCCTTGTGAGCTTTGCCCTTCCGACCCTGAAATCTGAGTAATAATGCCAGTCTGAACGCTTGATAACAATCGGCGCAGGGTGCGTTCAGAAAACTCTCCCGCCTGCGCCGGGGCGCGCCCAGGCCCGCTCAGGCCGTCAATTCAGCGCAAAAAAAAGCCGCGAAGGCTCCTCCTCCCGAAGCGCTTCGCGGCTGTGCAATGCAGTCCGTGCCGTCCACCGGCGTCACCCAGCCTGCAGTGTATCAAGTGAGCAGCGTGGGCCCCGTAAGACCCGCAACCAAAAAAAGGTTACCCTTTTTACATACCACTGGTATGGTAAGACGCAAGAGGTGTGGGGATGCCTAAACGCACAAAAGAACAGGCGGCTGAAACGCGCGAAGCCTTGCTGCGCGCGGCCCGTGAATTGTTTACAAATCAAGGCTTTGCGGCCACCAGTATCGCCGCCATCGTGGCGTCTGCGGGCACCACCAAGGGCGCGCTGTTTCACTATTTTAGCAGTAAGGAAGACATTTTCCTCGAGGTCTGGACTGCGCTGCAGCTGGAAATGGATGCCGCCGCCCGGGACGCCGCCACCGCCGCCCGCTCGAAAACAGACCCCTACGCGGCCTTTCTGGCCGGCTGCCGGGTCTATCTCGACTGGGCCATGCGCCCCGATTACCAGTCGATCGTCCTGATCGACGGCCCCTCGGTCCTCGGCATGGCCCGCTGGCATGAGCTCGATTTCCAGCTCGGCATGAACAACATGATGCGCGGCGCCGCCTATCTCGCCAGCCAGGGCCTCGTCCCGGAAGACCGCATCCGCCCGGCCGCCGTCCTGCTCCAGTCCGCCCTCAACGGCGCGGGCTTTGCCCTTGCCTCCAGCTACCAGGATGTCACCCGCGAAGAACTCTTCGCCGGCTTCGAAGCCCTCCTGCGCGGCCTGAAGCATTCTGCATAATCCTGGCGCGCAGATGCCAGCGGGCGGGGTTTATTATGCGGCGGAAAGCCGATACGGGTCAGCGCGAAAGAAAAGGGAAGGCCCTCCTCATGTCGCATTTCTCGCCGCTCTCCACGCTCCCGCCCGACGCCCTCCTGGGCCTGATGACCGCCTACCGCGCCGATGAGCGTTCGGAGAAGTTCGATCTCGGCGTCGGCGTCTACAAGGACGAGCATGGCGAAACCCCGATCCTTTCCGCCGTGCGCAAGGCAGAGGCCAAGCTCCTCGCTGCCCAGACCACCAAGGTCTATGAAGGCCCGCGCGGCAACACCGATTTCTGCGCCCATATCGAGAAATTCGTGTTCGGCGCCGATCATCCGGCCCTGAAGGAAAACCGCGTCCTCTCCTTCACCGCCCCCGGCGGCTGCGGCGCGCTGTTCCTCGGCGTCGGCCTGATGCGCCGCATGGGCACCCGCCGCGTCTGGGTGTCCAAGCCCACCTGGCCCAACCATCCCAACGTCGTCAAATCCCTCGGCCTTGAGGTCAAGGATTATGCCTATGCCCGCGACGGCGCCTTCTACAAGCTCGGCGCGCTGGCAGACCTCTCCACCGCCGAGCCCGGCGACGGCATTATCCTGCAGGGCCCCTGCCACAACCCCACCGGTATCGATCCGTCAACGGACGACTGGCGCGCGCTGGGCAGGCTCTGCCGCGACAAGGGCGTCATCGCGCTTCTGGACGTCGCCTATCACGGCTTCGCCTCCGGCCTCGACAAGGACATGGACGGCGTGCGCGCCTTCATCGAGGAGGCGGGCGAAGCGCTTGTCTCCTATTCCTGCTCGAAGAATTTCGGCCTTTACCGGGAGCGGACCGGCTGTTTCCTCGCCATCGGGAAGGATGCCGAAGGCATCGCGGCGGCCACCACCCATGTCGCCGATATGGGCCGCGCCACCTGGTCGATGCCGCCCGCCCATGGCGCCGGCATCGTCGCCACGGTGCTGGGGGATCGGGACCTGCGCGCCGAATGGGAGGCCGAACTCACTGCCATGCGTACCCGGATGATCTCCCTGCGCGTGGCCCTCGCCGATGCCCTGGTCAGCCATACCGGCTCAAACCTGCTCGCCGCCCTCAAGACGCAGAACGGCATGTTCTCGCAACTGCCGATCTCGGCAGAGGACACCGCCAAGGCGCGCGAGGCCGATGGCATCTACATGCCGTCCTCCGGCCGCATCAACATCGCCGGCCTCCACGCCAGCGACATCCCCCGCCTCGCCGAAACCCTTGCGCGGTATCTCGTCTAGGGCAGGGCGGCCGCCCTCAAGACCCTCACCTCCCACGCCCTGACGGGCGCGGGCCCCTCCTCTCCCAGAGGGAGAGGGGTTGGGACTTTGCGGCAAGCGCAACGCAAAACCCCTCTCCCGCGAAGCGGGAGAGGAGGGGCCCATTGCGCAGCAATGGGAGGTGAGGGCCGCCGCCCTATCCAACAATTCCCACGCCATAATCTACAAAATCCCCAATCCCCTCAACGCCTTAAAAATAAATCCCGCAATCCTTGTCCACCCCCTCCCGCGCCGGGCGTATGCTCCGTCCCATGATGAGTGTCGCCCGTCTCAGCAAGGAACCAGCGCTCGCGGAGTATTTCGCGCTCGTGCATCCTTTCTTCTGGTGGGTGTTCGTCTGGCAGATGCGGATCGCCGCAAAACACGTCCAGGCCGCCGGCCGCACGGGCGCGCTCATCCGCATCAGCTGGTG
>NZ_JBNNJJ010000014.1:0-100387 GCF_050269995.1 Hyphomonas sp. NPDC076881 | reverse complement strand
GGGGATCTCCTCCCCCGCGCGCGGGGGAGGTGCCCCGCAGGGGCGGAGGGGGGAGCGGCAAATGCCACCCTCGACACCTCCTAGCTAAAAATCCGCGTCCTCCCGGAAATCGCGCAAGCGATTATCCGGGACCTTCTCTCAGTCTTTCCCCAAAACCGGCCGCGCTCCCGCGCGTTCCGGCCCTCCGCGCTGCCGCAAACGCGCCGCTTCCCGCCATTCTCCAATCGGTTTACCGTGCGCCAAACGCTGGGAGGCACCGTCATGACCTATCTCATTCTGGGGATCATCATCTTTTTCGGAGCGCACCTGTTCAGCGCCTTCCGCAGCCGCGCGCCGGGGAAGGATCTGAAGGCAAAGCTCGGATACGGCCCTTATATGGGCCTCTACAGCCTGGTCTCGGCGGTCGGTCTTGGCCTGATGATCTGGGGCTTCGGCGCCGCCCGGCCCGCGCCCATCCTCTACACCCCGCCCACCGGCCTTGCCCATCTCAACCTTGCCCTGATGCTGCCGGCGATGATCCTGCTCGCCGCCGCCTACCTGCCCACGGGCCGCATCAAGAAGGCGGTCAAGCATCCGATGCTGGCTGCGGTGAAAATCTGGGCGCTGGGCCATCTGCTGGCCAATGGCGAGATCAATTCGGTCCTCCTCTTCGGCAGCTTCCTCGCCTATGGGGTGATTGACCGGATTGCCGTGAAGAAGCGCGGTGATATCGGCCCCGGCCCGGACGCGCCGGTCTCCGCCATCGGCGATGTCGGCGCCGTGGTCATCGGGGCAGGGGCGTATGTGGCGATCCTGCTCTGGCTCCACCCGATCCTCTTCGGTATGCCTGCCCTGCCACAGTAACCGGCCGGGCAAAGGCATTGCTTGCCCGTCCGGTTCTGACCGGGTAATCGCAGGGCCATGTCAAAACAGACCCAGACGACCCGCAAGACCGTCAAGGACATCGCCGCCGCCAAGGGCGCGACGCCGCTTGTCATGTTGACGGCCTATGACGCCCCGACCGCCGCGATCCTCGATCCCCATTGCGACATCCTTCTGGTGGGCGACAGCCTCGGTATGGTGGTCCACGGCCTGCCTTCCACGGTCGGCGTCACGATGGAGATGATGATCCTGCATGGCCAGGCGGTCATGCGCGGCTCGCAAAGCGCCATGGTCGTGGTCGATATGCCCTTTGGCTCATATGAGACGAACGCCGATCAGGCCTTCCTGAACGCCGTGCGGATCATGAAGGAAACCGGCTGCCAGGCCATCAAGATAGAAAGCGGCGCCTATGCCGCCGGCCAGATTGCCCACCTCGTTGAGCGCGGCATTCCGGTGATGGGTCATATCGGCCTGCGCCCGCAGGCGATCAATGTCGATGGCGGCTTCCGCGCCAAGGGCCGCACCGATGGCGAACGCGACCGGGTCATCGCCGAGGCCCGCGCCGCGGCGGACGCCGGCGCCTTCTGCATCGTCATCGAAGGGGTCGCCGAAGACCTGGCCGCTGAAATCTCGGCCGAAGTCAGCTGCCCCACCATCGGGATCGGCGCGTCGGCGGCCTGTGACGGGCAGGTTCTGGTGACGCAGGACATGCTCGGCCTGTTCGACTGGACGCCGAAATTCGTCCGCCGCTACGCCGATCTGCGGGCGGCGATCGACGCGGCCGCCGCAGAATATGCAGCAGATGTGCGCGCCCGGCGCTTCCCGGGCACGGCTGAAACCTACAGCCTGCGAAAACAGGGGTCTTAACAGCGCTGATCCGTTGCAGGCCCGCCTTGGGCCGTCTAGGTTCGCGCCCGAGTCCCCCAACAATCCCGCCGGAGCCCCTGCGTGAGCGACATTTTCACTGAAGTTGACGAAGGCATTCGCCAGGAAAAGCTGGGAACCCTTTGGAAAAGATGGCGGCCGTTCGTGTATGGCGGGGTGGCGGCTCTGATCATCGGCGTCGCCGTCAACGAGTTTGTGCTGGCCCCGCAGGCCGAAGCGCGCCGCGAAGCCCGCGCCCTGGCGCTGGAAAACGGCATCCGCGCGCTGGAAGACGCCCGCTATGCCGAGGCTGAGGAAGCCTTCACCAAGATCATGAACGAAGACGCCAAGCTTGCCCCGCTGGCGGCCCACTTCCTTGCCCAGACCAAGTATGAAGGCGGCGGCGACGCGGCAGGCGCAGCCGAGCTGCTCGCCTCTGTCGGCGGTGTCGAAGGCGGCCCGTATGAGCGCCTTGCCCTGCTGAAGTCGGCCTACTTCAAGGCAGACGAGCTGAGCCTGGCAGACCTTGAGACCACTCTCGGCAGCCTCGTGACCGATGACAGCACCGTCGGCGCGCTGGCGCGGGAACTGGTGGCCGCCAAGGCCTATGAAGCGGGCGATTTTGCCCGTGCCCGTACCGAATATAACCGCCTGCGCCTCGACGCTTACGCGCCGCAGGGGCTGGTCCGGCGCGCAGAGATCGCCCTGGCGGCAATCCCGGTGCAGACCGGAACTGAAGACGCAACAGAGGCCGCGCCCGCCGAGGCGGCGCCGGCTGAGCCGCAGGAGACCGGCCAATGAAGTTTGCCCGCACCATTCTTGCCAGCACGACGCTGGCGGCCGCGCTCGCCCTGTCGAGCTGCAACAGCCTGCCGAGCTTTGGTAACAACAAGAAGGCGGAGCAGACCGCTGAAGAAAGAGCCGGCCGCCTGGCGATGGTGCTGGATGATGAGCAGGTAACGCCCGAGCCCGGCCTTGCCGGCGTGGCAATCGACCTGCCGCCGGCCATAACGGTTGATGCCTGGCCCGAAGCGGGCGGCAATCCGGCCAAGGTTACCGGCCATATTCAGGCCGCGCAGGATCTGAAGATCGATTGGCGCCGCTCAGCCGGTAAGGGCTCGAACAAGCGCTCCGCCCTAACCTCTGCCCCGGTCACCGATGGCAAGCTCATCTATGTGCTCGATTCCCAGCAGACCGTGCGCGCCATGCGCCTGTCGGATGGTGGCTCGGTGTGGTCCGAACGGCTGAAAGGCCTCTCGCGCCGTGACAAGGCCGCCGTCGGCGGCGGCCTGGCGGTTTCCGGCGATACGCTGGTGGTCGCCAGTGGCTACGGCTATGTCGCTGCCCTGAACGCGGCGAATGGCGACGAAAAATGGAAGCGCCCGCTCGGCGTGCCGATGACGGGCTCGCCCACGATTGCCGATGGCCGCGTGTTCATCAATTCCAACAATAACGAGATCTTCGCCCTCGATCTGGCCACCGGCCAGACGCTGTGGAGCGATCAGGCTATCTCCGAAACCGCCCGCGTGCTCGGCAGCCCGAGCGTGGCGGCGGTCGAAGAATTCGTGATTGCGCCTTTCTCCTCCGGCGAGATCATTGCCTATCTGGCCTCCAATGGCCGCCGCCTGTGGACCGATGCGATCCAGCAGGCGGGCGGTTTCACGCCGATTTCCGAGATCAATGATATCGGCTCCCGTCCGGTCCTCGGGGCGGGCCTCGTCTTCGCCTCCAACCAGTCGGGCGCCACGGTGGCCATTGATGGCCGGACCGGCACTCGCGTCTGGGGCAAGACCGTCGGGTCCACCCGCGCGCCCGCTCTGGCTGGCCGCTACCTGTTCGTTGTTGGCATCAATGGCGAACTCGCCTGCCTCGACGCCCAGAATGGCGATGCTTTCTGGGTGACGGAGCTGCCGCAGTTCAAGAATGAGAAGAAAAAGAAGAACCGGATCAGCTATTCTTCCCCGATTATCGCCTCTGACCGGGTTCTGGTGGCCTCTTCAGAGGGGGAACTGCTTGCTTTCTCCACGCAGACGGGGCAGCAGACCGCTTCGCTGAAACTTGGCGATACGGTGTATCTTGAGCCCATCGCGGCTCAGGGTAAGCTTTACATCCTGACGGATAAGGCACGCCTGATCGCCATCAGATAATTCGGGCCGGGGCGATCCTCCGGCTCATAGCCGCTGCGGAGGGCGTCTGCCTTGCCATTGAAGCTCGCCATTGTCGGCCGGCCAAACGTCGGTAAATCGACCCTTTTCAACCGTCTGGTTGGAAAGAAGATCGCGCTTGTGGATGACCAGCCCGGCGTGACCCGGGACCGCAAGATGGCCGAAGGCCGCCTTGCCTCGCTGCCTTTGTCGCTGATCGACACCGCCGGTTTCGAGAATGTGAAGGATGACAGCCTGGAAGCGCGGATGCGCGCCCAGACCGAAGCGGCCATTGCGGAGGCTGATCTGGTGCTGTTCCTGGTCGATGCCCGCGTCGGGGTGACGCCGGAGGACGAAACCTTCGCCGCCCTTCTGCGCAAGGCAAACCTGCCGGTCGTGCTGGCGGCCAACAAGGCCGAAGGCCGCGCCGGGGAAGCCGGTGTGTTCGATGCGTTCAGCTTGGGCTTTGGCGAACCCGTGGGGCTTTCGGCCGAGCATGGCGAAGGGATGGCCGAGCTTTACGACGCCATCCGCAACGCCCTGGGCGAAGAGGCCTTCGAGCGTGCGCTGGAAGAGGCCGAGCCTGACTATGCCGGCGGCGGCGGTGACGACATTCTCGACAAGCTTGCCCATATCGACATTGAAGATACGACGATGTCGGATGAGGAGCTGGTCGCCGCCATCGAGGCAGCCGATGTGGACACGCCGGCCGCGCCGGTGCAGGCAGACCGGCCGATCCGTCTGGCCATCGTCGGGCGGCCCAATGCCGGCAAGTCGACCCTGATCAATCAGCTGCTGCAATCTGACCGTCTGCTGACGGGGCCGGAAGCGGGGATCACGCGCGATTCCATTACCATCGACTGGGAATGGGAAGGCCGCCAGATCCGTCTTGTGGATACGGCAGGCCTGCGCCGCAAGTCCAAGGTTCAGGAACGGCTGGAGCGGATGTCTACCGCCGAGACCATCCGTTCCCTGAAATATGCCGACATTGTCGCGCTGGTGATGGACGCGCATGAGGCGATGGAGAAGCAGGATCTGCAGATCGCCGACCTCGCCCTGCGCGAAGGCCGGGGGCTCGTGCTCGTCATCTCCAAATGGGATACTGTTCAGGATACGGACGCGGCCGCGCGCCATATCCGCGACATGGCAAACCGCCTGATGCCAAATGCGGGCGGCGCGCCCGTGGTGTTCCTCTCTGGCCTCACCGGGCGTAATACCGAGAAGCTGATGCCGGCGGTGGTGAAGGTCTACAAGGACTGGACGGCGCGGGCGAAGACCGGCGACCTCAATCGCTGGCTGCGTCATACGGTGGAGCACCATCCGCCGCCGAGCGTGCAGGGCAAGCGGATCAAGCCGCGCTACATGGCCCAGATGAAGGCGCGTCCGCCAACCTTCGTGCTGATCGCCTCGCGCGGTGATCAGATGCCGGAGGGTTACAAGCGTTATCTCGTGAACGGTATCCGCGAGGCGTTCGACATGCACGGCGTGCCGATCCGCCTGTTCGTGCGCCAGGGCAAGAACCCCTATGCCGGTAAGGTCGGCCCGGATGGCCCGCCGCGTTACAAACGCCGCAACGAGTAGCGGCGTACGGGCCGGTCAGAGATAGCTGTCCAGCCCGCGATCCTTCAGGGCCTGCACAACCTTGCCGACATCCTGCGCGCTGTTCTTCGAGGCGACGAGGACGCGCTTGCCATCAGCCACCACGACCAGATCTTCGACGCCCACTAGGGCCACCAGTATTCCTTCTGCAGCATGAACGATGCATTCGCCCGCTGAGATGCTGACCGGCTCCGGCGAGTTTGTCCGGTCTGAAACGTCGCCGATCATGGCCCAGGTGCCGATATCGCTCCAGGCACAGTCGAGCGGGGCATAGACGGCGGCGCGCTGGGTCTGCTCCATGATTGCATAGTCGATGGATGTGCTGCGGAGGGTGGCGAAAATGTCCGGGTCCAGAAAGAACCGCGCGCCTTCGGTGCGGGCAGCGCTCAGCGCCTGTGAAGACGCTTCCAGAATATCTGGCGCAAACGCTTCCAGTTCGGCCAGAAGCGTCCCCGCATCGAACAGGAAAAGGCCAGCGTTCCAGCTATACTGGCCGCTGGCCAGATAGCCGGCGGCGGTGGCGAGGTCGGGCTTTTCCTTGAAGGCGGCAACGCGCGAAACCGCGCCGGAGAGCGGCGCGCCGGCCTGAATATATCCGAAGCCGGTTTCCGGACGGCTGGCGGCAATGCCGAAGGTGGTGATGTAGCCATTGCGGGCGGTGGCGGCCGCCTCGCGGATGGCGTCAGTGAAGGTTGAGGGGCGGCCGATATAGTGATCGGACGGCACCAGCAGACCCAGCCCGCCGGGGAAACGGTCGGCAATCAGCCGCGCGGCCATGGCGGCGACAGCGGCGGTATTCTTGCCCATCGGCTCCAGCAGGATGGCGGAGGGATCCACACCGATTTCGGCCAACTGTTCCTCGATCAGGCCGGCATAGGCGGCGTTGCTGATGATGATCGGCGCGGCAAAGGCTTGCGCGGAGTCCGGCGCCCGGAAACGGAGAACCGTTTCCTGAAACACGGACTTGTCAGAAACGAGTCTGTGAAACTGTTTCGGGCGGGCCTTGTCAGATGCGGGCCAAAGGCGCGTGCCCGCGCCGCCGCACATGATCACGGGATGAATACTCATGCTTCACTCGCAACAGTGTCTACCAATGCGCGGACAATGCCCATCAGCGCGAGATATGCAATCTATGGGCCGTTTTGAGGTTAAACTTGGCCTCAGATGCCGCTTCCGGGGCCTTCCCAGATGCTGAGGAAGCCCTTTTTCTGGAGGTGAACGAAAATCTCCTCGGCTGCTTCGTCGGCAGAGTAGTCTGCGGTGCTGATGCGGATTTCCGGGTTCAAGGGCGGCTCATATGGGCTGTCGATACCGGTGAAATTGCGGATCTCGCCCGCCCGCGCCTTCTTGTAGAGGCCTTTGACATCGCGGCTTTCGGCGATCTCCAGCGGCGTATCGACATGGATCTCGATGAATTCGCCCTCCGGCATCAGGCTGCGCGCCAACTGGCGTTCGGCCCGGAAGGGGGAGATGAAGGAGACGAGCGTGATGAGGCCGGCGTCCGACATCAGCCGGGCCACATTGGCGACGCGGCGGATATTCTCCACCCGGTCAGCATCGGTGAAGCCAAGATCGCGGTTGAGACCATGGCGGACATTGTCGCCGTCCAGAATGAAAGTGTGGCGGCCATAGGCGAAGAGGCGCTTCTGCAACGCATTGGCGATGGTCGATTTGCCCGATCCCGAAAGGCCGGTGAACCACAGCACGGCCGGGCGCTGTCCCTTCTGCTCGGCCAGCGCGTCGCGGCTGATGTCAAGCGCCTGCCAGTGAATGTTGGAGGCGCGGCGCAGAGCAAAGTCGATCAGGCCGAGGGCCACGGTGTCGTTCGACTGGCGGTCGATCAGGATGAAGCCGCCGGTTTCGCGGTTGTCCTTGTAAGGATCAAACGGGATCGGCTGGTCCAATGACAGGGTCGTGACGACAATCTGGTTCAGCTCCGCCGTGCGTGCGGAGGTTTCCGCCAGCGTGTTGACGTCGATGCCATGCTTGGGCGCGTTGACGGTGGCGGTCACCGTCTTGGCGCCGGTCTTCAGGATGTAGCGCCGGCCCGGCAGCAGGGGCTGCTCGTTCATCCAGAGCAGATGGACCTGGAACTGGTCGGAAACCTCCGTAGGCTGATCGGCGGAGACGATCATGTCGCCGCGCGAGGTATCGATCTCGTCCGCGAAGGTCAGCGTGACCGACTGGCCGGAGACCGCCTCGGCCAGATCGCCGCCTGCGGTGACGATGCGGGTGATGGTGGTTTCGCGGCCGGAGGGAAGCGAGCGCACCTTATCCCCCGGCTTGACGCTGCCGCTGGCAATCTGGCCGGCAAACCCGCGGAAATCGAGGTTGGGGCGGCTCACCCATTGAACCGGAAGGCGGAAAGGCCGGGCGGCGCGTTCGTCCTCGATCTCGACGCTTTCGAGATATTCGATCAGGCTTGGCCCATCATACCACGGCGTCTCGGGCGAGCGCTCGGTCATGTTCGTTCCGGTCAGCGCCGAAAGCGGGATAGGCTGGATACTGACCTTTCCGGGAAGACCCTCGGCAAAGGCCATGTAATCGGCCACGATGTCGTCGAAGATGTCCTGATTGAAGCCAACCAGGTCCATCTTGTTCACGGCCAGCACCAGGTGACGGATGCCGAGCAGGCTGGCAATGAAGCTGTGCCGCCGGGTCTGGGTCAGCACGCCCTTGCGCGCGTCGATCATCAGGATGGCGGCGTCGGCGGTTGAGGCGCCCGTCGCCATATTGCGCGTATACTGTTCATGGCCGGGCGTGTCGGCCACGATGAACTTGCGTTTCTGGGTGGCGAAGAAACGGTAGGCCACGTCGATCGTGATGCCCTGTTCGCGCTCGGCGGCAAGGCCATCGACCAGGAGGGCAAAGTCGATGCTGTCGCCCTGGGTGCCAACTTTTTTGGAATCGTTTTCCAGCGCGGCAAGCTGGTCCTCGAAGATCATCTTCGAATCGTAGAGCAGCCGCCCGATCAGGGTGGATTTGCCATCGTCCACCGATCCGCAGGTGATGAAGCGGAGCAGGGACTTGTTCTCATGCGCCTCCAGATAGGCGCCGATGTCGGAGGCGATGAGATCGTCGTGGAGGCGCATCAGAAATAGCCTTCCTGCTTCTTCTTCTCCATCGAGGCGGACTGATCCTTGTCGATGGCACGCCCCTGGCGTTCGGAGGTGGTGGTGAGAAGGATTTCCTGGATCACATCGTCGAGCGTCGCTGCCGTGCTTTCCACAGCGCCGGTCAGCGGATAGCAGCCAAGCGTCCGGAAGCGGACGGATTTGACTTCTGCCCTGGCCGCAATATCCGCCGGCACCCGGTCATCATCCACCATGATCAGCGTGTCGTTCCAGGTGACCACCGGGCGGGGCGCGGCGAGATAAAGTGGCACCAGCTCGATCTTCTCCCGGCGGATGTACTGCCAGATGTCGAGCTCGGTCCAGTTTGACAGCGGAAAAGCGCGCAGGCTTTCGCCCTTGTGCATCCGGGTATTGTAGAGGTTCCAGATCTCCGGGCGCTGACGTTTCGGGTCCCAGCGGTGGCCGGCAGAGCGGAAGGAGATGATACGTTCCTTGGCGCGGGACTTTTCCTCGTCACGCCGGGCGCCGCCAAAGGCCGCATCGAAGCCATATTTGTCGAGCGCCTGTTTCAGCGCGGCGGTCTTCATCACATCGGTATGATAGGCCGAGCCATGGCTGAAGGGGCCGACGCCTTCCTTCACCCCGTCTTCATTCATATGGACGAGCAGCTCCAGGCCCAGCTCCTTCACCTTGCGGTCGCGAAATTCGATCATCTCGCGGAACTTCCAGCCGGTATCGACATGCAGAAGCGGGAAAGGGGGCTTTGCCGGATAGAATGCCTTCATCGCCAGATGCAGCATCACGGCCGAATCCTTGCCGATGGAATAGAGCATCACGGGCTTTTCGCACTCGGCCGCGACCTCCCGCAGGATGTGGAGGCTTTCCGCTTCGAGCCGGTCAAGATGGGTCAGGGTGGGCAAGGCTACTGGTCCTGTTCTGGCACTCTGCGCGTTCCGTAGCGGGCCTTATGGGGAGAAGGAAGGCTCTGTGACCGCTCCGCATTGACCCTTCAGTAAAGCTAAACGAAAGCAGGCGCAGCGCCAGACCCGAATCCGCCGCAATCGGTGTCACAAATGCACATAAATCGTCATTGTGCAGCCCGACTCCCGGGGTTTATGGAAACGATCAAGCCCATGGCAAAGCTTTTGCAGGGCGGGATCAGAGCACCGGAGCACCGATCATGTGTGGTATCGTCGCAATTGCAGGCAAGGATGAAGTAGCAGGCCGCCTGGTTGATGGCCTGAAGCGACTGGAATATCGAGGATATGACAGCGCCGGCATCGCCGTGGCCGCTGCAGGTGAGGTCGAGCGGCGCCGGGCCAAGGGCAAGATTGTTAACCTTCAGGAACGCCTGAACGAGAACCCGCTCAAGGGCGTCACCGGCATTGCCCACACCCGCTGGGCAACCCATGGCGCGCCAAATGAGACCAATGCCCACCCCCACCAGTCCGGGGCGGTTGCCATCGTTCATAATGGCATCATCGAGAATTACCGCGAGCTGCGCGAAGACCTCGAAAAACGGGGCCGCAAGTTTGAGTCGGAAACCGACAGCGAAGTGATCGCCCAACTCATCGATGCCTACATGGCCGAAGGCCAAGACCCGGTGGCCGCCTTTGAAGAGGCACTGAAGCATTTCGAGGGTGCCTTCGCCATTGCCGCGATCTTTGCCAACGACCCCGAGCTCGTGATCGGCGCCCGCAAGGGCTCGCCGCTGGTGCTCGGCTATGGCGAGGACGAGATGTATCTCGGCTCTGATGCCATCGCGCTGGCGCCGCTGACGCGCGACGTTACCTATCTGGAGGAAGGCGACTGGGTGGTGCTGCGCCGCAATGCCTTCGATATCCGCAATGTCCGCGGCGAGCGGGTGAACCGTCCGCGCGTTACCTCTGCGGTCAATGACGCGCTGATCGAGCGGGGCGAGTACGATCACTTCATGCTCAAGGAAATCCACGAGCAGTCGGAATCCCTCGCCCGGTCGATCATGCCCTATATCAATCAGGCTGATCAGACGATCAGCATTCCGGAGGCCGCCCGGTCGCTGTTTGCCGATGCCGACCGCGCCGTCGCCATTGCCTGCGGCACGGCTTATTATTCGGCCTTTACCGCCAAATACTGGTTCGAGCAGATTGCCCGCCTCGCCTTCGAGCCGGACATTGCCTCGGAGTTCCGCTATCGCCGCCCGGTTCTGCCGGCCAAAGGATTGTCGATCTTCGTCAGCCAGTCGGGCGAGACGGCCGATACGCTGGCCGCGCTGCGGTATTGCCGCGAAAACCGCACGCCGGCGATTGCGGTCGTCAACGTTCCGGAAAGCTCGATTGCGAGGGAAGCTGCCTCCATCGTGCCAACCCATGCCGGGCCGGAGATCGGCGTTGCCTCGACCAAGGCCTTCACGGCGCAATTGTCCGTACTCGCCATTCTGGCGCTCTCGGCGGCCAAGGCGCGCGGGCATCTGCTGCCGGGTGATGAGGTCAAATTTGTCCGTAGTCTGCTGGCTCTGCCGCGCAAGGTAACCGAAGCGCTCGAATGTGCCGACCAGGTGAAGGAGATCGCCAAACATATCGCCGGGAAGCGCGACATCCTTTTCCTCGGGCGCGGCCGGTATTACCCGCTGGCACTTGAGGGCGCGCTGAAGCTGAAGGAAGTTTCCTACATCCACGCTGAAGGCTATGCTGCTGGCGAACTGAAACATGGCCCCATTGCGCTGATCGAAAAGGGCCTGCCGGTGATCGTCGTGGCGCCCAAAGACGAGTTGTTCGAGAAGACGATCTCGAATGTCGAGGAAGTGCGCGCGCGCGGGGCCGAAGTGATCCTCATCTCCGACGCAGCCGGCATCAAGGCAGCGGGCAAGCGGGCCGATCATGTGATCGAGCTGCCGGAAGGCGACGAGATTTCGCTGCCCATCCTTTCGGCCGTTCCGCTGCAGCTGCTCGCCTACTATGTTGCCCTGACGCGCGGCACCGATGTTGACCAGCCGCGCAACCTCGCCAAATCGGTGACGGTGGAATAACGGGCAGGGCTGCAGGGCTTTTCGGCAGCGTATTCTGTCGCTTGCAAGGGGCCTGTTAACCGTCGCCGATATAGAATGGCTCGGATGGGCCGGCGCTATGCCGGGCCGAGTTCGAGTGGGCGATTGCATATGCAGGGTAAGGTTCTTGTCACAGGCGGCGCCGGATATGTCGGCAGTCATTGTTGCCGCGCGTTTGCCGAGGCTGGGTGGGAAGTTACGGTTTTCGACAATTTTGCCACCGGTTGGCGTGACCTGGTTCGCTGGGGCGGGCTGATCGAGGGTGACCTGAATGAACCGGCGGACATCGAGGCGGCCTTCCGGAAGGTAAAGCCTGATGCGGTTGCTCATTTTGCCGGCTCGACGCTTGTGGGCGAGTCTGTTCACGAGCCGGAAAAATATTATCGCAACAACACGGTCACGACGCTGAACCTTCTGGAGGTCATGCGCCGGCATGATGTGCGCAACATCATCTTCTCTTCGACCTGCGCGATATTTGGCCGTGCGCAGACGGAATATCTGGCTGAGGATCATCCCTTTAACCCGATCAATCCCTATGGAATGTCCAAGCTGATGGTTGAGCACATGCTGGCCGACAGTGACCGGGCGCATGGAATCCGCTCCGCCTGCCTGCGCTATTTCAATGCTGCCGGCGCCGATCGTGACGCGCTGACGGGCGAACGGCATGTGCCGGAGACCCACCTTATTCCGCTTGCGCTGAAGGGCGCATATGATCCGGATTATGCGTTCAGTATCTTTGGGGATGATTTCGACACGCCCGACGGCACTGCGATACGCGACTATATCCATGTGGAAGACCTGGCGGAGGCACATCTGCTGGCGCTGAACGCGCTGCGGGCGGGCGCCTCCAGCAATGTGTTCAATCTGGGCACCGGGCGCGGCACCAGTGTTGCCGAAATCGTTGCGGCGGTAGAGAAGGCCACCGGGCAGACCTTACCGCGCAAAATCGGACCGCGCCGGGCGGGAGATCCGCCGCGCCTGGTCGCGGCGCCGGATCGCGCAGCTGAAATTCTCGGTTGGAAGGCGCGCCGTTCTGATATTGACTCGATCATCCAGTCTGCCCTTGCCTGGCACCGGAAAGACTGGGCCAGACAAACAACAGACGCCGGATGATGGCATCGGCCGGCAAGGGAGAATGAGACGTGCCCGGAGTGGATCTGGCTGAAGTTGAAGCCCGCATTGTTGGGCAGATCGGTGAGCGCGGCCCGCAGTTGGGCAAGGAGCTTGCCTTTGCCATGCCGGATATTCCGGTGCTGGCATTGTGGCAGGCCTGCTTCCGGAGCCAGTCGTTTCTGATCTCCCACTTTGCCAGCTACTATCTGCGCTATGACATCACGCGGGAGGATCAGGTCCGGCTCAGCCCCTCGATCCTGCGCGATTTCCTTTCCTTCACCCTGTTCGGACTGCCCGGCCAGCGCGAGCAGATGATCGAGCGGCAGGGATCTCTCTCCAATACCCACCGCGAGATCAGCCGCGAGAAGATTGCGCTGGCCCAGGCGGCCATGAAGGCGGTCTTCCTCAAGCTTACGCGCGAGATCCGCAGCCAGCTCTGCGCATTCATTGCCGGAGACCTGACTTATTTCCTCGCCCATAACGAGCCGCGCGAACATGCTGCTTCCGGAGAGATGGTGAAGGGATCGGATGTGGATATCGTCATCATTCTTTCCGATGCTTTGCCCGAGGAGGTGAAGGAGACGATTGACGGGGAGATGATCCGGTTGAAATCCATCTATCTGCGCCATCCCGACTACCGGCAGGAGATCGACTTCATTACCAAGCGCCAGTCCGTGATGGAGCGCCAGTTTGGTTATGCCGATATCCATGACAAGATCGCCAGCAAGATTGCCTATGAATCGATGTTTCTCGGCGGCTCGCTGACGCTCTATATGGAAGTACGCGATGCGATGTCGCGCCTTGGGGTCGACAAGCTGATCGAGGGCGATTTCGACCACGCCCTCAAGGATCGCAAGAACGCCATGCGCAAGCTGTTGCATGTCGATGCGTCCACGATTGATGACGAGACGCGCTCGCTGTTCTATTTCTCGCAGGAGCGCGTGGAGTTTTCCTGACACAGGCTGAAACCAACTGTGACTGGAAAGCTGGCGCGCGCCGCGCCAAACAGCGCGCATAGCCCATGCGGGCACCAGATCAGGAACCAGAACCCATGCAGTTCATCGACCTTCAGGCCCAGCGCCGCCGCATCGAGACCGAGATCAACACGGCCGTGCAGCGCGTGATCGAGAGCGGCCGTTATGTTCTTGGCCCGGAAGTGGGCGAGGTTGAGAAGCAACTGGCTGCCTGGTGCGGCGCCAGGCATTCGGTTTCCTGTGCCAATGGGACGGACGCGCTGGTTCTGCCGCTGATGGCGTGGGGCGTTCAGGCGGGCGACGCCGTATTCTGCCCGAGCTTTACCTTCGTTGCCACCGCGCAGGTTGTGCCCTGGGTGGGGGCAACGCCGGTCTTTGTGGATATCCATGCGGACACCTACAATATGGACCCGGCAAGCCTTGAGGCGCAGATTGCGCGCGTGAAGGCCGAGGGCAAGCTGACGCCGAAAGTCGTGATCGCGGTCGATCTGTTTGGGCAGCCTGCGGATTATCCGGCCATCAAAGCCATCTGCGAGCGCGAGGGGCTGAAGCTCATCGCTGACACTGCGCAGGGCTATGGCTGCACGCTGAATGGCAAGCACCCGTCCGACTGGGCCGACATTGCCACAACCAGCTTCTTCCCGGCCAAGCCGCTCGGCTGTTACGGAGATGGCGGCGCGATCATCACCAATGACAGTCAGCTGGCTGAGCTTGTCGAATCGCTCCGCGTCTATGGCAAGGTGACGCCGACAGATGCGGCCCAGCGCAATTTCCACCACGACCCGAAATACCTTTCGCTGCGCGTGGGCATGAATTCGCGCCTTGATACGATCCAGGCGGCGGTGCTGCTGGAGAAGCTGAAGATTTTTGCCGACGAGATCGAGAAGCGCGAAGCGGTTGCCCAGCGCTATACGCAGGCCCTGACGGGTAAGGTGCGCCGTGTGCCCCATATTATCGCGGGGGGGCAGAGCGTGTGGGCGCAATATGTGATTGAGCATGAGAACCGCGACGGCCTGCAGGCACATCTGACCGCGAGCGGCATTCCCAGCATGGTCTATTATCCCGTGCCGATCCACCAGCAGGACTTTGCGGCCGCCTATGCCCCGCCGGCGGGTAGCCTGCCCGTGACGGAAGAGGCGAGCCGGTACGTGCTGGCCCTGCCGATGCATCCTTATCTGGGGACGGAAGATCAGGACCGGGTGATTGACGCGGTGCTGGGGTTTAACGGCTGAGCTGACGGCCGGCTGTTCCGGAGCCTTTCTGAAAAACGCCAGCGCCCCTATCCTCCCCCGGCATCAGCGGGGGAGGCGCAGGCCCGCGTCACCCGCAGAGAACGGGCGGGCCCTGGGCGGTGATCCCGGCCCAGGCCTCTGGCCGCGCGGCCTCATCGAGGCGGCAGAGCAGCGCGTCGATCCAGGGCGGCAGGCGGCGGAGGATGTGGCCGGGGACGGGCAGATCCTTCAGGACACGGCCTTTCCGCCTGCGGAGCATGCGGGCGAGACGCAGGGCGTGTTTTTCCGGATGGTTCAGA
Organism: Hyphomonas sp. NPDC076881; assembly: GCF_050269995.1. NCBI lineage: Bacteria > Pseudomonadati > Pseudomonadota > Alphaproteobacteria > Hyphomonadales > Hyphomonadaceae > Hyphomonas > Hyphomonas sp. NPDC076881. The sequence goes on along the minus strand of NZ_JBNNJJ010000014.1, from coordinate 85,202 downwards.
ACCAGCGCAAGGCGCCGGGCAGCCTCCATCATCAAGGCCCATTGCACGAAGGGGGTGTCGGCCCCGTCTGATTTTGCGGCGTGGCGGGCGGGGCGTGTCTCCTCGATGAGGCAGAAGAGGGCCTCGCGGCGGCGTTGGATTTTTCCTGGAGTTTCGTTGGAGGGCTTGCGAGAAACGCCAACGGGGCGCGGCTCGGGCAGGGTAATTTCGCCGGCGAGCGCATGGATATAGCGGCGGACGAGCGCCGTGGCGGTCATGAGCTGGAGGCGGGCCTCGGCGGCGATGCTGGCGAAGTGTTCCGGCACCGCCTGACGCAGCAGGGCCCGCAGCGCGCCGAGCAGGGCGGCAATGCGGGTCCAGAGTTCCGGGCGGGGCGCGGTGATGTCCATGGCGCTGAGGATGGGGGCGCGGGGAAGCCGGGCGGATAAGGAGCGGCGCAGGAGGTGTCATTCTGGACAGCGCGCAGCGGTGATCCGGGAGCTTCTGGCGGCTGGCGCAAGAGCGGAGAGAAGGTCCCGGCTCTGCAGCGGCTGCGCCGCTTTGGCTGGGATGGCGCGGGGGGATTCTGGGTCCGGGATATTTGCTGGCGAAAATTCCGGGAGGGTGGGGGATAGGGCCGTGGCCTATCCCCCAATCTCTTTAGTTGGCGAGGCGTTTCAGTTCGCTGGCAATGTCGGTCTTTTCCCAGGTGAAGGTGCCGTCCGTGCCCGGAACGCGGCCGAAATGGCCGTAGGCGGCGGTTGGCGCATAGATCGGGCTTGCAAGCTTGAGATGCGTGCGGATGCCCTTGGGGGAGAGATCGAACAGCTCGCGCAGGGCCTTGGCGATGCGGGCTTCATCCGCATTGCCGGTGCCGTGCGTGTCGACATAGATCGACAGCGGCTGGGCAACGCCGATGGCGTAGGAGACCTGGATGGTGCAGCGGCTGGCGAGGCCGGCCGCAACGATGTTCTTGGCGAGATAGCGCGTGGCGTAAGCGGCCGAGCGGTCCACCTTGGACGGATCTTTGCCGGAGAAGGCGCCGCCGCCATGGGGCGCTGCGCCGCCATAGGTGTCCACGATAATCTTGCGGCCGGTGAGGCCGGTATCGCCATCGGGGCCGCCGATCACGAAGCTGCCGGTCGGGTTCACGTAGAACTTGTCTTCCGGCGGGAACCAGCCCTCGGGCAGGACTTCCTTGATAACCGGGCGGATAATCTCGCGCAGCTCCTCCTGGCTGACGCCGGCCTTGTGCTGGTGGGAGACGACGACGGCGTTGACGCCAATCGGGCGCGAGCCCTGATATTGCAGGGTCACCTGGCTTTTTGCGTCGGGCTCCAGCTGCGGGTTCTTGCCCGAATGGCGCAGGGCCGCGAGCTTTTGCAGGATCTGGTGGGAATAGACGAGGGTGGCGGGCATCAGCTCCGGTGTCTCATCCGATGCATAGCCGAACATGATGCCCTGGTCGCCGGCGCCTTCTTCCTTGAACAGGCCCTGGCCTTCCTCGACGCCCTGGGCGATCTCGGCAGATTGTCCGTGAACGTAGTTTTCCACGGCCATGTTCTGCCAGTGAAATCCTTCCTGCTCATAACCGATCTTCTTCACGACGGCGCGGGCGGCAGCGTTCATTTCCTCAGGCGTGACGACGGCGCCGTTATTCGTGCGCACTTCGCCGGCGAGCACCACGCGGTTGGTGGTGCAGAGGGTTTCCACGGCGACTTTCGCGGTCGGGTCCTTGGAGAGGAACAGATCGACCACTGCGTCGGAAATCTGGTCGGCAACCTTGTCGGGATGGCCCTCGGCGACGCTTTCGCTGGTAAACTCGTGAGATTTCAGGGGCATTCTGGGGCTCCTATCGGGAACTGATATTTATCGGGCGAAAACGACCGTGCGGCCGGAATTGAGGAAGATGCGGTGTTCGGCATGGGCCTTGACCGCGCGCAGGAGGGCGATGCCCTCGATGTGGCGGCCGGTTTCGACCATGTCTTCAGGGGTGAAGGTGTGGTCGATGGTTTCGGTGGCCTGGGTGATGATCGGGCCTTCATCCAGGTCTGCGGTGACATAATGGGCTGTGGCGCCGATGACTTTCACGCCGCGGGCATGGGCCTGGTGGTAGGGCTGGGCGCCCTTGAAGCCGGGCAGGAAGGAATGGTGGATGTTGATGACCCGGCCCTCAAGGCGGCGGCAGGCATCCTCACTCAGAACCTGCATGTACCGTGCAAGGACGACAAGCTCCGAACCGGTTTCCTCGATGATGTCATACAGGCGCGCCTCGGCCTGCGCCTTGGTGGGCGCTGTGACCGGCACATGAAACCAGGGCAGGCCCCAATGCGCAAAGGTGGATTTCAGCGTGTCGTGATTGGAGACGATGCCGGTAATCTCGATGGGCAGCTCATTGCGCCGGGCGGCATAAAGCAGCGTGTTGGCGCAATGGTCTGACTTCGATACCAGCAGCAGCGTGCGCAGCTTTTCATCCGACGAGCGGATCTGCCAGTCCGCCTCAATCTCGGCTGCCAGCGGCGCCATCGCGGCCTTCACCGCATCCAGCGTGCGGCCATTGCCCGGCGGGGTGAACACCAGCCGGGCGAAGAAGCGGTTCGTCAACGCATCGCCGAAGGTGCGCGAGGTGACGATGAAGCAACCATGCTCTTCCATCAGCCGGGCAAGGCTGGCCACGAGGCCAACCCTGTCCGGACAGCTCAGAGTAAGGATGAAAGTTTGCGACACGTATGTCCCCAGATGTGCCGTATCAGTAGCGGTAATGTTCCGGCTTGAACGGGCCGGTGGTTTCCACGCCGATATAGGCAGCCTGCTCGCCCGAAAGATCGGTCAGCTTGACGCCGAGCTTGGCGAGGTGGAGGCGGGCGACCTTCTCGTCCAGATGCTTGGGCAGGGTGTAGACCTTGTTGGCGTACTCGCCGCCCTTGGTCCAGAGTTCGATCTGGGCCAGCGTCTGGTTGGTGAAGGAAGCCGACATGACGAAAGAGGGGTGGCCGGTGGCGTTGCCGAGGTTCACAAGGCGGCCTTCGGAGAGAAGGATGATGCGCTTGCCATCCGGGAAGGTGATCATGTCCACCTGCGGCTTGATGTTCGTCCACTGAAAATTCTTCAGGCCATCGACCTGAATTTCATTGTCGAAGTGGCCGATATTGCAGACGATCGCCATGTCTTTCATGGCGCGCATGTGGTCGACCTTGATGATGTCCTTGTTGCCGGTGGCGGTGACGAAGATGTCGAATTGCGAAGCGGCTTCTTCCATCGTGGTGACTTCATAGCCATCCATCGCCGCCTGCAGGGCGCAGATCGGGTCGATTTCGGAGACAGCGACGCGCGCACCGGAGCCGGAGAGCGAGGCGGCCGAGCCCTTGCCGACATCGCCATAACCGGCGACGAAGGCGCGCTTGCCAGCCATCATAACGTCCGTACCGCGACGGATCGCATCGACGAGGGATTCCTTGCAGCCATACTTGTTGTCGAATTTCGACTTGGTGACCGAGTCGTTGACGTTGATTGCGGGGAAGGGCAGCTCGCCGCGCTTTTCCATCTGGTAGAGGCGGTTGACGCCCGTGGTGGTCTCTTCCGAGACGCCCTTGATGCCGGCCTTGGTCTTGCCGAACCAGCCGGGGCTGGCGGCGATGCGCTTGCGGATCTGGGCGAAGAGGATTTTCTCTTCTTCCGATTGCGGGTTTTTCAGCACCGACGGATCGGCTTCGGCCTTTTCGCCGAGGACGAGGTAGAGCGTGGCGTCGCCGCCATCGTCGAGGATCAGGTTGGGCGCGCCGCCGTCATGCCAGTGGAAGAGGCGGTCGGTGTAGTCCCAGTATTCTTCGAGCGTCTCGCCCTTGTAGGCCCAGACGGGGGTGCCGTTTGCGGCGATGGCGGCGGCGGCGTGGTCCTGCGTCGAATAGATGTTGCAGGAGACCCATTGGACATCCGCGCCGAGGGCTTCCAGCGTCTGGATCAGCACGGCGGTCTGGATCGTCATGTGCAGCGAACCGGCGATGCGCGCGCCTTTCAGCGGCTGGCTGGGGCCGAACTCTTCGCGCGCAGCCATCAGACCCGGCATTTCCGTTTCAGCGATGGCGATCTCCTTGTTGCCGAACTCGGCGAGGGAGATGTCCTTGACGAAATAGTCCTTCGGGAGGGCTTTTGCGGCCATATCAACGATCCTTTATATGTTATGCTGCCGGTAACATGAGCGGCCGCGGCGTGCAAGGCTTCCCCGGCTTGATGGCAGCCGGGCCTCGCGGAAGAAGACCTGCAGGATCAGGCGTCAGTGAGCGCGCGGGCGTAGGCAGACCCTGGCAACTGACCCGGAATGGATTGCCTGGCTGCCTCGCCCAGTTGTTTCCTGCGGGCAGGATCTGCGGCCAGGCATGCGAGAATTTCGGCGCCGGCGGCGATGTCGGGATCTGCCCAGACGGCGCCCGGCTGGGGGGCATACACGCCTGTTTCATCGGCTACCGGAATCAGGCGGAAGGGCAGCAGGGCGGAGTTGGCGTCCGTCATGAATTCCAGATTGCCCGACCAGCCTGTGGCCGCGACGCATTTGCCTGCCGCCATCGCTTCAGCCAGATGCAGGCCAAAGCCTTCCGACCGGTGCGGGGCGAGGAGGATGTCTGCCGAAGCCAGGAGAGTTGCAAGTGCAGCCTCACTCAAGGTCTCATCCAGGAGTGTGACGCGCGGATCACCGCCGATAGCGGCCATCAGCCTAGCCGTATAGGCGGGATAAAGCGAAAGACTGCGGCATTTCAGGGTGAGGCGTACATGGCTGTTGCCAGCAAATGCCTGCTGGAACATGGCCAGAGCCGCCAGAGGGTTTTTCCGTTCAAGCGAGGAGCGGGCATCCCCGATGGTGAGAATATGGAGGGGGGCGTCCTGCGGCGGGGGGGCCGTTTCGGGAATGGGCGCGCCGCCCGGCGCCGCAGGCTGAGCCCTTACGGCATGGGGAACGGTTTTGACAGGTTTGTCATAGGCCGCGCTGAAGGCGGCTGCCACAAAAGCGCTGGGCGCCCAAATTTCAGAAACAAAGCCTGCTTGCCGTTGCCATTCAGGCGGCGCGAGCGGTGTTTCCCAGGCCCAGGCCCCGATAATGCGCCAGCTGTGCCAGCGGCGCAGCCCCAGCGCCATCAGACACCGTTCCACTTCCGGCGGATTGGCAAATAGAATGAGCGTTCCGGGCGTGGAGGGGATGAGGCAGCCAAGCGGGGCTGGGGCGGGAAGCTGAACCTGATTGAGATAGCCACTGGTATCCACCGCGATGGGGGAGAGGCCGCTTTCAATGAGACCTTCGTAACAGAGTTGCGCGGCCTTTCCGATGCCGTTCATGGTGCGGAACATGCCGGCCACCATGAGGGGCCCCCTGGATGCTGACGAACGTAGTTGGGGGGGCGGGTGTGGCAGAATCTGCTTGCGGATGGCAGCTTTCAGGACGGACGTGAAACTCACCAAAACTGCCTTTAATTCTGCTGCACTCAAGCCCACTCTACCGCAACGCCGCGTCAGGGAAACCGTCTGACCGTTTATCTTGGATCGGCCAGGAAAGCCGTGTAGGGCGTTGGCAAACAGCTACACAGGAAGAGGTTATGTCGATCAAGATCGAAGCGCTCGCAATTCCGGATGTCAAACTCGTAACACCGCCCAGATTTGGCGATGACCGGGGCTTTTTCAGCGAAACTTACAACGCGGAAAAGTTCAAGGCTGCGGGCATCGACGCTGACTTCGTGCAGGATAACCACTCCCTTTCGGCGCAGACAGGGACGGTGCGCGGACTGCATTTCCAGGCGCCCCCCTTTGCGCAGGCCAAGCTGGTGCGCTGCTTGCGCGGAGCGATTGTCGATGTGGCCGTGGACGTGCGCAAAGGCTCGCCGACCTACGGCAAATGGGTAAAGGCAGAACTCTCCGCGGAGAATGGCGTGCAGATTTACGTTCCCCGCGGATTCCTCCACGGGTTTGCAACGCTCGTTCCCGACACGGAGATCGCCTACAAGGTCGACAACTACTATTCCAAAGAGTGTGACGGGGCAGTGATCTGGAACGATCCCTCCCTAGCCATTGATTGGGGCATTGACCCAGCCACAGCCACTCTTTCGGCCAAGGACGCCGCCGCACAGAGCTTTGCGGAGTTTGTGTCGCCGTTCTGATCTGTCGCCTGAAACATGGAAAATGTGCTGGGTAAACGCGGGCGTTTCCCAGGCATCCTGCCGTGTTCAGGGCAGTTTTGCCGGATGCAATCCGGCTGGCTTTCCGGGGGATTAAACTGTTGCGCAGTTTGATCAACGGAGCTGTCTGCAATGGACCATTCTTCACGCCTCGGCCTGCCTTTCCTTCTGCCCAATCAGAGCCAGAAGCACGTTACCCTGAACGACGCGCTCGGCAGGCTCGATGTGTTGGTTCAGCTTTCCGTCCAGGGGCGAGGGCTCAGCGTGCCACCCGCGGAGCCTTCCGAGGGCGCATGCTGGGTTGTTGGGCCTGGCGGTTCGGGCAGCTGGGCCGGGCATGATGACGAAATAGCGGTGTGGGCGGATGGCCTGTGGCAGTTCCATGAAGCGCGCCCCGGCTGGGTTGCCTTTGTGCTGGATGAAGCCCGGCTGATCGCCTGGGATGGAACGGCATGGGGCGAAGCACTGCCGCTTCAGAATATCAGCCAGCTGGGCATTGGCACCGTCGCAGACAGCGAAAACCCATTTAGCGCAAAGCTGAGTAAAGCATTGTGGACCGCGCGGTATGGCGAAGAAGGCGGCGATGGAAATCTGCGCTACACTCTCAACAAGGAAACCGCAGACCGCACGCTTTCCCTTTTGATGCAGTCTGACTGGTCCGGCCGCGCGGAAATCGGTCTGATGGGGAATGATGATCTGAGCATCAAAGTCAGCGCCGACGGCGCCGGGTGGACGCAGGCGCTCAGCATCAAGCGCGATGATGGGCAGGTGACGCTCCCCTCCGGCATGCGCCATGGCCCGACAGGGCTGTCCATGGCTTCCTACATTCCCGGGCCTGTGAAAGATATCTGGCGGCTGGATGCGGCCAGAAGCGCGACGCCGCGGAGCTATGCCATCAGCGCGGCAGGCGGAACAGTTCTGACCCTTTCCACAGCGCAGGCCTCCGAGATTTTCAGCGAAAGCATGCGCGACAAGGTTGCCGTGCGTGTGTGGAACACCAGCAAGTCGCCTGCAGAAGCGGCCTGGGTAGACCGGGATATCTCATCGACACAGCTGCGTGTGACGGACGCCAGCCATATTGCCAGCTGGGGCGCAGGCGACCTTCTGCAACTGGGCGATCCGGCCGGAACCGGCGCCAATATGCTGGGCATGGTGGCGCTGGACGTGAGCCCCTATCTTGCCAACGAATTGGGCGCGGTCTTCCCGCAAAAGGGCCTTATGCTGGTGTTATATATTTCTTCCGTGGGCGGATCTGGGATTCTTGGCGTGTCGGCGAATGGCGATTATGGTTCCGTGCTGGCCGGAAATGCCCTGCAGGATGGAACACGCAATCATGTGGCGATCCCAGTGCCGACAAACGTGCCTTCTCCGATCTCCGGAAGCAATCTCCTGTTCCTTCGGGAGCAGCTTGAAAGTCCGGCAACGGCGATGCTGACCACTTTCGTGCGCCTGCTGGGCGTTTACGCCTAGCGAAACATCCGTACAAAAGCGCTTTTCAGCCGCGTTCGAAGGGCGGAAGGCAAAAGCTTTGAGAGCCATGCGGGAATCTTTGGGGGCGGGGCGGCGCCGGCACGCAGTGACCGGCCAAGCGCGCCTTCAAGCGCTGCCTCCCCACCTCCGGATTCTGTATACCCATGCGTCAGAAACCAGGCGTGGAAAGCGGCCCGGCCCCGCCCGCTGGACAAGGGGAACGCGGCACGCAAATCCGGACGGCTTTCATGCAAGGCAAGCATGAAGCGGGTTATGATGACACCCGGCGCCTGATCGGCACGCTCGCTGGGCGCGTGCCACCAGCTCGCATCGCTTTGCGTAAAGCCCTGAGCGCCCGCGTCCGGCCTGCGCCGCATCATTGGGGCAATAGGTGATCCGTCCAGGAACTTTCCGTAAGCGTATGGTATTCCAGACCAGTGATTGTGGCCGTTTTCCGATACGCGGGCCAGATAGGCCGTTACCAGCCTTGAGGCAGCGCCGGCATTTTCTGCCGTGAACCTGTCCTGATGTTTCGAGAAAACGGATGGGTTGCCCGGCACGACGCCGCTGAAATGAAAGAAAATCAGTTTTGCCTCACCGGCCATCCAGGTGCCGTTTTCTGCCTGCTTGACCGGGCGATGGGCAAGGTTCCAGTAGGCGACATTGTAGCCGGGATCTCTCAGAATATGCAGCCGGGAGAGAAAGCTCGGCGCAAAATCCATCCATTTCTGATCAACGAACAGGCCTTGTTCCAGCGCGTTATAACCTTGATCAATCAGCCGATCCTGCCACCAGGAGAGGTAGGACAGGCTCTCGATGCTTGCATCAAATGCGCAGAAGCCCAGATTGAATGTGCCGCTTGCCAGAATGTGGAGATCACTGGGGGTGCCATTGTCTTCCAGCGGCTGAAGCAGGTGGGGGGTGAGCACGCAGGACGCGCCCGCTGCAAACGCCTCGCGCACAGCGCCGAATGGCGCAAAAACCTGAATGTCGGGATCGAGATACACCGCATGCGTGAAATTCCGGCCTCGCAGCAGATGCAGCAGGCACGCCGGCTTAATGGCCGTGGCAAATTCAAGCAGGGTGTAGCGGAACTGCATCGAGCCGATTTCAGGCAGGCCGAGCGCAGACATCGGAATGATGGTTTCCGGGAAAGCCTCGGTGCCTTCAGTATCGTCGGCGAGGAAGACAAAAAAAGTCGCGTTCGGCTCTTTCGCGCGCAGACTCTCGGCGAGGGTCGCGGCAAAGGCGAGATAGTTCCGTGCGCAGATGGTAAAATAGGCGGTGGCCAATTTCATATTCCGGACATTTGGCGCCGGGAATTCTCGGTGCCGGACTTTTCAGCCGCAGTCATGCTGTCTTCCGAAGCGCTTTCACTTCAACGCTCACGGGTTCATTGTTCGGGCACAGATCAACCATCCCCTGGCGGCTATACCGGGCATCGGTGGGCATGACTCTGAAAAGGATGGCATCGAGAATTCGATGCCGAATATCCAGGTCGTTGCCGCTGCGTGTGAATACACCACAATTGCAGCTATACGTGCCCGGAAGGAATGGGCAATCGAACGGGAACGCGATGCTGAACCGGTCGCCAGCCTCAACGGAGATGTGCTGATCATACGCAAAGGCGTGCTGGCCGGCAATTTCGATCCCGCTGATGGTCTTGACGAACATGGCAAAGTTCACATTTGCCATGGGCGCATCAAATTCGACATCATAGCGATAAAAGTATTTCTCGTTGAGGACGAGATTGTTCACCCGCTCACCTGCGGCGTTCGTGATATGAACGTCGAGAATACGGGCACCCTTCTGCGTGTATTCAACCTGGGACATCGAAACGAGTTTGGGATCGTACCAGGCTTCGGCCAGCATGCCGTCCGTCGCTGACGGCCGCGCGGCGGCCGCTTCTGGAGCTTCGGTTTCAGCCGTCTGGACGGCCCAGCCATCGACGGATTTCAGCGCGGCGCGCGCCTCATCCGCCTCGGCGCCTGAGAGGTTCATCATGCGCTGATAGTGGTTCACGACCACTTTCGGATGGCCTTCCAGCAGCTTTTCGCCCCGGTCGATCAGAACGGCGCGGTCACACAATTGCACGATCGTCTGCGCGCCATGGCTGACGAACAATATGGTGCCGCCGTTTTCCTTGATCGTTTCGATGCGATTGAAGCATTTGCGCTGAAACGCTTCGTCGCCGACCGACAGGGCTTCATCAACAATCAGGATGTCAGGATCGATGCTGGTCGCAACGGCAAAAGCCAGACGGACATACATGCCCGACGAGTAGGTTTTCACCGGCTGATCCAGGAAGGGGCCAATATCCGCAAAAGCTGCGATCTTGTCGAACCGCGCTTCGGTTTCTGCAGCCGAGAGGCCCAGGATTGCCGCGTTGAGGAAAACGTTCTCGCGGCCCGTGAATTCTGGATTGAAGCCTGATCCCAACTCCAGCAGCGCCGCGATGCGGCCGTTCACCTCTATGGTGCCGCCGGTCGGCTGCAAGGTGCCGCAAATCATCTGCAGCAGCGTCGATTTTCCCGAGCCATTGCGGCCGACGATACCGATCGTCTCGCCGCGGCCCACTTCCAGGGAAACATTGCTGACGGCCGGAAATATCCGGTGGTATGATTTTGAGGGCGCCCCGATCACGCGGGAGAGCCGCGGCAGGAGCATCTGCTTCAGCCGGTCTTCGGGCCGGGAATATACGAGATAGTGCTTGGAGACATTGTCCAGACGAATCAGGGGCTCAGAGGACATCTGCAAATCCCTTTCTTGTTTTCCGGAACCAGGCGAACCCAAACAGGCATATCGCAAGGGAGGCGCAATAGTAGATGCCCAAACCCTTCCAGTCCGGCATGTTTCCAAAGATCAACACTTCCCGCGCCTGTTCCACGGGCAGGGTCAGCGGGTTCAGCACGATCCAGGGCTGCAACCATTCGGGCAGGGCGGTAACCGGGAAAAAGATGGGGGCCATGAACAACATTGCAGTCATCACTGGACCGATGAACTGGCCGATGTCCCGCACATAGGTGCCCAGAGAGGCCAGGAGCCATCCAAGGCCAAGGATCACGAGGCAGAGCGGCGCCACGATCAGTGGCAACAGGATGGCGGTCCAGGGGATCCCGCCAAACACGGCCATCAGGAAGGGGGCCAGCACCAGCAAACTGAACCCGGCATGCACCAGGGAAGTGGTCAGCGCGACAGGGATCAGGATGTCCAGCGGGAAGACGACCTTTTTGACATAGCTCGGGTTGCTGATGATGACGGTGGGCGCGCGGATCAGGGTGTCTGCCATCATCTGGTACAGGATCAGGCCAACAAACAGGATCACTGCGAATTCTGCTGGCGATGCGTGGGTATCAGATGTCGCCCAGCGCGAGCGAAATACGACGCCGAATACAAAAGTGTAGACGCCCAGCATGAGGAGCGGCGTCAGCAAGGACCAGGTGACGCCCAGGAGAGAGCCGCGATATTTGGCCTGAACTTCTCTTTTGGAGAGTGAGAGTATCAGCCCCAGGGAGTTTGAATCTGGTTTGCGGAAACCCATGGTACGTTTCAACGGGATCAACCTGTTTTGTATGCCGGCCATGGAAGCGAAGAACCCCGAACTCATTTCCATCCCCTCATACCAGTCGATTTCCAACGCAAAAACAAGGGTAAACCGCGACGGAGTATGCCAGACGGAAACCGAATTTCAGTCTTCGCTCCTTAATAACCTTCAACGCCCAGAATGGAAGGGTGCCAGCCCACCTGCATCGGAAAGTTGTTTCGTCCGGGTTGCCCGCCTTTGCCGTTGGCGGGATCATGCTTCAGGCCTTTTGAATATCAGGCGAGCCAGCAGGTAATTCACGACAAATGATGTACCAAAGCCTGCACCCAGCCGGATCGCATCCTCCAGCGCCGAGGCCCCCAGAATCTTGCCGAGAACAAATATGATGAAAATCCGGGATCCTAGTGCAATCGCTGCAGCGCCAAGCGTGGCGACCAGGCGCGTTGCCGATAGCGACGCCCGGCCCCGGGCCGGAAAAACCCAGAGTTCCAGCAGGACGTAATTGACACAAAGTGCAGCAATAAAACCGATGGCAGCTGCCAGCTCCAGCGGTAGCCCGAAGCCCCTGCTGGCCGTGAATGCGATTCCGAGGTCCAGAAGGAAACCAATCCCGATGGTAACGGAATACTTCAGGCCCGCTTTGCCATGAGTCATATCCGTCACCCGAAAAGCCTGGCCGTGTTGGCATGCTGCCAGGACGGCTCCATGCCAGGCAGGATGTCAAACAGATCGTAGATATTGTCGATCTTGGCGCCCATCACGGTGATCAGCCGGGGGGTGGCCGCATCCCTGTGCAGCAGGATCGGGCGTCCATCATCCCGCTCATTTTTGACGAGCACGGTTTTGACATCGAACACCGATTTCACATAGCGCACGTCCGACAGGCAGGGCACATATCGCCGGGCATCATGCATCATATGCCGCCAGCGGGTGTTGCGCGGAAGGCTTTCGGAAAATCCGGCAGGGGGACCGCCAGGAGGGTCCACCCAGCTGAAATGCGGCGTGTAGCGAACGTGCGTGAGAGAATACAGCTGTTCCGACGGATAGGGCATGGCTGAGAAGAAGGGACCGTCCATGACGGTGACGGCAAGATTGGCAAACTCCGGTGGGGGCTCGACCAGCGCCAGCTCGGCCAGTTCATGTTTTACATTGACGAGGGGCGCCTTGGCGGCTGCCAGCAATCCGTTCACGGCAGCATAGGTCACATTGAACACGTGGCCCGCTGTAATTTCCTCGCCTGTGCTGAGGCCAACCACGCAATGATCCTCTGCGTGCTGAAAGGTTTCTGCACGGCTGGAGAACCTGATGGGTATCTGGTGCTGGTCCAGCCGCACCAGAAGAAGGTCTCGCAGGATGGACCAGTCGAAGGCAAACTCCTTGCACAGAAACACGTCCTCGACGACGTTCATGTCAAACAGGGCGCGGTGCGCTGCGCTGGCAGGCAAGATGGGGGCGCCCATATCTTCAAACATGCGCCGGAAACGCCCCGCCGATACCTTGGACTGGCGCTGGGCAATGGCGTAGAGCATGTCAAATTCTGACAGCACGGCGGGTTCAAAGTCGCGTACGAACTGTTCCTGCAAAACCCTCGATCGCAGCGCCGTCACAAAGCTGCGAGGATAGTGAAAACCGGAATGGACACGGGCCTGATTGACGCGCGAGGCCCGCTCCAGCAAGCCGTCGCCAGCTTCTATGAGAAGAACTCTGTCTGTGAGGCTGCGCAGAAAAAGGGCAAGGCAGCAGCCATAGAAGCCGCCCCCTACTATCACGAAATCGAAGTCTGTACGGCTCATGCAGGTTTGGGATGATAGACGCGCAGCAGGGCGCCGGTGACGACCAACACCAGATCGACCAGGGCACCCATGCCGCTGATCTTTGTCGGCACGGCTTCGTCTTTCGGATAGGTTCGTGAGGTCGGCAGTTCCTTCACCCGGTAGCCAAGCTGGCTCGCGCGGACCGTCAGATAAGCCAGCAATTCGTATTTGACGAAAACGTCCCGGAAAGGCTGAACCCGCGGATCAGACAGATATTCTGCAGAGTACGCACGGTAGCCTTGTGTGGTGTCGGTAAACCAGTAGCCGGCGGCGAGACTTTGCAGCGGCGCATGGATCAACCGGATTGCGATGAGGCGGGACAGGGGGGTGTTCTCACTATAGCCGCCGCGCAGGAAGCGGGATGCCTGGACATAGCCAAAGCCCTGATCCAGCGCTGCAATGAAATCCGGAACGGTTTCGACCCCGTCCTTCCCGTTGCCGTCGATGGTGATGATGCCTGCATAACCTTGGAGCAGAGCCCACGCATACGCACAGCGAAGCTGAGCGGAGAGTTTTCCGGGGCCGGTCTTGGTAATCAGTGCCCTGACACCAACGCTTTCAAGAAAACCGTGCTCAAGCGATCCATCCGTAGACCCACCGTCGACGATGATTATGTCCGCCTGCCGGTCGAGCCCCAGCTCATGCATGCGGCGCAGTTGGCTTTGAATCCGCTGCCCCTCATTGATGACCGGAATGATGATGCAGTAAGGCGTTGCGCGCGGCCGCAGGACTGCTTCATGGAATGCGGGCACACTCCAACCCCGTTCTGCGATCGCCGGTACTTGAGCGTCGGTCATCTGGCAGATTGCTCCTTCGCCGCGTGAGGTTGTGCGAGAACTTCGACGTTCAGGTCAGTCTTGTCTTTGAAGAAATTGATGTTTGCGATTTCATCGACAATCGCGTTGCGGGTGCGCCCTGTCAGCCTGTCTACCACATCGGCGAGGCCAAGACTGATGAGACAGAAGCCCACGGCAAGAAATGTGACCGAACCGCCTTGCGCCAGCGCTGTCGTAAACCAGCCGGGCGTCAGAGGGGTGCCGATGAGGAAAAGCGTGATGGCATAGAGCGTGTAGGCAAAAGCCAGGCCTGCCGTGATAAAGGAAAAGGCGGCATATGTTTTGAGTAGCCGCGGGGCGGAAACGGTCACCAGCTCTCCGAGCAGTTCAACCCGTTCCCCCAGGCTGGGGCCGCGGAAGGGAAGGCCTTTGGCGTTGACCAATACCCGCTGAAATCTGCGGAAAGACTGTTTGGCTTCAAACCTCAGATCAATGACGAGTGTGGGCCGGCCAAGCATCTCGTTGAGATGAGTGCGCGGAAGGGAGAGGGTCCGCAGATCGCGCGCGTTGACCTTATAGGGGGAAACGGCAGCCATGACCCAATGCCACACGGGCACAGTCGCGGCCGCTTGAGAGCGGCGCGCCATGATGGTTTCCCCCGATTCGAATGCCTGATCCGCAAGGGCGCTGACATCCAGCGCAGCCAGCTCGGAAATCGCCGACAGGACAACCACATCTCCGATCGCTTCAGACGCGGCGACGACACGGCGCCGGTAGAAGTTCATATCGTTGTTGACGAGCAGCATGCGGAGGTTGCGGATGTTGCTGAGCAGCGAAGCGGTGCTTTCGATCTGCGCGCGGTGGCGTTCAGCGACCACATAGACAAGTTCGAAATACTGGTATCTGGCTTCCAGCTCAACGGCGAGCGCGCTGAGCCGCGCAAGTTCGGCGGAAACGTCGCCTTCGTCCACAAAGCAGAATGATGCGAGATAGTCGCCGCGAGGTCCGTTGGAACGTGTCATGCAGCGGCGCTCCTGAGAGATGATGCAGCCCGGGCGAGCGCGCTTTTAACCTCGGCAACACCTGCCTGACGCATCTCGATCGAGAACCAGCCCGAATAGCCCGTATTCAGAATGTGCGACGCGAGTTTACCCAGGGCTGCGGGATCCTTGGGGGCGGGGGCCAGGTTTGGTTCACTCATGTGCACATGGGAAACAATGTTCCGTCCGTAATCGAACAGTTGAGCGCCCTGGTCAAACTCTTCATTCATATGAAGTGCGCCAATGTCGAAATTCACGGTGATGGCAGGATGGTCCACATATACAGCGAAATCGACTGCTTCACTCAATGTGGTGAGGAAGTTTGTGCCGTATGCTGCGGGATTAGGCTCAAGCGCCAGGCGCGTGCCTGCCGCTTCTGCCTTGTCTCCAAGGCGGCGGAACAGTGCGCGAGCCTCCGCTTCGGCCTCCTTGCGGTCCATACCTTCGGGGATGGCGCGGTTTCCAGGAGAGCCCATGACGAGGTTGGGGATGCCGAGCAGGCCTGCCAGACCGATCGCCCGCTGCAGCCCTGCCTCGAATGTGTCCCGTTCCGCAGGTGTGCCGAAAAGCCGGGCATTCTGAACCCCGAACAGCAGAGACTGCATCGAGACCAGTTGCAGCCCGTACGCTTCCAGGGAGGCAAAGAGGGCCGATACGGCAGCTGGTGAGGGATTGAACGGGTCTGCCTCCTGCGGGAAAGTCAGGCCAGGCGCGATTTCCAGGCCTTTCGCCCCGGCTTCCTGCAACAGGCCGAGGCATTCGTCTGCCTCATCCGGCAGCCAGGCGATGTTGGACATGGCGAGCTTCATGCGCGGCCTGATTCCTGTTCGAAAAACGCCTTCAACTCTGACAGCACTTCATCGCGGCCGATGAGATAGGGCCCTGTCTGCCCGAACGCGCCGGCATGGTCTGTCTTGACGTTCTCGATGTTCAAGGCCGGGCCGGAATTGGAGAAGGGCGATCCGCAAAGATGCTGATGGACTTCGTTTGCGCTTAGAGGGGCTGAGCAGACGTTGAGAACGGGAATCTTCTGTGACACGCAGGTTTCAATATCAGCCCAGAGACGATTGACGTTGTAATATTGGAACTGGCTGTCGCTGTTGGTGAAATTGCGTGCCAGAAAACCCTGTTCCCGGAATGCATTCTCCACAAGTTCTTCTTTGTCCCGCGCTGCCAGGGCCTCGCGATCACATTTCCACATGCCAAGGCCGGTATCGAAGGAAAAGACCGTCAATGCGGCGTCCCGCTGGGAGGCGCTGAATTTATCGAGCAATTCCTTGAACTTGTCGTCTTTCACGAAGGACGGCACAGGATTGAGCAGATCAAAGATGAAGTTCTTTTTCAGGCCGTGGCCAAACAAGGCGGGCAGCCGCAGAATATGCGCGTCAAAAGCCCCGGCAACCTGCTCTTCCAGGCGCCGCCGGTTACGGCCATAAGCTTTTTGGGTCTCGAATTTCGCGGATGTTTCTGTGTAACCGGCGGATGGATCGTCAAATACGGCGATCGTTGAAATCAGAACGAGCTTTGAGACCTCCGCTGACTGCATGTGTTCGAACAGGCGGTTGAGGTTTGCCGCGTCTTCATCGGGTTTGGCATTTGCAGCCCACATGGCCGCCGGCGCACCAGCGCAGATCAGGAGATCAAACCTTTCTCCGGCAATCTGCGGAATGGATCTGGAATTGTAGGATGCATCAAATTTGACAGCTTCGCGCAGAAGGCCTCCCACAAAGCCCGTGGATCCAATCAACCCCAATCTCTTGCTCGTCATTGCTGCTCCTCGCATCGCGGGTTGGGACTGGCGCAAATGCGCTCTGTAGTGTCATGGGCCGTGATGCGATACGTGCCCTGAGGCCTCAGAATTGGATAGTCGTTCGCGCGGCCCAAGTCGCTTCCTGTTTCGCCACTGTACAACCAGAGTTTGTGATTAACAGTCAACTGCTTACCGGACATATGCTGATCCTTGAAGGGGATCTGCGTTATCGTCCCGCGTGTGTGATATGGCGGCGGCGATGGCTTGGGCCGGGCAGTTGCTTTGTCTTGCACGTATGATAGCGACATTGTGTTTGAAGCCGTGCAAATCTTACATGGACGCGCCAGCCTCCGAGGGGACAACACTTTCATGAGACTTGCTTTTCCGGCTGTCTTTCTGCTGATCCTCCTGCCCGTTACGGCTGTCGTTGCGCTCTATGCCTGGTGGATATGGCCGCACACCGGATATCTCACCGAACTCACCCTGAGCGGCGCGGCTTATGGTGACCAGAACAAGATGCGGGACGTGTTTCTTGTTCCGGGGTTTCTGGGCATGGGTGTCATTGCCGCTGCGATGCTTTGGCTGGTCCTGAAATTCGCCGCTGCAACCTCGCCGGCATCGCCAGATGGAGAAGCGCGGCTGGCGACCATGGGGCGGGCAGGGACAATTCTGCTGCTTGTGCTGCTGGCCGCATCTGGCGCCATCGGATGGGCGGTCCTGGCCGGGACGGGCCTGTGTATTCTGGTATCTCAAATGCGGTTGCAGGACGCCTGGGACCGCGGCGCGGGCATAATGGTCCTGTTTGCCTGTGCCCTCGCGCTGCTGCTGGAGAATACACTGCAGATCGATCCGGATGTCGTGTTGCCATTGACCCTGATCGGAGGGGCGGTGCTGCTCTGGTTCCTTCCTCATCCGGCATGGCTTGCGCGTTTGTTGTTCAAACTGTCGGCCGTGCTGGTTGCGGCTGCGATTGTGCTTGCGGCTCCTGTGTTCTGGCAGCCTGTGAACGGGCGGGGCGCGTTGGTCACGTTTGTGGACCTGCCGTTCTTTCTTGTCGGCGGCCTTATCGTAAAGGCAGCGCTGTTTGATGGCGGCGCCCGTGGAACGAACGGCGGGTGGCCCTCCGAAGCGGGACTGGCACTGGCATTGGCGGCTGCGTTCACGCTTCTGCAGATGCAGGAATTCGGACTGCCGGTGGTTCCCAACGATGACTATCATTTCGGCGAATATCTCATCGGTGCCGACTGGTCAGCGCAGGGTCTCCTCTTTTCTGAAGGCTTCCCCGCCCACGGCTTGTTTGATGCAATCGGCGGCATCATCGCGCGCCAGCGCGGTGAAGACAGCGCCACGGCTATTTTGCTGGGCTTCGCGATCTTTGCCTTCTTCTGCAAGTTTGCGATTCTGCACGCCTTGCTGCGGCTTTTCGGGCTTCCGCTTGGCCTGATCGGTTTTATCATTGTTCTTCCCATGGTGCAGCCAAACCGGCTCGGGGAAGTGGCCATCGTGGCTGTGCTTGCCGCAGCGGGGGCGCGCTCTTCACCTGTAATGGCCGGTATTTTGACAGTCGGCGTTGCGGCCCTGAGCGTCTTCACCTTCGGTGGCGCCGGCATTGTCCTCGCGGTTACAGGCTTCAGTATTGCCCTTGTGGCGCAGTACCGCCGGGATCCGCGCCAGTTCAGAAGCTATCTTGCGACCGCGCTTGCCGCGGGGTTGGTCATTGTGGCCATTGCCCATCAGGCCGTTCTTGGATGGCTCTGGTATTTGCTCGAATCTTCCCGGACCAATGTGCTGCTTTATGGGCTGGGGCTTGAGACATGGCTGAGCCAGTCTTCAGATTGGATCGAATTCGGGTTTGCGCACGCCTTCGCCGTGATCCCGTTTCTGGGTATCGGCCTGCTCGTTCTGTTCAGCCCCAGAGTATCGGGCTCCTGGCGTCAGTTTGCGGGCCTGATAGCGGCGGTTCTGCCGCTCCTGGCCGGCGCGCTGCTCTGGAACTCCTATGCCATGGGGCGTATCGATCCGGGGTATGCGCGGGCCGCGCTGGTCAGCGTTACGATGGGGGCCACTTTCGCCTGCTGGGCCGCAGTGATTGCGCCTCCTGCGGCGCGGGGGGTAGCGGCGGCTCTGGCAGCCCTGATCATCATGCCTGTTGGCAGCGGCCTGTATGATTTCCGGCAGCCGCTTGCGCCCAACAATGTTGCCCTGCCCGCAGCGCCGCAGGGCGGTTTGGCAGAGCATTTCAGAATTGGGGCAGGCGCTTTCTCCCAACCGAGCCTTGACCGGCTGCAGAATATTGAAGCGGTGCTGGAGGATGTGGGGCTGCAACCGGGAGAGGCGTTTGGCAATCTTACGAACCGGTCAGCCATAAATTACTATCTGGATCGGCCTTTGCCGCTCGTGCTGACGAGTGCCTACAATGCGGGTACACGCACATTTCAGACCGTCAGCCTCAACTCCTGGTATTCAGCGCCGCCAAAAATCTTCCTGATTTCAGCTGAGAATTTGGAGCATGACGGGTACAAGCTGCCCGCGCGCGCTTTCGAATTCTACAGGTACGTTGTCGAAGAAGATTACAGTCCCCTGGTGGCCAACGGGATGGTGTTTGCGGTTCATAATTCATCACTCGGCGTTGGGGTTGGGGCCCAGAAGCAGGTGTTCGGCTTGCTGGATGTTACCGACGTCAATTGGACGCAAGGGCTCGCAAACGAGCTCAATACAGGCTGGTCCATGGCGGTGGAGGAACGCGCGCGCGGGGTTCTGGCCGTGGGGGATCAGCTTCAGGTCTCGGATGGCAGCATCCGGACGGTCGTGAATGCGGACGGGCTGAATGTGAAGCTCGACAACGATGATTTTGCCGGAGCTGAGGGGAGGTCTCTCACATTCTCCGTTCTCAACCGTGAAGTGCCTTTGGATCCGGAAATGGTTCTGGCTGGCACCTTCCGTCTGGAAAATCTTAATCGTTGGCCGTCTGCGCTGGGCAGGTCGATGGCTCTGTTGAGGGAGCACAGCATTGATGATGCCGCCCCCATAGCGCTGAACCTGGTCCAGACCCTGGACGCCACAGGCGCGCCTGTTTTGGCCGCGTCTGGCGAGCGAGGCATCAACGCCGGTACCACATTCGTCTTCCGGGCCGGAAAACCGTTCGCTCCGGACGAAGCCGGGCTTCTGGATATCGAGCTGCGCTGCACTCAGGGCGCTGGCGCCCCCTTTTGGCGGGTGTCCTGGAGCCGGCCCGCGGAGCCTGCCAATCCCATAGCGACCATCCACTTTGTCAGCTCCTACTTCCGCAATCTGGTGCCGCTCGACACGAACGCGAATTGGCTATTGTCCGATGCTATCGAGGAGATACGGCTCGAATTGCTGGACATGGGAGGGTGTGCATCGGTTACGGTTGAGAATGCCCGTTTGATCGGGCGCAAACCCCTCGATCTGGCGCACTGAACCGGTAGCGGCGTTCCTGGCCGGGCTTCAATCCGGCGACGGATGGAGTTTGCAGTATACGGTATAACCTTCGGAGCCAGACATGCTCTGGAAGCCGTCTTCAGCCAACATCCGGTCTATCTCCGGGGGCGCGCTTTCAGCGATTACCACCACATCTACCCCGAGCGCCATCACGGGTACCAAAGACGCGATACTGCCGGGATAGCCGCTGACCAGAGCGGCGACTGCCACTCTCTCCGCCTCTGGAAGGTTCAGCTCAGTTGCCGGCGCAATATTGTTGAAGTTGTGAGCCATATGGCGCGCGGCAACCGAGGTAAGGCGGGGAACCTTCATCTGCGCGGCCACCTCCCAGCGCTCCGGCGCGAGGATGATTCCCCCATCTTCAAGCTGGCAAGCCGTGGCGGCCGCAGCCACAGAGCGGGTCTCGGCGGGGTCGAGTTTCGGGCTGCCTGGCGCCATGAAGGCATACGGATAGCTCCACTCCCGCTGCAATTGCCAGAGCGGCTTACCCGACACGGCAAAACCGATGAAAGCCGCAGCCAGCAACGCAGCAAGCCAGACCTGCTGGCGGCTGAGTGCGAGTATCAGGGCGCCGCTCAGCAGGATGTAGGCAGCGGGGTACTGAAAGAGATAAAAGGCGCGCCAGAAACCGTCGGCCGGAACCAGGCTGAAAAACACCGGAAGAAGCAACGGGTTCAGAACGGTGGCGGCAACGAGCAGCTGGTAGCTGAGAAAGCGGATGACGAAGCTGCTGCCCTGCTTGCGCAGGAGGCTCCATCCGGCAGCGGTCACACCGGCCGCTGCATACAAGAGAACATTGCGCGGCGAGAGCACGAGTTGAACATACTCGGCAAACCCATGGTTTGCGATGTTCTGCCAATAGCTTGTGTCAGGCGTGTTGCCGAAGCGGAACAGAAACGCAGCCCCTACGGCAAGGGGAATGGCGGCGATAACGCCCGCAGCGATGAAGGGCATATCGCGCCGCAGGAACAGGGCGGATGTCAGATAGGCGCATCCAAGCCCCATGGGCAGTATGAAGAGTGCCGAGCCCGTGAGGCCGATCAGGCTCACGATCAGGCTGATCAGAAAGGTAGCGCTTCTTGCGGAAGGGTGGCGGGTGAAGGTGTCCCAGGCCGGGAACAGCAAGAGCAGCAGCGCCGCCAGAAAGCATTTACCGGTCCAGGTTCCAATGATCAGCCATGTGCCGATCCGCCGGTTCGTGTCCGCATCGAAATACAGGAGAATGAGCACCAGGCCGAGCACCGCCGGCCCCAGGAAGGCCGGCGCATCGGGAAACATTCTTCGCTGGGTGTATTCGATCGAGGCGGCCACCGTGAGGGCGGCAAGGCCCGTCCCGAGCAGCTGATACCCCGCCAGGGGTGAGCCGATCAGGCTGCCCATCAGGACCAGGCCATACTCCCAGGAGGGAACGAGATGGGCCGCGCTGATGGCGGGTATGTCGTCGAATGCGAGGCGCGTGTCGTTGACCGGCAGGGGCGCGCCAAACGATATGTTGAAGGCTACGCGGTGAAAGAAGGTCGTGTCATCGGGATTGGTGGCAAACACGCACAGGCAGAAGAGCGCGAACGCCAGGGCAATCCCAAGGCTCAGCAGCGGCGGCAGACCAAGCCGGAGCTGCCGCCACCCTTTGGGAAACAGGCGCCAGCACGCGGCCAGCCCCAAAACAGCGCTCATCCAGATCACGCCCTGGGGCAGGCGCGCCAACATTCCGATCCAGTAGGTGACCGTAAAAACGGCAAAGACAAGCAGTAACCAGGGTAGCAGCAGATCGGATAGAAGGGCGGGGGGATCTTCGCCCTGCCCGTTGCCGGGAGAAGATGCAGACCTGCCCTCTGTTTCCAAAGAATCTTCTGATCGGGACATCAGCCAGCGCAGCCTTCAGACATAAGGGGGCGAATTGGAACAGCAAACTTCCACTTGAGGCTACGGGAGGCAATAGATTCATGGGCCTACTGATCCCATCGATTGGGGAAAGCTCATGGTCTTCGTTCGGCGCATATGCGCGTTGCTAAGCGCATTGCAATCCCGATAATGGGCAGGACCACAAAGGCAAACGGGGATCAGGTCTTGAGTGAGAAGTCCCAAATTCGGCTCGATGAAGCCATTCCATTCCGCGTGCCAGAAAAGTGGCAAGGGCTTGCGCTTGGTTGCACCCTGTTTTTCGCGGGCCTTGTCCTGTGTTGGTTGCGCGCGCCTGATTCTCTGATCAATCCGATCCTCTATACCGAAGATGCCGTTTGGACGGGGCAGGCCCTGCAGAATGGCTGGGCGGATGCATTCATCAACGCCAAGCCAGGCTATCTGGTGTGGGGAAACATACTGTTATTGTGGCTTTCAAGCCAGCTGAGCGTTTTGGCCTGTGGCGACGCCATCGTTTGCATGCCCGAGACGGTTTCATTTGTAAGCTACGGATTTTACGCTGGGCTTGCGACGATCCTGTTCTTTGCCGCCCCCAAATCTTCAGGTTGGAAGCTTCGCCTTGCCTGGTATCTGGCAGTCTTCCTTCTTCCGCTCGGTGAGACAAGCAACGAGATATTCGGACGCATATCCAACATTGGATACTACGTTGTCGCGCTCACGGCAGGGTTGATGCTCCTGCGATCAAGGTCGCGATCCCCTTTCAGGTTTATCGCAGATGCCATTATCCTGCTCTGTGTTGCGACAAACCCCGCCGCAATAGTGGTGATCGGCGCGGGGCTGGTCATCTACTATGTTGCGAACCGAGAGGCACTCTCGGAAATTCTCAAACGAGATTGGTTCCTTATCGCCGGGACGGCGATCCTGTCGGTTTGGATCGCTGTGTTGATGGCCGGAGCAGGGGGCACGCGCGTCGGGGAATATGAACCTGCCACAATGGTTGAAGTCGTATTCGCGCGCTCGGTTCTCTATCCCTTTGTATTCCCGTTTTACGATCTGATGAGCGATGGTTGGACGCTGGCGCTTATGGCAGTTCTGGTTCTGCTGTTGGGGGGGATCGCTTTTTCGCTGCGTGAAAGGGAAAAGACTGTCACGGCACTGATCATATTCCTCGCCTTCCTAAGCTTTTGGGCGATGACCATACTGCTGCGCCCCAGCTTGACGCAGCAACTCGTGGACTACTCAACCACGTTTCCCGACCGCTATTTCGCGGGGATCAATTTGTGCCTGATGCTGCTGGTATTTTTTCTTGTGAATGAAGGATGGCGGCGGGGCGGATTGTTTCAGGTGCCTTCTGGCCTACTACTGGGTGTATTAGCCATATTGTACATGAATCAAATTCCTGTGCTGTTTGAGATAACGTCCACAGGGACACGGACGTTAGTCACCTTCCGTCAACAGATTTGCCTTTCCGCCACGTCCGACGTTTTTACGAAAGGTAATGAACACGTATCAATACCGGTGGAAATCTATCCCATGGAAATGACCATGGAGGCGCGACAACTCGCTCATGCATACAATAGAATTAACTGTCGAGACGAATTCCGACGACATTTTTATGTTGATGACGTCAATTGGAAAAATGGAATGATCAGAACGGGAGAGCCCAGATTTATTCTGCCGGCTGCTCCGGAGTTTGTGACGAATTATGTGCCTGGCAAAATTGTTCAGTTTCCGGACGGTGAGAAAAGGCGGATCACATCCGTCCATATCGCAGACAAGTATTGGGATGTGACAACTGAAGGTGGGCTTGTGAACATGGGTGATGCCAGTGCATTGGATATTCAGATCGCACCTGAGACAAGGTGAGATCGATAAATCAGTCTGTGGTCACTGGCTAAAGAGAAGATCGGGGGGATTTGCGTGTCACTGCCCCCTAAGCGCATTCAGTTTTTCCAAACGATTCGAAGAAGAAATTTGCCCTCTCTTATCGCAGCAATACTTCCATTTAGTGGCGGCCTTCTGCGCGACGATTCAGTTCATAATGTTCCTTGCCGCTTTTGAGCTTCTCAGCCTTACAGCAAGCGCAACATCCGGATTTGCATCGAGTTAAGACGCTTCATCGAGCAAGCTTCTTATAATCCTTGGAGTCCTCGCCATCTAACACCCAAGGTTTCCGAATCCTTGGTGTTGTGGCCAAAAAGTATGTGCCGGTGTCCACTTCCAGATTGGAATTATAGTATGGATCGGTCCGCAGACGATCACCCCAATTAGCCCTCATATATTCCACCTCACCCCTGAATCGCAGGAGCTTCTCTGGAGTGTCTTCAAGCCCACGAGACTTAGACTCATGATGATACAGTTTCGCGTACGGGGTCCAAATGATCCTTTGACCTGCCGCTCTGATTTTTAGGCAGAGGTCGACATCATTGAAGGCGACGCGCAGATCGCGCTCGTTCAATCCTCCAACCTGATTGAAAACGGATTTAGTCATCAGCAGGCATGCTGCTGTCGCGGCTGAAACTTCTCGCGTCAGGAAGGCTAGAGCAAAGTATCCGGGATCATTGTCATCAATCGACAGCATGGCATGGGCGGCCACTCCGTCGCCAGCAGTGCCACCACCGGCCCCAAGCACCACGCCCGCGTGCTGCACGGTTCCATCAGTATAGAGCAGTTTGGCGCCGACGGCTCCGACGCCGGGCTGGGAGATTTCGGCGACCATTTCCCGCAGCCAATCGCCCTCGATCACCTCGGTGTCGTTATTCAGCAGGCAGACAAGCTCACCGCGGGATTTTTCAACCGCGAAGTTGTTGATGGCGGAATAGTTGAACACATCATCATACAGGAAGATGCGGATGCGCGGATCCTGCCGCAGCTTTTCAAAATACTCCAGGGTTTCAGGCTTGCTGCTCTGGTTGTCCACAATGATGATCTCATAGTTCGTATATGTTGTTTTTGAGATCAGGGACCGGATGCAAGGCTCCAGAATGTCCAGGCCGTCACGGGTTGGAATGATGATCGATACGAGCGGCGGTGGTTCGGGCGTGTCGAGTTTGAGGCGGTAATAGGCCAGTTGCGGATGCGGCTCCATCCGGCCCTTGATCTGCCGGCGCTCCAGCGCGTCCTGGGTCGCGCGCAGGCCTGCCTTGGCCGCATAGGATTTTTCGCCCGCATCCATCGCGGTCGATCCTGGCAGGATGCGCCAATGATAGAGCACATGCGGAATATGCACGATCTCTTCAGGCTTAATCTGCTCGATGATTCGCAGCGCAAGGTCGTGATCCTGTGACCCCTCCAGGCCGGCGCGGAAGCCGCCAACCTTATCGACCAGGCTTTTCCGGTAAACGCCCAGATGGCTCACCATGTTCTGTTCAAAGAACAGGCGCTCGTTCCAGCCGGATTTGAAGTAGGGTTCCTTCCGGACGCCCTGCAGGTCGATCTTGTCTTCGTCCGAATAGATCACACTGGCGTGTGGCATCCGGTTGATGGCTTCGGCCACGCAGAAAAGGGCGTGGGGCGCCAGCTTGTCATCATGGTCGAGCAGCGCCACCCACTCACCGCTCGCAATCTCGAGTGCCGAGTTTGATGCCTTGGATATATGTCCGTTCTCAACGCGGTAAACCACTTTGATGCGGGGATCCCGGGCCGCGTACTGGTCCAGCACGGTCCGGATATGGGGCGCCGGCGACCGGTCGTCTGCAATGCAGAGTTCCCAATGGGGGTAGGTCTGATCCAGCACGCTGTCGATGCATTCGCACAGCAGTGCTTCGGGCGTGTTGTATACCGGCATGACGATGGAGATGACCGGCTTCTGCTCGAAGTTGTCCGCCATGGCGCGCATGGCTTCACGGTCAGCCCGGGTGATTGTATCGAAGCGCTCGATCCATTCGAGGTAGGCCACGTTCGGATTTTTAGGCGCAGGCGGGCCGCTCTGATGCTGGCGGTAGCGGTCCCGTAGCGCGGCTGCTGCGCCGCTCGGCCCTGCGCTGAGCACCTTCAGGCACACGCTTCCAAGCAGCCGGGCCCGGTCCATCGGCGCGGGCGCGATGGTCGCTGCGACCGCGGAGTAATAATCCAGGCGGGAGAGTTGTGAAAAGCTGATCGGCCCAAATCCAAGGACCAGGGACCCGCCGCCAGCGCTGTCGATGGGATCAAACCGCAAGCGCTTGACAGGTTGCTCTAGGGAAACGTCCGCCCACGCCAGGCCGTCGCGGCCAAACTGGAAGCAGGGGCGGCAGGACGCGGCTTCCGTGAACCCGGCGGAATGATCGAAATAGAGTTTTGCGCGGTCCAGCGCGCTGGGTGGCCCGGAAAAACTGAACTGCAGCCGGTAATGCCCCGGTGCGAACACGGCGCCGTCTCGCGGGGCAATGACCAGATAGGGATCCTGATCCGTCACATGGCAGATGGTCTGCCGGTTGCGTACGGCAATCGTTTCCAGGTCGTGGCTGGCCTGAAGTTCCAGGTCTCCGGAGAGACCAATCGAGAGCCTCCTGGTTGGGCGATCAGTGAAGAGTTTATGCCACAGCGGATTCAGGCCGGCCTTTTCGACGAGGCTATTGGCATCGAGATAGGCGCCGGCATCGAAATTCTGGGACGGGCTGATCCGCGCGGCGCCAAGGCTGACATACGCTTCCAGAACACTCTGGTTTGGGCGCCTGTCCGGCAGCAGTTGCGAAATGCGCGCTGGGTCGAAATACGGGTTTGGCCATGCACCGGCAGCCTCGCCATAAATCAAATAATGACACAGTGGATTGACTGCCAGCGTATCCAGCAAGGGATACTGGCGCAGATAGAAGGCGGTATCAAAGAGCGGGCTGGGGTCTCGTTGTTCGCTGGCCCCATGGTTTAGATAATGTGCCAGAGGGTCTGAAACCTGTGAGGCGTCCAGATCCGGATAGTAGCCCAAATACCAGTCGCCATCGAACAGCGCGGTCTGCGAGAGGATGCGTCTGGCCGAAAGCATCGCCAAGTGTCTGTTCATGAAGCCGGTCACTGGGTGGCCCGGCTTCAGGGGCGCGCTGGTCAGTTCAGACATAAGGGAACGCTCCTAGTCCAAGGGGGCGCGGTGTCCCTGCAGGATCGTTCAGAAATGCCATTCTCAGCCCCCGCCTTTCCGCCAGTACACCCGTCATCCGCTCAATGGCGTGCGCGAGTGTTCCGTCAATCTGTCCCCGTTCAACTTCAAATTGGTCCGCCGAAAAACCAGTTTCATCCAACCCGG
The DNA here is from genome assembly GCF_050269995.1 of Hyphomonas sp. NPDC076881. NCBI lineage: Bacteria > Pseudomonadati > Pseudomonadota > Alphaproteobacteria > Hyphomonadales > Hyphomonadaceae > Hyphomonas > Hyphomonas sp. NPDC076881. The sequence goes on along the minus strand of NZ_JBNNJJ010000014.1, from coordinate 58,125 downwards.
CAAAGATGTCCATGCGAGCATAAAACATAGATCCTGCCACAAAAGCCGATTTCAGGACCATGTCCTGCGAAATGCCCAGATTTTCCGACACGCGCCGCACATTTCCCGCGTTCGTGCCCATAAAGTCAGCAGTTGAGAGTATGTGCCCGGCCGGTGCCAGAATACCCAAATCAGGATTTTTCGCGAAAGCGCGGATCGCTTGTTCTGGCCCCCCAGCGAGCAGCAGCTGATCATACAGAACTGTCCGCCAGTGATCGCCGTCGGGCAAATGCGGGCTCCGCTTGGTGTGGAGTTTCAGAACCATAGTGGCATTGTCATTCCGCACAGCTGAAAGCGAAGCGATGAACGGCGCTGCGTCTCGGCCCCGATTGTCGGTATTCAACAGAATGAATGGCCAGTCCGACGCTCTAAGCTTTGCCGCCACGTCGGCGACGGCTTCAGTTGGCGCGGTGACGTAAAGCTTTAGCGGCACAGTGCTGGTCGCGAGGCGGCTGAGGATTTCGTCCAGGATCTCCGGATAAAATGCATGAACGACCACAGCCAGCCATTCACTGCCGCGGGGGGCCGCTCCGCGCTGGTCGGCGATTTGTGGCCGCCGGGCGGGAGGAGGAAGAGGTCTTTCTGCCGCCGTATTGCTTACGGCCAGTTTCCAGACATTGGTGGATGTCGTGGCGGGGGACCGGGCTTCGGTCAGAGAGCGGGCTGGGGGGCGGCCAGGTTTCAGAATTCTGCTAAGCCCCCGCAAGGGCGCCGTGAGCTTCCAGGAGGTGCTCTGAGTATAGGCCAAGCTCTCCGCCTGAGCCCGCTCAAGCGCCTGCTGCAGGTGGTGCACCGAAGCGGCCTGCTGGTCAGCCAGCACTTTCAGCCTGTCTGCCCTGGACTTTTCGGCCCGCTGATCTTGTTCTGCGGAATCTCGTTCGGCCCGTATTGCTTCCGCCTGACGTTCAAGCGCTTCCTGTTCCTGTTTCATCTGCTGCTTGAGCGAACCGATCTCGGCGGACAGAGCGCTGCGTCCTGCAAGCGCAGCATCACGCTGAATACAAGCTTCATCATGAGCCTGCTGAACCTCATCCCGGATGCGGGTAATTTCCGCCACCAGGGAGCTTTCCTGCTCCAGCTGAGCAGCCAGGGCGTCTCGCTGACGGCAGGCGTCGTCATGTGCCTGTTTTAAAACATCGCGGATGCGTACAAGCTCGGCTTCAACGGCGATCTGATTGTCCAGCTGGGCCTTCAATGTGCTGACTTCTGCGGACAGTGTCTGGTGCTGTGCTACCGCAGCGTCTCGCTGACTGCAGGCGTCGTCATGCGCCTGCTTTAAAGTATCGCGGATACGTACAAGCTCGGCTTCAACGGCGATCTGATTGTCCAGTTGGGCCTTCAATGTGCTGACTTCTGCGGACAGCGTCTGGTGCTGTGCTACCGCAGCGTCTCGCTGACTGCAGGCGTCGTCATGCGCCTGTTTTAAAGTATCGCGGATACGTACAAGCTCGGCGCCGGCGGCGGTCTGATTGTCCAGCTGGGTCTTCAATGTGCTGACTTCTGCGGACAGCGTCTGGTGCTGTGCTACCGCAGCGTCTCGCTGACGGCAGGCGTCGTCATGTGCCTGTTTTAAAACATCGCGGATGCGTACAAGCTCGGCTTCAACGGCGATCTGATTGTCCAGCTGGGCCTTCAATGTGCTGACTTCTGCGGACAGTGTCTGGTGCTGTGCTACCGCAGCGTCTCGCTGACTGCAGGCGTCGTCATGCGCCTGCTTTAAAGTATCGCGGATACGTACAAGCTCGGCTTCAACGGCGATCTGATTGTCCAGTTGGGCCTTCAATGTGCTGACTTCTGCGGACAGCGTCTGGTGCTGTGCTACCGCAGCGTCTCGCTGACTGCAGGCGTCGTCATGCGCCTGTTTTAAAGTATCGCGGATACGTACAAGCTCGGCGCCGGCGGCGGTCTGATTGTCCAGCTGGGTCTTCAATGTGCTGACTTCTGCGGACAGCGTCTGGTGCTGTGCTACCGCAGCGTCTCGCTGATTGCAGGCGTCGTCATGCGCTTTCTGGGTTGCGTTCCTCTCGCGGTCCAGTTCGGCAGTTCTGGCGACCTGTTGGTCCAGCTGCACTTTCAGATTGCTGATTTCCGTCGAGAGAATTTCGCACTGTGCCATAGCGGCGTCGCGTTGGTTGCAGGCGTCGTCATGCGCTTGCTTGACGATGTCGCGGATACGTTCATGTTCTGCGGCGAGGCCTGCTTGATGGGTTGCATTGGCACTGGCCTTTGCCAGCGCTCCTTCGAGTGTGTCGATTGCCCTGAACAGGGGTGGCAAATCCGCAAAGCGGTGGATCAGATCTTCAATATCGAGATCTTTGTTGGGAAGGCGCCCCGGGGCCGCCGGCGCCGCCATCGCGAGCAATTTTTCAAAAAGGTCCGCCACGATTTCAGATGCGCGGCCTGACCGGCGCAGTTCGCGATCACTTATCAGCTGGTGGCGAAGGCTGTCCTCCAGGAAATTGGTTTCATAGTCTTGGATTTCCGGGGAATCGACTCCCGGAAATGGAAGATCCAATTTTTCGGCGATCCGTTGCAACTCGCCGACAGCATTGTTCATCAGATGGTCAAAACTGACAAAAACGCGGGGATGGCCTGCCGTGGCCCGCGCGGCGCTCAGCATGTGCTGCCCCCAAAGCGCGACACCTTTCTCGATAACAATGCCGTCGCGTGCCCGCAGGGAGCGGGCCGCAGCAAGGGGATTGCGCAGCGCGATCACAAAGCTGACGTCAACCCCCAGATCATCGAGAACACACTTCCAGAACGGCATCAGCATGCACAGTCTGGGATCCTTCAACCCCAACCGTTCTCTGTTGTGGAGCTTGGCCGCAAGCATGGCCGTTGCCTCGGCCCGAAGGTCGAAATACTCGGGCCCAGTCAGCACCTCAGCGGGGATGTTTTCCAAAGAGCTCCACGACCGGCCTGCTTGGCCAAGAATGCGGTCGTTGAGGCTGACTATGTCAGCATCCTCGAAGAAGCCTTTCTCATTGTTGCCGCTCGCAGCGGGCAGGAGTGATTCGCCGAGATCGACGCCCAATACCTGCAGGCCGCGCGTAATCGCGCTTGTGCCGGAGCGGTGCATGCCAAGCACAATCACGAGCTTTGGGCGGCCAAGGGCCCCTGTGCCTGGTTTCTCCGAGGCAATTACTAAAGGTGGTGTGGTCAAGTTAAGCCTATATTTATAACGTCGGGTGGCGAAACAGCGATACGGATAACGATGGCTGGTAGACGAAGCAACCTTCGCAACTCACCGCAGGCCGTGGAATAAACGGTATAGCATTTGCCCAGTTTGGCTTGGTAGGCAGACTGTGCAATGCCCGTCATTGCCTTAACAATGTCATACACTTGTGCTTGAAAAATTGGGTAGTGCGGCCTAGTCACGTTGCGACCTGGATGAGTAATGTTCCTTGGAGGCGAGAGGGCTAATGCCTAAAGTAATTGTAACAGGCGGCGTTGGCTTTATCGGCTCAGCAGTTGTCCGGCATCTGGTTGCCGATCTCGGTGCAGATGTCGTCGTGATAGACAAGATGACGTATGCCGCCACACGCGAGAGCATCGCTCCGGTGGAAGGGACGGGCCGAGTCAAACTGATTGTCGAGGATATCTGCAATCAATCAATGATGGCGGAAATCATCGCTCGCGAAAAGCCCCAGCAGATCCTGCACCTTGCGGCTGAAAGCCATGTGGATCGTTCCATTTCAGGGCCTCAGGCCTTTGTTGAGACCAACGTGGTCGGTACCTACAGCATGCTTGAAGCGGCGCGGGCTTATTGGAATGGCCTTTCCGGCGCAGACAAGGACAGCTTCCGCTTCCTGCATGTGTCTACAGACGAGGTGTACGGTTCCCTTGGCGAGGACGGTCTTTTCACCGAAGAGACCCCTTACGACCCGTCCTCTCCCTATTCCGCTTCAAAAGCCGCGTCTGATCATTTGGCCAAAGCCTGGCAGCGCACCTATGGTCTGCCGGTTGTTGTGTCCAACTGTTCCAATAATTACGGGCCCTACCACTTTCCCGAGAAGCTGATTCCGCTGGTCACGCTCAATGCCCTCGAAGGCAAGCCGCTACCGGTTTACGGGAAGGGTGACAACATTCGTGACTGGCTGTTTGTCGAAGACCATGCGCGCGCGCTTGCCCTGATCGCATCAAAGGGACGCCCGGGCGAAACCTATAATGTCGGCGGACGGAACGAGCGGACTAACCTGCAGGTTGTCGAGGCGATTTGCGACGAACTTGACCGCGTGCGCCCTGTTGCTCAGCCTCGCCGCAATTTGATCACTTTTGTTACAGATCGTCCCGGTCATGATCACCGGTATGCCATTGATGCAACGAAGCTGGAGGGCGAACTTGGCTGGCGCGCCCAGGAGAATTTCGATTCCGGGCTTCGCAAGACGATCGCCTGGTATCTGGAAAATGAAGCCTGGTGGGGGCCCCTCCGGAATAATGTCTATTCAGGGCAGCGTCTGGGCCTTGCAGAAAAAGCAAATGCCTGAGCAGGCAACCTATTCTGTTTAAAGAGTTCAAGATGTCCAGATTAAACGTTCTCGTGGCAGGCAGAGGCGGGCAGGTTGCCCGTGCGCTTGCCGCTTCCGCGCCCGTTGATCGTGTCCAGGCCGTCTGCCTTGGCCGTCCGGAACTCGACATAAGAGACGCCGATCAAATCGCGCGTGTAGTAGACGATGTCGCGCCGGATCTGGTGATCAACGCGGCTGCGTACACGGCCGTTGATCAGGCGGAAAGCGAGCCGGACGAAGCCAGGCTCGTCAACGCGGCGGCGGCCGGCGCGCTGGCGCAGGCAGCAGCCGCCCGGGGCGCGCCCATCCTTCATCTCTCCACGGATTACGTGTTCAACGGCGAAAAGCCGGATCCGTATCTTGAAACGGACGCGGTCAATCCGCTTGGAGTGTATGGCCAATCCAAACTTGAAGGCGAACAGCGCGTTGCGGAAAGCAATCCGCAGGCGGTGATCCTGCGGACTGCCTGGGTCTACAGCCCGTGGGGCAAGAATTTTGCCAAGACCATGCTGCGCGTTGCAGATGGCCGTGATGAACTGGCCGTTGTGCATGATCAGCGCGGAAACCCGACGAGTGCGAACGATATTGCCGCCGCCTTGTGGGCCATCGCGCTTCAGTATGCCACAAATCCCAAGGCGATTGTTCCCGGCGTCTTTCATATGACGGGGGCCGGCGAAGCCAGCTGGGCGGAGTTTGCCGAAGAAATATTTGCCGTCAGTTCGGCCGCAGGCGGCCCTTCGGCCCATGTCAAACGGATCACGACTGCCGAGTATCCAACACCAACGCGGCGGCCCTCCAACTCTCGGCTGGATTGCAGCCGTCTGGCGGCGGTCTATGGGGTTGGGCTTTCGGATTGGCGGTCAAGCACCCGCAGCGTGGTCGAAGAACTCGTAAAAACGAAAGGTTGGAGCGCATGAAGGGAATTATTCTCGCCGGTGGTAAGGGCACACGTCTGTACCCAATTACGCGGGGCGTTTCGAAACAGCTTCTGCCTGTGTATGACAAGCCGATGATTTTCCATCCGGTCACCACGTTGATGATGGCTGGAATACGGGACATGCTGATCATTTCCATGCCGGAGGCTCTGCCGGCCTATCAGCGCCTTTTAGGATCAGGTGAAGATTGGGGCATGAATTTCAGCTATGCCGAACAGGCAGAGGCGCGCGGCCTTGCCGAGGCATTTCTGATCGGCGCTGACTTTGTGCGCGGCGGCTCAAGCGCCTTGGCGCTGGGCGACAATATGTTCTACGGAGCGGGCCTGCGCGGAGACCTTCAGGAAGCTGGCCAACTGCAATCGGGCGCTGAAGTTTTTGCGTTTCAGGTGACCAACCCCAGCGAGTTCGGCGTGGTTGAGATCGACCGTCAAGGGAAGGCTCTCTCGATCGAAGAGAAGCCCACAAAACCAAAGAGTAACTGGGCGGTCACCGGCCTCTATTTTTATGATAATCAGGTCGTTGATATCGCGCGTGAGGTGAAACCATCCGCTCGCGGAGAACTTGAAATCACCACAATCAATGAATTTTATCTGCAGAAGGGGCAGCTTGATGTAAAGCGCCTTCCGCGTGGCACGGCCTGGCTTGATGCAGGCACGTTTGATGGGCTGATCCAGGCCTCGCAATTCGTCCAGACACTGGAGAAACGCCAGGGACTGAAGGTTGCGTGTCCCGAAGAGGTTGCCTGGCGCTGCGGCTTCATTGACGACGCGCAGGTGGAAAAGCTCGCGGCCGGGTACAAGAACGAATATGGCGACTATCTGCGTCACCTGCTCTTGAGCGATCACTGATCGGCAGGCTTGCTCGTCAGATCACGGACATGCGCCTTGCGTGTGCTCATGAGCCAGGGGTTCCAGGTCATTCTTGAAAGAAGCCGGCGCGTTTTCAGCGCGCGCCGGGGCAACTTCCAGACGGATGGCCTGTAAATGGCCGGCAGCCCCGCAACGCCATCAGCAAGGCCCCGCAACATGGGCTTGAAGCGCGGCGTGAAAGCGTTTCTGGCAATGATGTAGAGTGTCAATGCGATATGGCCGGGCAGGGTTGCCAGAAGGATCCCCGGCGGCATGTTCTTGAAGTAGGTCCAGATCCTGTTGCGCGTTCCGTGATAGGTGGAGAAAACGCTCGCCCGTCCGGTAATTCCGCTTCCGGCGTGATGAACAACTGCCGTGTTGACGAACAGGCAATCATGCCCGGCCAGCTGCAGGCGAAATCCCAGATCGACATCTTCGCAATAGCAGAAGAAGCGCTCATCGAAGCCGCCGATTTCGCGGAACAGGGCCAGATCATACATGGCTGCGGCGCCGCACGCGCTGAAACACCATCCCATGCCTGGAAGCTCGCTTGCCGGCCTCCCGAACCCGCCCCGCCAGGGAATACCAAAGACAAGATAGGCGTCTCCCGCGCCATCGAGTGTATCGGCCGAGTTCAGATCAAATTGAGCTGAGGCGAAGTTGCGGCAATCAGGATGCGCATCGGCAGCCGCGAGCAGCTTTTCCAGCCAGTCGGGCTCCGCAACAGTGTCAGGATTGAGCAGGGCCAGCCATTTGCCGGTGGCAAGGTCTGCGGCACGGTTGTTCCCGCCGGCAAATCCGATGTTCTCCGGGCTGCGCACCAATCGCCCGGCGGGAACGCCTGAAAGGTCAAGCGTTTCGGCAGATCCGTCCGTTGACGCATTATCAAAGACGATCAGCTCGAAATCCCGGAAGGTCTGCCGGCTGAGGGAATTGACTGCCTGCTGCAGGAATGCGCCGCCATTATAGTTGATGATGATGACGGAAACTGTGGGCGGATTCATCACAGGCAACAGCCTACTCGCCATTCAACGCCTGATGAATGCGTTTCAAGGTCGCGAGAAGCTCGCTGGCGGCGGATAGGGGCAGGCAGCTTGGGCCATCACAAAGCGCCTTGTCCGGATCGGTGTGGAACTCCAGGAACACCCCGTCAGCGCCTGCGGCCACGGCCGATTTGGCGATGATGGAAACGCCGTCCCGGCGGCCACCGGTGGAGGCGCCGGCCGTGCGGGGGTCGGCTCCGGGAAGCTGGACGGCATGGGTCGCGTCGATCGTCACCGGGCAGCCGAGCTTCTTCATCTCCGGAATGGAGAGCATGTCGACGACCAGATTGTTATATCCGAAGCTGACGCCGCGCTCGCACAGGATCACACCGGTTTCCGGTGAGACTTCAGCAATTTTCGTCAGGATGTTCTTTGCGTCCCACGGCGCCATGAACTGAGCCTTCTTGGCCTGGATCAGGGCCTTCTCCTTGGCGGCAGCTTTGGCCACGGCAATCACCAGATCAGTCTGGCGCACAAGGAAGGCGGGCAGCTGGATGATGTCGGCAACTTCTGCCACCGGCTCTGCCTGGAAGGGCTCATGCAGATCGGTCACCACCGGCACGCCCAGCTTAGCCTTGATGCTGGCGAGGATCTTGAGGCCCGCGTCCAGCCCCGGTCCGCGATAGGATTTTATGGAGGAGCGGTTTGCCTTGTCGAAGCTTGCCTTGAACACATAGGGCAGCCCCAGCGCCGCGCAGATGCGCTTCAATTCTGCGCCGACTTCGAGGGCCAGGCCTTCATCTTCAAGGACGTTGAGCCCGGCCATGACGGCCAAAGGGCCATTTCCGCCGATCGTCCAGCCAGAGGGTGTGTGGGTCAAAGCTGTCATGGTCGGGGTACTCCGGAATCCTTGGAACGCGGCTAGTTAGCGCAAATTCACTCTGATCGCGAACCTGTTTCATCATCAGCAGAAACAAAGAAGCCGCCCTGTCGAAGGGCGGCTCCCGTGAGCCCCGTGGGGCCCGTCAGATCGCGGCGCGTTTCAGCGCCGAACCTGTATCTCTAGGCGCGGACTGGAGGCTGCTCCAGCCAGACACCATAGGATACAGACCCAACGGCCTCACCTGGTTTCTCACTCGACATTGGATCACCTCCTTTCAGGCGTGCAACACGCACGTTCTTTTGCCCTGGACCATCCAGCGCAAGGAGAAGCTAATCACGATTTTTGCCAAATGTAAGTTAACATCGCGGTGAATTGCGAAATGCCCGCAAACTGCACAAAATTGGATGCCGAGTTCTTCCCGGATTTCCCGCCGGGCCGTGTCCTGCGCGCGTTCGCCGAAATGATCTTGCCGCCGGACAGGCCCCAGGCGCCTGCCTCAGGTTCTCTCATGTGCTGGATCAGGAGAAGGCGGCCTTGCCCGTCTAGAATGGCGGCGCCGCATCCGGCTTCTGGTTTCTGCATGGCGACATCTTGATGTTAGGGGGTGTGGACCGGCATCCAGTTCAGAGTGGTGTCAGGTGCCTGCTCAACAAATAAGCTTTCGTCCATCGGTCCGGAAACCTTCTGCGTGTGCCCTCCATTATCGAAAAGTTCGAAGGCAATAATGTAGTAGGCGCCATCATCGGTCTTTGCGAAAATCTTGTCTGTGAGCAAGGCGACGTGAGTAAGCTTGTGGCTGTCATTGACGGGAATATCGCGGGCCAATGAGCCGATATCGGGGTTCTTCCAGCCTGTTTGGTAGCGCAGGTTTGTCCCGTGGATCAGCCGTGCTTCGCAGCGTTTGCCTCCTCCAGCGAGAGGGCCTTCCCAAAAATGATTGCAAGACCAGTAGATGCCGTTTTTGATGCCGTCTTTAACGACGAAATGCCGGTCCATCTGTATTCCCAAGTAGATGCCGATGGTCAGGACCGACGGAACGAATATGGCAACTGAAATCATGTCACGCCGATGGGCGTGAAAGTAACTCAGCAGTCTTTTGCGAATTGAGCGCTTGGCTTTGTCTTCCACGGACGGTCCCCGATGGTCCTGAAGTGGCCGGAATTTTCCCGATGTTCGCACGAACAGGAAGCGCTTCGAAACAAAAAAAGCCGCCGCGTGTGTGTCGCGGCGGCTTGGAAGGAAGGCTTGGAGAGGGGAGCCTTATTTCTTGGCGGCGGTGTTGCACTCGGCCAGTTCTTCAGCGGTCAGCTCAGCAGAAGCGTTGCGGAACGCGGTCACGGTGCCAACTTCCTTGGCGATTTTCTTGCAGACGCGCACGGTCGGGGCTTTGCGCTTCAGATCGCCGGTGCAGACGGAGCCATCGCAGGTCCAGACGACGCTTTCAGCGATGACGCGCTTCTGAGAGACAGGTTCAGCGGTTTCAAAGGTGTAGCTGGCGAAAGCCGGAAGGGCGAGACCAGCGAAAGCCAGAGCGGCGATAGCGGAACGGAGCATGGGAGGTTGCCTGTGTTCGGTTGGTTGTTGCTGCGATTTTTTGGGTGGGGCATTGCTGCCTAATTTTCAGGCTAAAGAACGCTGAACATTTCGTCAAGCGTTCAGAGTGCTGAATTCAGGATTTTGGAGAACGGATCGTTCCATTTGCTGCGCTGCAGCACATTCTGCGGGCTTCATTGCCCCGGCGGCACAAATTGTCCAGCGCAGGAGGGGGCGTAAGGTGAGCGCATACTGACGCAGCCCGAGGAAACGCCCATGGATTTCAACATCCCGCAGGACATCGCCGATTATCTGGTGGTGCTCGACAAATTTATCGAAGACGAGATCAAGCCGCTCCAGGCGCAGGACGACAATGAGCGTTTCTTCGACCACCGCCGGGAGTGGGCGCGCACCGATTTCGAGAATGGCGGCCTGCCGCGCCATGAATGGGAGCAGCTGCTGAAGGAAGCCAAGCGCCGCGCCGACAAGGCGGGACACCTGCGCTACGCCCTGCCGAAGGAATTTGGCGGCCAGGACGGCACCAATCTCGGCATGGCCATCATCCGCGAGCATTTCGCCCGCAAGGGCCTGGGCCTGCACAATGACCTGCAGAACGAACATTCCATCGTCGGCAACTTCCCGCAGATCCTGATGCTGCGCGATTTTGCCCGGCCTGATCAGAAACACCTCGCCAATGCCGCGCTGGAAGGCAAGTTCATTGCCTGCTTCGGCCTGACGGAGCCCCATCACGGCTCTGACGCCACCCATATGGAAACCCGCGCTGTCCGCCACAAGAAAGACGGCAAGGATGGCTGGCTGATCAATGGCGAGAAAATGTGGATCACCGGCATGCATGTCGCCACCCACATCATGCTGTTCTGCCGCACCAGCGGAAAGGATGGCGACGCCAAGGGCATCACCTGCCTGCTGATTCCGGCGCGCGATCCCGGCGTGATCATTGAAGAGTATATGTGGACCTTCAACATGCCGACTGACCACCCGCGTCTGACCATCAAGGATGTGTGGGTGCCCGAAGATGCCGTGTTCGGCCCGCCCGAAGGCGGCCTCGCGCTCGCCCAGCATTTCGTGCATGAAAACCGCATCCGCCAGGCGGCCTCCTCCTGCGGCGCGGCGCTCTACTGTATCCAGGAAAGCGTCAAGTATGCGCTGGAGCGCAAGCCCTTCGGCAAGGCGCTGGCGACGAATCAGGCGATCCAGTTCCCGCTGGTGGAGCTTGCCACGCAGGCGGAAATGCTCCGCCTTCTGATCTTCAAGACGGCCTGGGAAATGGACCAGATGTCGAAGCCGGAAGTGGCGATCAAGCTCTCTGACAAGGTGTCGATGTGTAACTATTATGCCAACCGGCTCGTCTGCGAAGCGGCCGACCGGGCGATGCAGGTGCATGGCGGCATCGGCTATTCGCGCCACAAGCCGTTCGAGCATATCTACCGCCACCACCGCCGCTACCGGATCACCGAAGGCTCCGAGGAGATCCAGATCCGCAAGGTGGCCGGCCACATGTTCGGCTTCATGGGCCCCGGCAAGCACGGCCAGCCCAAAGGCGAAACCGACGGCAAAGGCAAGAGCACAGAGCCGACGGATTTCGCAGTGAGATAAACGCGCCCTGCCTTTCAGGCAAAAAAAGCCTTCGCGGGCTTTCCGCGAAGGCTTTTTCTTTGATGCTCAGAGTTCAGTTGAACTCGAAACGCACCGGCAGGCTCTTCAGTCCAGAGACGAAGTTGGCGCGGGTGTTCTTCGGTTCACCGGCGAGTTCAATGGATTTAAGGCGCGGCAGAAGCTCCGCAAACAAAGCCCTGATTTCCATCCGGGCAAGGTGCATGCCGAGACAGAGATGCACGCCGTGCCCGAAGGCCACCTGCTTCTTCACGTCCCGGTCGACCCTAAATTCGAAGGACTGATCAAACACCTCCTCATCCCGGTTTCCCGACCAGTAGAAGAGGGCGAGCCCGTCGCCCTTGCGGAGGGTCTTGCCGCGCAGCTCATAATCCTGCGTGGCCGTGCGCATGAAATGCTTCACCGGGGTCACCCAGCGGATCATCTCTTCCACGGCATTGGGCAGCAATGAGAGATCATTCTTCAGCTTCATCAGCTGATCGGGGTGGCGCATCAGTTGCAGGAGGCCGCCGGATGCGGTCGAACTCGTCGTGTCATGGCCCGCGGTGGCCACGATGATGTAATAGCTCATCGCCTCGCGCTCGCCGATGGGCGCGCCATCAATCTTGCCATTGGCAATGATGCTGGCGAGATCGTCCTTCGGATGGGCGCGGCGGTCGGCTGTAATTGCGCCGAAATAGGCGAAGAGTTCCTGAGCGGTCTGTAGCAGGTCCACGCCCTGATCGCTGGTCATCGAGGCGCCCTCCTCGGAAACATGGCTGCTCTCGGCGGCCACATCGGGGTCGCCGGGGCCGAAGATTTCCTGCGTCATCTTCATGATGAATTTCTCATCCGAGCGCGGAATACCCAGGATCGAATTGATCACCCGCAGCGGGTACCAGAGCGCCACTTCCTTGACGAAATCGCACTCGCTCCCAAGGCTCTGCATGTGATCGACATGCTCCTTGGCAAGGCCCGCAATGCGCTCTTCCAGCTTGCGCAGATTGGGCGGCATGAACCAGCCCTGGGTGAGCGCGCGCAGTTTCATATGGATGGGGTCATCCAGATCGACCAGCGTGCGGAACAGATGCGTGTCGCCGGTCATGGATTTGATCCACTCCTCCCCGGCAATCGGGCTGAGATAGGTCCGCGCGCTGTTGATGAAAATCGGATGCTGGCGCTCGATCTCCAGAATGTCGGCCTGTTTGGTGACAGACCAGAACGGCCGGAAGCCTTCGGGCTGCGTCCAGTGAAGCGGGTCTTCCCGCCTCAGCCGCGTATAGACATCATGGATCTCTTCGCTGGCATAAAGCTCCGGATTGACAATCTCATCATCAATCCGGCCCCGCTTGAATCCTGGAAAGGGCGTCAGTGCGCCATCGTCGGCCATGTCATTTCCTCCCGCCATGTTTACGAACACTGGAAGACTTCCCGCTCAGGCCGTCAAGCCGCAGGAGAGGCAAAAGGTCTGGTTTCTTCCTGTCCCAGCGAACTTCAGTTCGCCAGCGATTCTAGCTTATGCGCTATTATAATCTGTCTTCCTTGGGTAGGGAAATTGCGTTACTTCAAGGCTATGGGATACTTTGTGTCGGTCGTCATTTTCAGAAGCGGTGCCGAGATTGAGGCTCTAAAGGCCGTTTCGGAGTTGCCTCCTTGGCGCCTATTGCTTGATAAGGCTCGCGATATCTTCTTCCTCGATTCTGGTGTCGATCCCTCTTGGGCCGCGACCGAGAGAATTCCAAATTTGACGAACTCGGGCACCGAGTGTTTTGCTCAGCTCAAAGACCGTTCTGCTGAACTTTCTGAAGTCGAGGACTGGATTCACAGAAACGGTGCAGATGAGACATTGTTTTCGGACTACCTTCAATACGCGCCTCAGAACATAGCAGGTTGTTTGAATCTTAGCGAACTAGTCCGTGTGCCGGTATTTTCTGGAGCATCTAATGACGATGATTTGGATATGGCTTGCATCGCTTATCCTGACGGTCGGTTCAAGCTTCGAATGTTGGTTTATGATTCAGACACTGCAGTTGAGAAGGATTTGATTTTTGAGAATAGGCGTGTTCGGGTAAGCAATCTCAAACCGCCTCGATTTCCACCCGGAACGCTGCATCAAATCCTGACAGAAGAGTGCGCAGAATTCCTCGACCAGAAACTTCCTATCTTCGGAGGAGACATTGACGACAATTGGGGTCACTTCGACATTGTGTCGGTTGGCGGAACTCAAAAACCCTCTCGTAGGGAAAAAGCGCCCGCCCCAGTTCACATCCGGACGACAAAAGAAACTCGACGCCCATACGAGATGGAAAAGCCCCGATATCAACCGATAATTCTCATTCCATTTTTTTGGCTTGCGAATTTGATCCGATTGATCATTCAACGCCTGAAATAGCGCTGGTGCTTGGTCGATGATCTGGCTGCAAGCCTAAAGCCGCTCAAACGCCGCCGTGAAATGCCGCATCATCGGTGGCTCTTTTACGATGCGCAGGCCCTTGAGCTTGTCCTTTGCTGAGGCCACTTCTTCCAGAACTTCCACCACATAATCGGCATGGCTCTGTGTATAGACGCGCCGGGGCATGGCGAGGCGGACGAGGTCCATCGCGGCAGGCGCTTCGCTTCCATCGGGCTTGCGGCCGAACATGACGGTGCCGATCTCGCAGGCGCGGATGCCGCCGGTTTCATACATCGCGCAGGTCAGCGCCTGGCCGGGATATTCCAGCGGCGGGATATGCGGCAGGAAGGCGCGCGCGTCGATGAACACGGCATGCCCGCCCGCAGGCTTCACCACCGGCACACCCATCGCGTCCAGCCGCTCGGCGATATAGGCATTCGTCCGTACCCGGTAGCGCAGGTAATCCTCGTCGATGATTTCCGTGAGCCCCTGGGCAATGGCGTCAAGGTCGCGCCCGGCAAGGCCGCCATAGGTGGGGAAGCCCTCGGTCTGGATCAGCAGGGTGCGGGCGCGTTCGGCTAGGCCGTCATCATTGAGGGTCAGCCAGCCGCCGATATTGGCGAAGGCATCCTTCTTGGCGCTCATCGTCATGCCATCGGCCACAGCAAAGCAATCCCGCACGATCTCCTTGATCGAGCGGTCTTTCTGCCCTTCCTCGCGCAGCTTGATGAACCACGCATTCTCCGCAAAGCGGCAGCCATCAATATAGAAGGCCTTGCCATGCGCTTTCGCCAACGCGGCCGCCCCCCGGATATTCTCCAGGCTGACGGGCTGGCCACCCCCGGCATTGTTGGTGATGGTCATCATCACGGCGGGAATGCGGTGGCCTTCCTCAGTGAGCACACGTTCGAGCGCGGCCAGATCCATATTGCCCTTGAACGGATGATCGAGCGACGGCACGCGCCCCTCGGCAATCGGAATATCCAGCGCCTCGGCCCCCATCGCCTCGATATTGCCGCGCGTGGTGTCAAAATGGGTGTTGGAGGGGATAAGGTCGCCTTTCCTGGCGATCAGCGTGAAGAGAAGATGTTCGGCCGCCCGGCCCTGATGGGCGGGAATGATGTGGCGGAAATCCATCAGGTCCTTCACGGCCGCCTCGAACCGGTAGAAGCTCGGCGCCCCGGCATAGCTTTCGTCCCCGGTCATCACCGCGCCCCATTGCGCCGCGCTCATGGCGGAGGTGCCGCTATCGGTCAGAAGGTCGATGATCACATCCTCTGAATGCAGCTTGAAAAGGTTAAAGCCCGCCGCCTTCAGCAGCGTCTCGCGCTCGGCGCGCGTGGTCATGCGGATCGGCTCGACCGATTTGATGCGGAAAGGTTCGATTATGGTCTTCATAGGGCTCACTCCCGGCTGAAACGTTCCTGGGAGTGGGGCCCCTGGTGACAGGTGCCGCGCGCACAGGAACTGGTCGCGCCGCGGTTGCCTCTCCAGTTGCCTGGATGACGGCCGCGCTCAGCGCCTGTTGCGATGGGCGGGATTTATCATGCCGGGCCGCCCCCTGCCAAGCGCAGAAGGTGAAATAAGGTTAACAGCACATTCACCATTTCAAGCCACCAATAGCCTCCTGATTTGCTCTCAGGATGAGACCATGACCCTGCTTGAACGCGTTATCCGTGCGCACCGCTGCCGCTCGACCCACCATTTCATCGCGTTTGATGCGCTCTCCCTGATCGAGGGGCCGGAAGCGGAAGGCTGGAAATCGCTGATGCTGGTGCATCATGAGCAGCTTCTGAAGGGGGCCAAGGCCCCGGACGACACCTTCAGGGACTTCAAGAACCATGTTCTGCATGTCGGCGAGGGCGAATGGGGCGGGGCGCGGGCCAAGGCGGCCGAATGGTATGCGGTGGCCGTTGACCTGCTGCGCCGTAAACGCTGGAGCGACGCGGCCTGGGCGTTCGGCGTACTGAGCCATTACTATGCCGACCCGATCCAGCCCTTCCATACCGGCCAGACCGAGGCAGAAGGCGTCATCCACCGCGCCGTGGAATGGAGCATCGCCAAATCGCGCCCGGAAATCGATGCGCGCATCGCCCAGCAGGGGTATCCTCAAATCAAGGTGCCGGGCGGGCTTGGCTTCGTTTCCGACATGGTGCGCGAAGGCGCCCTGCGCGCGCACGCGCATTATTTCACCTTCATCGACCATTATGACATTGATGCCGGCGTCGCCGATCCGCCCTCCGGCCTCGACGAGACGATGCGCGCCGTCATTGTGGATCTCATCGCCTATGCCACCGCCGGTTTTGCTGCGATCATGACACGGGCGATGGAAGAGGCGGCCGTTTCTCCGCCCAAGGTCAATCTCACCCTGCAGGGATATATCGAAACGCTGGATATCCCGCTGCGCTGGATCACGGCGAAGCTCGAAGACATGGCGGACCGTTCCACGGTCGAGAAGATGTACAAGGAATACCAGAAGACCGGGAAAGTCATCCGTACCCTGCCGGAAGATGACAAGCTGATCCGCGAGCAGCACGCCAAGGAAGTGCGCCGGATTTCGCTGAAGGAACTGAATGCCGAGCCGATCGCCCCGCTGGGCACAAAGCGGGATCCGGAGGTCGTCCAGCCTGAGGAACAGGCTGAAGACCTGCTTGAGGAAACCGCTGAGACCAAAGAAGAAATCCTCGAGGTGATCGAGGAGGAGGCCGAAGAGGCCGATGCGGATGAAGCCTATGTTGACGAGGGCGAAGAGGAAGACCTCCTCGAAGAGGCCGAAGCAGACGCCGAAGAAGACTTTGAGGACGACGCCGAAGACGAAACCGGCCCCGGATACGAGGCAGAGCTGGACGCCTCCGACGATGAGGACGAGGACGTCTATGAGGAAGAGGAAGACCTGGAAGAGGCTTATGAGGCAGACGCCGGTGACGAGATGGAGGAGGAAGACGACCCCGCGCCCCCGGCCATCATTGCCCCGGCTTCTGCCCGCCATCACCGCGCTGCCCTGACCTTCGACTCCCCCGTGGTCGATGCTCCGTCCATTGGCCCCAAAACGGCCGTACACCTTGCCAGAGCCGGGATAGAGACGGTGGGCGACCTGCTGATCTGCGACCCGGATGAGGCGGCCGAGATCATTGGTGTCCGTCACATCACGGTGGACGCTATCGAGACCTGGCAGATGCAGGCGACCCTGATGATCGAAGTGCCGGGCCTCCGGGTGCATGACGCGCAGCTTCTCGTCGGCGCGGGAATTTCCTCACGCGAAGATCTCGCCAATGCGTCTGCCGCCACGATCTTCGAGCTGGCGATGGAATTCCTTCAGACGTCCGCCGGGTCGCGCGTGCTGCGCCCTGGCGAAACACTGGAGGAAGAGGAAGTCGAGGAATGGATCGAGATGGCGCAGGAAACCGCCTGATCACGTCCCGCGCGGCTTCAGGCCGCCCGCTTCATAAATCGCGTCGATCATCGCCATATTGGCAACCGCGTCCGCCCCGCCGGTAAGAGGGGCTGCCCGGCCCGCGATCACATCCAGCACATGGGCAAGCTGGTAGTCATATGTTGTTTCTCCGGCTACGGAGTAACGGGTAACTTCCCTGCCGCGCTGGATCGAGATGGCGTTCCCGCGGCTGGGGTGGATCGGGTTCGTGGCGCGCAGGATGCCTTCGCTGCCTTTTATGGCCAGGAATGCCCTGATCTTCTGATCGGGCTTCATGCTGGTTCTCAGCCGCGCGGGCACATCGCCGGGAAATTCCAGCTCTGCTTCGGTGACAAGGTCGACGCCGGCCGTGCCCTCTTCAATCCGGGCGGACACAAGACGCGGCTCGCTGCCAGCGACTGTCCGCAACCAGTGCAGCGGATAACAGCCAAGGTCCATCAGAGCGCCGCCGCCCAGATCCGGCCGGTGGCGCAACTGTTCGGGTGCATACGGGATCCTGACGGAGAAATCCGCTTTCATCGCGCACAGCCTGCCAATGGCGCCCCCGCGCACCTTTTCCAGAATATCGAGGAACATCGGATGGAATCGGTAGTGAAAGGCTTCGATCAGATGCCTGCCGCTGCGCTCTGCTGCGCTGGCCATCCGCCGGGCCTCTGGTGCGTTGAGGGCGAAGGGCTTTTCACACAGCACATGCTTGCCCGCCTCCAGCGCGGCAATCGACAGGTCCGCGTGCCGGTGCGGGGGCAGGGCGTTGTAAATGAGGTCTATGTCCGGCCGGGCGATCAGGGCTTCATAGCTTTCCACAACTTCCGGAATGCCATGTACGCCAGCAAAGGCGCCAGCCCGCGCGCGATCCCGCGCGGCGATCGCCACCACGCTGCAGTCTGCCCGCTTTTTCACCTGCGGGATCAGGGCTATGGGCGCAATTTTCGCTGCGCCGAGAATGCCGATCCGGACCATGCAGAGCCCCTCCCTTGAGCCATAGGTAAACAAACGCGCGCGGTTTGTTTACCCCGGCCTAACACCGCTTAACCCCTTTCTTGATAAGTGACCCAAAAAGATTCACCCGATTCAGGAATCGGAAACCACACCTCGCGTTTAGTGCGGGCTCCACGGGGCCGTTGGATCTTAGGAGTGCCTTCGCCATGATAAATGATCTCATAGCGCACATCGCTAACACCAACGGTCTCGAGGAGCCCGTCGCCCGCAAGGCACTGGGCATTCTGCTCAATGGCGCCGACCGGCAGGGAGCGCCGCTGGCGGCTGTCACTTTCCGCACCCTTCCGGGGGCCCGCGCGCTTGCCGCCTCGGCCGGCGCTGCGATCGGCGCGCCCACAGGCGAAATTGCCCGTCTGATCGAACTCACCCCCGGCGGCCGCCGCCGGGTTGTCGAGCAGATGTTTGGCGCATTGCGCACTGCCGGCATCGATCACGAAACCATGGGCCGCCTCCTGCCTTCCATTGGCGGCTGGATGCACGAGGTCTGCGGGATTGAAGGGCTCGGCCAGCTCGGCGCCCTGATCACGCACGATGCCGAGACCGCTGCCGCAGCGGCTGCCCGCGCAGCCTGACGCACGGGCGAGGCTTTTCAAGCCTCTCCAAGCCCGCTACAGCCCCTCGTCAGAACTGACCCAAGGACTGACAGGGGCCCGCCATCATGACGACTGAAAGCCTTCACGCGGATGAAGCCATCGCCGTTCGCCTCATGCAGGCGATCCGCGCCGATGCAGAAGCCGCCTGCGCGCCGGACCAGTTGGATCTGGTGTCGGTGACGCTCGATCTTTCCGCGACGGCTGAAGCGCCCGGCACGCTCGTCTACACGCCCCGGATCGACCGCAAGACGCGCACCATTCTCTTCACCAGCGGATCGGCTGCCGGCCCGGCAGGCGCGGTGATGACCGCCACGGTCGTCTACCGCATCCGCCCGGCGGGCTGAGAGGCCAGCTGTCAGCCCGGCTATTCTGCAGCCGGCAGAATTTCCTTGGATGATTTGCCGTCCTCATTGGCGGCGACACTGCCAGATGGCGGTGGCGTGCGATCTCCGCCCTTGCGGGTACGCAGCCAGCTCAGCACCTTGAGCACATAGGGTTTCAGCCAGTTGATAACCTTACGGGCCCGGCGCTTCATCCGGTAGGGCACCAGTAACCAGGTTGGCGTGACCAGCAGGATCATCATGGTGGAGAAGGCAAGGCCAAACACCACGGCGGTTGCCAGCTGGACCCACCATTCAGAGGTCGCGCCGCCGAAATTGATGGCGCCTTCGGAGAACACCACCGTCATCTGCAACACCATGGGCAGCAGGCCGCATACGGTCGTGCCGGTGGTCAGAAGGATGGGGCGGATACGCTGCGCTGCGGTTGCCAGCGCCGCTTCTTCGGGCGGGCGCCCGTCCGATAGCAGGCGGTTGAAGGTATCGATCAGCACAATATTGTTGTTCACCACGATACCTGCCAGCGCCACGATGCCTGTGCCGATCATCAGGATGCTGACATAGGGCAGTACAAGGTTGATACCCACGAGAACCCCGGCCGTGGAAATGATCACGGCAGTCAGGGTCAGGATCACCTGCCAGAAGTTATTGTACTGCCAGAGCAGGATCACCGCCATCATGAAGAGGGCGGCTGCGGCAGCCCCGCTGAAGAAGGCGGCCGCATCTGCCGAATCCTCGTCAGCGCCTTCAAAGCGCACCTCAACGCCGGCCGGCATGTCCTGCGCGTCGATCCATTGCTTGAGTTCAGCCACAATGGCCGCGCCCGCACCCTGTTCGGTTGCGTTCCCGCGCACCGAAATCACACGCTTGCCGTCCCGGCGCTCAATTGTGCTGACGCGCGGGGCAGGCTCACGGTCGACAAACAGCGACAGCGGCACATTCCCCTGCGGCGTTGCGATCCGCAGGGTGTCAAGCGCGGAGGCAGAACGGGCGTCTTCCGGAAACCGTACACGGATGTCGATTTCATCATTGGAATCGTCCGGGCGATAACGGCCCACAAGGATACCGTTGGTCACCAGTTGGACCGCGGCGCCCACCTGGGCGACATCGACCCCGAACTTGCCAGCCTCGGACCGGTCGACGGTGAGTTGATATTCCACGCCAGGCAGGGGCCGGGAATCGTCCACCTCGCGGACGTCCCCGCGCGCTTCCATCCAACCCCGGATCATGTCGGCAGCCTGATAAAGCTCTTCATTGTCAAAGCCGAGCAGGGCGACCTGGATATCCTTGCCGCCAGGCGGGCCTTGTTCGCGCGCGCTGATCTGGAAGCGCAGCGCCGGCACATTGGAGAGGCGCTCGCGAACCCGCTCAAGCGTCACGCGGCCATTATAGGGCCCGTCGGCGGTGGTTTTCAGATCCATCAGGATCTGGCCAATCGTGTCTGCCGGCATGCCGCCGGAGGCGTCCATGTTGACCCCGCTGCTGCCGGATGAACCCGCGCGCGTCGAGAGCGCCGTGATCCCGTCCAGATCAGCGATGGCCGCCTCTGCGCGTTTCACCAGCACGGCCTGTTCGGCGGCCGACAGCGCGCCCTGCGCCTGCACGAACACATAGGCCTGTTCGGGTTCGATATCGAGGAACAGTTCGGATTTGTGCTGCTCCGAGCCAAACCACATGAAGATCAGGACGACGAGCCCGAAAGCTGCGCCCGTGGTCAACAGCGGACGGCGGATCGTTTCGCTGACAACGCGCACATAGGCGCCCAGCCAGCCCTTCGCCTTGCGCGGGTCTGCGTCGGCGGCCAGCGCGGCGAGGTCTTCATCGGTGCCGCCGGGACGCGCCCCGAAAGTGGCGCCCATCACCGGCAGGAAGATCAGCGCGGAAATCAGCGACGCCGTCAGCACAAAGAT
Source organism: Hyphomonas sp. NPDC076881 (assembly GCF_050269995.1). Taxonomy (NCBI): domain Bacteria; kingdom Pseudomonadati; phylum Pseudomonadota; class Alphaproteobacteria; order Hyphomonadales; family Hyphomonadaceae; genus Hyphomonas; species Hyphomonas sp. NPDC076881. The sequence goes on along the minus strand of NZ_JBNNJJ010000014.1, from coordinate 37,117 downwards.
CAGCGTGATCGGCAGGTAGGCCATGAATTTGCCGGGCATCGAGTTCCAGAAAAGGAAGGGCACGAACGCGGCCAGCGTGGTCAGCGCAGAGCTCACCACCGGCCAGAACATCCGCTTGCCCGCCATCGCATAGGCGTCCTGCTTGTTCAGGCCCTCGGCCATCTTCCGGTCGGCATATTCGGTAACGATGATGCCGCCATCGACCAGCATACCGACCGCAATCACCAGGCCAAACATCACCATCATGTTGATCGTGAAGCCGAACGCGCCCAGCAGCAGGAACGCCATCACGAAGGTCGCGGGGATCGAGATACCCACCAGCGCGGCTGAGCGCAGGCCGAGCGCGGCCACAACGATGATCATCACAAGCAGGATTGCCGTCATGATCGAGCTTTGCAGCTGGCCCAGCTGCGTGCCGATCATCTCGGATGTATCGGAGGTCACGACCGCCTGCACGGTCGGCGGCCAGGATTGCTGCTCGATGGCCACCGCTTCGCGCACGAAATTGGCCGTATCAAGAATGTTTGCGCCGCTGCGTTTCACCACTTCGATGAGGAGGGCATTCTCGCCGTTGAAGGTGGCAAAGCCGGTGGCGTCCTTGAAGGTGCGGCGCACATCGGCAACGTCGCCCAGGGTCACGACGGCATTGTCGGTCTGTTTGACCGGCAGGGAGAGCGCGTCGGCGCCGGTGCGGATAATGCCGGGCACCTTCACGGCAAAGCTGCCCTGGCCGGTCTCGATCGAGCCGGCGGCCACAAGCCGGTTGTTGGCCGAAACGACCGCCATGATCTCCTGATAGGAGATGTTGTAGGTTTCCAGCTTCACCGGATCGACCACGATCTCGAGCAACTCCTCGCGCTTGCCCAGCACGCGGGCTTCCAGGATCGTGCCGTTGCTTTCCAGCCGGTCCTTGAGACTGTCGGCAATCCGGGCGAGGCCGCGCTCGGGCGCGTCGCCGTAAAGGTTGACCACCAGAACAGGGAACTGCGCCGCGTTAAATTCGGTGACAATCGGTTCACGGGCGTCATCGGGGAAATAGCGTTTGGCCATATCCACCTTGTCTTTGACGTCGAGCACGGCCTGATTGATGTCCGCGTCGATCTCGAACTCCAGCACCAGCTGGGCCGCGCCCTCGGTACCGTAGGAGTTGAAGGTCTTCAGGCCCTCAAGCGACTGGATCTCCTGTTCGATCGGCCGCACCAGAAGGCGCTCTGCGTCTTCGGGCGTCACGCCGGCGAGCGGCACGGTGATGGCCACGAAGGGGATCGGAATATCCGGGTCCGCTTCCTTCGGCATGTTGATGTAGGTAGCCGTGCCGGCAATCAGCACGCAGACCAGGATGGTAAGGATCATCCGTGTCCGGCCGATTGCCCAATCGACAACGCCTGTCATTTTCCGGCTCCCTCGGCGGAGACCGGTTTGATCGTCACGCCGTCATTGAGATAGTCCTGGCCCATCGCAATCAGCCGCACGCGGTCAGGCAGGCCCGTCACCCAGGCGCCCTCACTTGTTTCGTCGATGATGCGCACCTGCGCAAACGCCACGGTGTTATTCTCCGTCACATAGCGCGCGCCAAGCTGGCCGCTGTCAGAGAGGGTGAGAAGCGATGGCCTGATGAGGGTTGCGTCCGTCTCCCCGGCGGGGATGGACATGGACGCGGTGATCCCGGCTGCCACCAGCGCGTCACCGGTATCAAGCTCGGCTTCAACCGGGAAGGTGCGGGTCTGTTCGTTGGCGGTGCGTGCTACAAAGCGCAGCTTGGCGGGAAACTTGCGGCCATCGGCCAGCACCACTTCGGCGGCCATACCTACCTGCAGCAGCCCGGCCTGCGCCTCGGTCACTTCAGCAGCCACGATCACCGGATCAAGATCCACCAGAAGGCCGCAGGCGCCGCCCGGAGAAAGATAGTCGCCCGCTTCGGCCATCCGGCGTTCGAAGACGCCATCAAAGGGCGCGCGGATCTGTGTGCGGGACAACTCCACCTTGGCCGAGTTCACGGCCGCTTCAGCCGCATCAAGGCTGGCCTTGGCAGAGGCTTCGCGATTGGCGGGGGTAAGGCCCTTCTCGGCGAGTTTGACGGAGGCCTCGTAATCCACGCGCGCAGAGTCGCGGGCCGCTTCGGCCTCCTTCACTCTTGCGCTGCGGGCTTCGACATCCAGCCCGCATAGCAGGGTTCCGGCTTTGACGAATGTGCCTTCGCGAACCGGCGTTGCCACCACCGTACCGGCGGTTCCTGCTTTCAGCGTCACCGATTTGTCAGGCGCCGTGCGGCCCTTGGCGGCAATCCGGATCGTATGCCGCTGGCTCTGCGCCTCAATCACGAGGGCCTGAGGGACATCAGAACGGGTTGAGGCCTCTGCCGTGGGCTGCTCCGTGCTGATACTTCCGCGCATAACGCTGCGAAGTCCGAAGTAGGCGACAATGGCCACCAGAATGATGGCGGCGATCAGGACGGAACGGTTCACTGTGTGGGTCTTTCCTGGGAGGGCGGACGTAAAATAGGTCATCCTGACGCAAGAGTCAGGGTTTGTGCTAAAAGATTTCTAGCACGCCACCCGTTTCCAGCCTGCAAAAGACTGGAGCAGTTTGGTTAATTGCTTGATCTGCCTGATTAATTCTTGCGAATATTACAGAGATGTTACAGCCGGTCTGCGCTCTGCCCAGGGCCGGGCGGCCTCCAGTTCCAGCGCCAGTTCAAACAACAGCCGGTCGTCCCCCCTCCGTCCGGAGAACATCGCCCCGATAGGCAGGCCCGATGGCGACCAGGAAAGCGGCACACTCATCGAAGCGGCGCCCGCCACATTCATGGGCGAGGTGTAGGCAACGAAGCTCAGCACGCTGTCCATCACCGCGTCGAAGTCTCTGTCCGGAGCCTGTTCCCCAATCGCCACGGCCGGGCTTCCGGTAACCGGGGTAAGCAGAATATCGAGGTCGCTGAAGAAGCTGTGATACTCTTCCTCGAAGGCCAGCAGGTAGCCGACGATGCCCGGCAGGTCGTCCATCCGGTTTGCCGCCATGTTTGCCAGGCCCAGGGTCCAGGGCTCCAGAATGTCCGGGCTGATCGGCTTGCCGGAATAAGCGCTGACCTGCCGCGCAAACTCGCCGGCGCCCGCAGCCCAGTACATGATGAATGCGTCGGTGAACTTCGGCCCGTCCATGGGGAGGGTATAATCGATCACGGTATGGCCAAGGTCGCGGCAAAGCTGGGCAACGTTTTCAATTGCGGCGCGCGTATCGGGATGCAGCGTCGTTCCGCCAATCGGTTCGGGCGCAAAGCCGATCTTCAGCCGCCGGGTCAGGGGCTGGATTTCTCCGAGCGCGGGATACTCTCCGCCGGGCACTTCCGCCGCCCGGAAAAGTTCAATGGAGTCCCGTACACTGATGGTCACGGCGTGGTTCACCGAAATCTGAAGTGGCGGGCCTGCCGCGCCGGGCTCGCTATAAGGCAGCCGGTCGCGCGAGGGCTTCATCCCGAATACCCCGCAGGAAGATGCGGGTATACGGATCGATCCGCCCCCATCGCTGGCATGGGCAAAGGGCACAACGCCGGCGGCCACCAGCGCCGCAGCGCCGCCGGACGATCCCCCCGGTATGCGGGAGACATCCCAGGGATTGCGGGTCGGCCCGTTGGAGAGCGGCTCGGTGGAGGAAATCAGCCCGGCTTCCGGCGTGGCCGATTTGCCCAGAGACACAATCCCGGCCCGCCGCAATCTGGCGGCGAACACGCTGTCGGTGGCCGCCATATGCCCCTCAAGGCCCCGGCAGCCTCTCAGTGTCGGCGCGCCCCGCCAGTCGATCAGATCCTTGATGAAGCTCGGCACGCCTGCAAACGGCCCGGCAAGCACGCCGCTGGCATCGGCGCGGGCAGTCTCGAAGGTTTCGGTAACGATGCCGTTGATCTGATCTTCCACGGCCCGCGCCCGCGCAATCGCCGCTTCCACTTCTGCCAACGCCGTCGTCTCGCCCGAGGCGATGGCCGCTGCGATCGCCACCCCGTCGCGAAAGCCGGGGGGCGCTGGCGCGATGTCCGGCTTCGAGGCAGTGTCTGCCGCCTTTGGCGAGCAGGCAGCGAGGGCGAGCGTGGCGGCGCCTCCGGCGAGGGCGGCGCGGCGTGTCAGTCTTGTCATGAAAGGAAAGCTCCTGGTCCCATGCAATTTCTGCAATTCATCGGCGCCCATCGTGGCGGGCAAGCTCCGCCAGCGCAAGCCCTCTCTGCCCTGACGTTGACACTGGCCCCGCCTGTCCCTTTACGGGTAAGTCTGCCGCGAAAGCCTGGAAAGGACCGCCCTCAGATGACAGAGCCCGTTTCGCCGGAACGAGACCGCGCTGACAGGTTGCTCGTCGCCCTCGGCCATTTTGAAAGCCGGGCTGGCGCGCAGGCCGCCATTGCGGCGGGCCGGGTCAGGGCCGATGGCCAGCTTGTCCGCAAGCCGTCAGAGATGATCGCCCGCAATGCCCGGATCGAGGCTGAAGCGGCCCACCCCTATGTTTCGCGCGGCGGCCTGAAGCTTGCCCATGCGCTCGATACATTCGGCATCGAGGTCGCCGGAAAAACCTGTCTTGATCTTGGCGCCTCCACCGGCGGCTTCACGGACGTGCTGCTTCAGCGCGGCGCGGCCCATGTCACCGCCATCGATGTCGGCCATGGCCAGTTGCATCCGAAGATTGCCGCAGACGCCCGCGTTTCGGCCTTTGAAGGGCTGAATGCCCGCGACCTGACAGCCGGTCATCTGAAAGCCGCGCCGGAAATCATCGTCTGTGATCTGAGCTTTGTGTCGCTTCACAAGGTGCTGCCCGTGCCGCTCATCCTCGCGGCGCCCGGCGCGGTTCTGCTCGCCCTCTTCAAGCCCCAGTTCGAGGTGGGCCCGGAGAATGTCGGCAAGGGCGGCATCGTGACCGATGAGGAAGCGGTGCGCGAGGCGCTCGCCCGGTTTCCGGCCTTCCTGGCGGAAAATGGCTGGCAGGCCGGCGCCCCCATCCCCAGCCCGATAGAGGGCGGAGACGGGAACCGGGAATATCTCTTTCTTGCCCGCAGGCCTCAGATCTAGTCGCGCGCGGCAACCGTCATCGGCAGTTCCACATCTTCCGTGGTGCCGTCTTCAAACTGCACACGGACGGTCACCGTCACGGCGGTGCCAGGCGTCAGGCTATCAGGTTGCACGCCAAAGAACATCAGATGGTCGCCGCCCCGCGTCAGGGAATGGTCGCCATTGGCGGGAACGGTGAAGGCTTCCACCTTGCGCATCGCCATCTTGCCATCAGCGCTCATCTCATGGGTATGCAGTTCCACGGCCTGCGCAAACGGCGCCTCCGCCCCTGTGATCGTCACCGGGCGGGCACCGGCGGCAAAGGTGCCAAAGCCTGCGGTCACATCGCGCCCGGCAGGCGGCACCAGCACGCTGCCTTCGACCAGCGCCAGCGTTCCGGCAATGATGCCCCGGTCAACCGGCGCGTCCGCTTCCATGCCCATATCATCGCCATGCATCCCGGCATGATCATCATGGACAGCCTCGGTTTCCGCAGGCGCCACAGCGGCGTCGCCGGAAGGCTGCTCGTTTGCTGGCGCGCAGGCCGCCAGAAGCAGGGCCGAAAGGCTCGCCGCAGTAATCAGGGACACGCGCATGGGAAAGCTCCGTTCAGATCCGCACAGGCGCGGAGTGAACATCAGCTTCCCCCTGATGGCAATTCCGTTTCTTGCCGCGCGTCAGGCTGTCTCAGTAGCCGTAAAGTTCTTCCTCGCCCCAGCCATCCTGTATCTGCCACTGACGGGTATTGTCATTCCAGCAGGCGGTCACCGGATCGCGCATCACCTGGCCATCCGGCATCTGCGTTTCGCGGTGGATCACCCGGCAGTCCGGGCCGCTGGAGGCTGGCTGGCCGCCGCCATACTGATACCCGCCGGACGGCGGATAGGACGGGGCAGGCGCCGGATAGGAGGAGGGATAGCTCGATGCCGGATAAGGCTGCGGCGCGGGTTGGGGATAGGAATTCGGCGCGCCGCGCATCACCTCTGCCCCGCCATAAAGGCCCTGCGTCGATTGCGGGATAGAGCCATAGGGCACGGAGGAATAGCTGCTCACCGGGGCATAGGCCACCTGGCAGTCAGCCGAGGATTTCTTGGCGATATCGCTGCCCGCCAGCCCGCCGACCAGCGCGCCCAGCGTCGCGCCCACGGCCACCTGCCCGGAATTGGACCGGCTTTCCTTATAGGTGCGCGGCGGCCCCCGGCGGCGATATTCGGTGTAGTAGCGGTCATTGTCGATGTTGTTGCCGATGGCGCCGCCGATCAGCCCGCCGACCACAGCGCCCACCACCGCGCCGGCCGTTCCGTCAGAGGATTTCTGCCGCTCGCACTGCACATTGCGCGCCGGCGCCGGGTAGGGATCATAGCCATACCCGTATTGGGCATGGGCCTCGCCCGGCAGGGAAACGGCCAGAAGGCTGACGCCGCAGGCGACAATCGCCGTCTTCATCATCACCATACTCCTTGTGATCGAAGGCTGAGCGCCTCCAGTGTTGCCTTTATACTGTGGCGGGCAATCTGAACCGGACCTGAAGAACTCGCGCGGGCGCCAGGCTGGCTGGACGGGACGTCTGCCCGGGCACATATTCAGCCCATGGAATGGCGCAGGATAGCCGCAAGAACAGCAGGGCGCGCCCGGTATGCGGCCGGGCAGGGCCTGCGGTCTGCCTGGTACACGGCCCAGATGCAGGCCGCCCGTGCCCGCGCCGAAGGCTTCAACCGCCCCGGCGAGCCTGCCTTCCAGCCAAGCCGCGGCCGGCCCGACATGGCAGAGCTGCGGCGCGCCTATTTCGAGCTTTTCCTGCAGGACCGCGCCAATATCGAGGCCGGCCTCTATCCTGAGCCGCGCGAACTCAGCCTCGCGGGTCTTCCCGGCGCGCTCAAGGCCGCCCGCGCGTTCCAGCAGGATGTGAAGGCGGTGGATGAAAGACGCCTCGCCCGAGACGGCAAGGCGCTTCAGCGCGATATTCAGGCGGGCGGCGATTTCCTCCAGAGGAATGCCAACCGCTATCCCGATTATTACCTGCAGAACTTCCACTACCAGACTGGCGGCTGGTTCACCGATGAAAGCGCCGAGCTTTATGACACGCAGGTCGAAGCTCTCTTCTCCGGCACGGCTGACGCCATGCGCCGCGCGGCGCTGGCGGAAATTTCCAGGGCGCTGCGGGGGCGCGATCAGCGCCGGCAGAGCCTGATTGATGTCGCCTGCGGAAACGGGCGTTTCCTCGAGAAGGTGCTGGAAGTGTGGCCGCGCCTTAATGTGACGGGCCTGGACCTCTCGCCTTCCTACACCGAAGCGGCCCGCGCGCGCCTTGCCCGCTGGCGCCAAGCCGATGTGATCCAGGAAATGGCCGAAGCCATGCCGGTGGAAAACGAAAGCTTCGACATTGCCGTATCGATCTATCTTTTCCACGAGCTTCCGCCGCGTGTGCGCCCGCGCGTTCTGTCAGAGATATTCCGCGTCCTGAAACCGGGCGGGCTGTTCATTCTTGCAGACAGTTTGCAGTTCTCGGATCGTCCGCCTCTGGACGGTTTACTCGAATATTTCCCGCATGGTTTTCATGAGCCCTATTACAAGGACTATCTTGCATGGGATCTGGACGGCGCATTGACGCAGGCCGGTTTCGTTAAAGAGTGTGGCACATTTGCGTTCCTCACAAAGGTAACGGCCTGGCGCAAAACACATCTCTGACAACTACATTAAGTCTCTGCAATTAATCGTGTTTTTTGGGACACAGTGGTCCGGCAAAGCCGGAAAATGACTGTATGGAAAGATGGAACACGGAGGATTCGTGGCTACGTCTCTGCCTGTGCCCGGCCAGAAAGCCAGGCGCTGAAATAAGGAGAAAGTAGATCATGAAACTTGCACTTGCTTCCCTCGCAGTCGTTCTCGCTGCAACCCCCACCGCCTTTGCGCAAGGGGATGTTGAAATCAGCGGCGGCTATTCGAACTTTGATGTGGGCCCCGCAGAAGTCGGCGCGCTTACAGGCCGGGGCACCTACTTCTTCAACCAGAATTTCGGTGTTGAAGGCGAGGCCTCTGTCGGCGTGAAAGACGATGATTTCGGCATTGGCACGGTTGAGCTTGATCATTCGCTCGGGGCCTATGGCGTCATGCAGGCGCCGGTGTCCGAGCGCGTCAGCCTCTTCGGCCGTCTCGGCTATTCGTCAACCGAACTCAGCGCCAACGACCCTGCGCTTAGCGCCGCAGCGGCCGATATCAAGGGCGTTTCTTACGGCGTCGGCGCGAAATTCAATGCCAGCGAACGTTTCGGCATTCGCGGTGAATTCACCAAACACGAAGGCGACCGGAATGATGCCGACGTTGTTTCCATCGGCGGCGTGATGCGCTTCTGATGTAATTCCACAGCCAATTTCCTCCCAAACATTTTCCCGGCGCCTTGTGCGCCGGGATTTCTTTGTCTGTAGGCAGAGTGTTGCCCGAAGGTAAACATGAAGAGCCCGTAATTAATCGTGCTTTTTCTGACACAGGGGTTAGGGATTTCTGTCACATTGCTGCGAAGAAAGGTGGCACACGGATTTTTCATTGCTATTTCCGCCCTGCGCTCAGCGCAGTTATTTGGAGAAAGCGTATAATGAAAATCGCACTTGCTTCCCTCGCCATTGCCCTTACGGCTGCACCTGCAGCTTTCGCTCAGGGCGATGTCGAATTGAGCGCCGGCTATTCGAACGTTGATATCGGTTCTGCCGATCTCGGTGCTCTGACGGGCCGCGGCTCTTACTTCTTCACCCGCCATCTGGGTGTTGAAGGTGAGGCATCCATTGGCGTGAAAGACGATGATGTTGGTCTGGGCAAGGTCGAACTCGACCACTCCATCGGCGCTTTCGGCGTCGTGCGTGCTCCGGTCTCTGAACGTTTCCACCTGTTCGGCCGGGTTGGCTACGCCACCTCCGAACTGAGCGCCAGCGTTCCGGGCGTCGGCTCGGCTTCGGATGATTTTGACGGCGTTGCCTACGGCGTCGGCGCGAAATTCTTCGCCACCGAACGCTTCGGCATCCGCGGCGACTTCACAAAATATGAAGGCGACGACAATGATGCCGACGTGTTCTCGATCGGCGCAGTGATGCGCTTCTAAGCCTTCCCTGCATGCCTGAAAAGAAACCCCGGCACAGAACGTGCCGGGGTTTTCTTGTTCTGCAGGCGGAATAAGTGAACTACCGCCCCGTCTGTCCCCGGTGGCGCAGCTTTGCATCGGCCAGCACGCAGGCCATCATGGCTTCGGCCACCGGCACCGCGCGAATACCCACACAGGGATCATGCCGGCCAATCGTGCGCACATCCACTTCCTCTCCATCCCGGGTGATGGACTTCACCTCATTGAGGATGGAAGACGTCGGTTTGATCGCGATACGGACGATCACGTCCTGCCCGGTGGAAATGCCCCCGGCCACGCCGCCATTATTGTTGGCCAGGAAGCGCGGCGCGCCATTGCCTGCGCGCATCTCGTCAGCGTTTTCTTCCCCGCTCATCGCGGCGGCCGCAAATCCCGCGCCGATCTCGACGCCCTTGACCGCATTGATGCTCATCATCGCGCCGGCGAGTTCTGCGTCGAGCTTGCCATAGACCGGCGCGCCCCATCCGGCCGGAACGCCGGAGGCATGCACCTCCACAATCGCCCCGGTCGAACTGCCCGCCTTGCGCACGCTGTCGAGATAGTCTTCCCACTGCGCGGCCATCGCCGCATCCGGGCCCCAGAAGGGGTTCTCCTGCGTCTCTGCCCAGTCCCAGTTCTCCGGGTCGATCATGTGCGGGCCAATCTGCACGACGGCCCCGCGAATGAGGACGCCCTCGCCAAGAACGCGCCGCGCCACCGCGCCAGCGGCCACGCGCGCGGCAGTCTCCCGCGCCGAGGAGCGCCCGCCGCCGCGATAGTCGCGCACGCCGTATTTCTGGTCATAGGCATAATCGGCATGGCCGGGGCGGTAGCGGTCGCGGATTTCGCGGTAATCTTTCGAGCGCTGGTCGGTATTCTCGATCATCAGCGAGATCGGCGTGCCGGTGGTGACAGGGCCGCCGGTGCGGTCGTCCTCGAACACGCCGGAGAGGATCTTCACCTCATCGGCCTCCTGGCGCTGCGTCACGAAGCGGGAGGTGCCGGGGCGGCGCTTGTCTAGGAATTGCTGGATGAACGGCGCGTCCAGCGGCAATCCGGGCGGGCAGCCATCCACGACACAGCCAAGCGCCGGCCCATGGCTTTCGCCCCAGGTGGTGACGCGGAACAGGTGGCCAAATGTATTGTGCGACATTTCTATTCTAGATCCTGAGGGCGGACGCGAAAGACGCCCTTGATACAGTCAGGATTTCGGATCGCAATCTGGATATGGGTTTTATGCATGAATCCGGAATTTGGATAAACTTCTGTGCCTTCAACAAATACGCCTCGCACGGAATCGAAAACGGATAGGCCATTTTCCTCTGTGGATTGAGCGAGATAGTTTACCTCGGCGCAATCTAAATTCCGGCGTAACAAGTCTTTGGAGTTCGCTGGCAGAACTTCATTGGCCGTATCAACGATAGTTTTATAATCGGCATAAGCCTGCCCCACGGCGTCAAGTCCTGCTTTGGTTGTCAGGTCAAGGCAAAGACCCAAGCTGATAACCGCTCCAACGACATCCGGGGTGCTGACCTTGCCGCGCTTCTTTTGTTCTTCTGCGAACTCCAGGGCGCGTTTCGGATTGGCTTCCCAGAAATAAACACCGCTGCCCAGCCAGTCGAAGTCATTTTCACTTGGCCTGAAGAGGGTACCGCTTACTACCTTGTCAGCGACAGATGCATCGCAGCCATGATAGCCAAGCAGAAGAGCTGTTGTGAGCTGATGCAAGGAGTATCAACCCTTGTATTTGGAGCTCAGTCCGCCGGATTTATTGTGTGTTCCAAGCTTTATCAGATAGGCTTTAGCCGCTTTGGGCGATTGGGTCGCTGACTTCACAGTTTTTTCAGAACCTTTTCGGAAACCGTCAGTATTCGCAGAATTCCAGGTTCCGGTAGATACAGCCTTAGTTTTGGCGTTGGGCATTTTAGGTCCATTACGTGACTGCGACGGAATGCAGGATGTAAAGATAACATCGTTCGTGGCATTTCATAGACAACATGCAAGAAAAACCCGTAATTCCGCCCAGCCCCAGCGCGGCTGACTATGCTGCCGAGGGCGACCGTCCGCTGGTGCCGGAGACGGACAACCCCATCGGCCTCTTCCAGGACTGGATGGCGCAGGCCCGCGCCAGCGAGCCCAACGATTCCAACGCCATGTCGCTGGCCACCGTCGATGCCGAGGGCCGGCCGGATGTGCGCATCGTGCTGCTGAAGGGCGTGGATGAGGCCGGTTTCACCTTCTTCACCAATCTTGAGAGCACAAAGGGCGTGCAACTGGCCGCCCATCCGGTGGCGGCGCTTTGTTTCCATTGGAAAAGCCAGCGCCGCCAGGTGCGGGTGCGCGGCGGGATAACCCCGGTCAGCGCGGCCGAAGCCGACACCTATTTCGCCAGCCGCGCGGCGCAAAGCCGGATCAGCGCAATTGCGTCCGACCAGTCCCGCCCCCTGGCCGACCGGGCAGTGTTCGAGCAGCGCGTGGCCGAAATCTCGTCCATCTATGGCGACGATAAGGACATTCCCCGCCCGCCGCATTGGGGCGGCTTCCGCCTCGCACCAACCGAGATCGAGTTCTGGCAGGACCAGGCCTTCCGGATGCACGACCGGCTGCGCTTCTACCGCAAGGAAAGCGGCGGCTGGGCAACGGTGCGGCTTTACCCGTAAACCGCCGCCCTGGCCGTCAGACGATCTCGGTGCCGGTCCGCTCCACGATCATGTGGGGCGCTCCATCGCTGGTGCGGGCCTGGGAGACACCGGCGGCTGAGACGGTGATCGTCACGCGGGTGCGCAGGTTCGAGAAGCTGTCGAACTCCACCACATCGACCGCCTCATCAAAGTGGATCGTCACTTCAAACGCGGCCCCATCATAGAGTTCCTTCACGCCGAGCACGCGGCCCGTGAAAGGCTGTTTGAGATAACGCCCAGAGACAAGATCGCCGACCTGCAGGGGCATTTCCGGTTGGTTCGACAGCCGGGCCGAGGCGGTGTTCCAGTCCCGGTAGCCCAGTTCGCGGGCGACCAGTTCGAGCGCCTGGGAATGGGAGACAGGATTGCCGGCGCGGGCGCGCTCGGCGCGGAGTTCGCGGGCGCGGGCTTTCGCCTGCTCGCGATTGGAGATGGGGGAAGACATCAAGAGGTTCCTTCTGCCGCCAGTCTCAATGAAGCAGGGCTCGCATTGCTGCAGGACTGGCAGGGAGAGGAGGTCTCATCTGCTGTCATGATCCCGCGCCAGAGCGTGGGGGGATCTTCACCGTGAGGCGATAAGCCTTGCGAGCGGCGGGCGTCCCGAACCTTGGCGCGCGCAATACGCCGGACGCGGCGAAACGTCAAGAATTGCCAAGCCGCGCGGAGTGGGAGAGAAGATGGCATCAGATATGACAAAACATGCCTTTTTTTGGGGGACCCGCCATGAAACTCGCCTTGCAGATCATCCTGGGACTATTCTCGCTGATCCCGCTGGCCTTTGCCGTGATGGGGCTGATGAACGGCGCCGCCTGGCTTTCGCCGCATGCGCCGGTGGCGGCGGCGGTGGACAATCAGTTCCGCTATTATTCGGGCATGTATCTGGTGGTGACGCTGCTGCTCTGGAACATCATCCCCGAAATCCAGAAACACTTCCGCACGCTGGCGATCATCTGCGCCGCGCTGTTCATCGGCGGCATTGGCCGCTTCATCTCCTGGCGCAGCGGCGGCCTCGGCGCAGAATTCCAGCTCTCCGGCATGTTCATCGAACTCGGCGCGCCGCTGGTGCTGATCCTCGCCTGGCTGGTAGCCCGCCGCGCGAAGGGGTGAGGGCAGCGGGTTTGGGGGGTGTTGGATAAGCGCGCTGCGCGCGGCCCTCACCTCCCACCGCCTTTGGCGGCGGGCCCCTCCTCTCCCTGAGGGAGAGGGGTAAGAGGCGTCGCGCTACCTAACCCCTCTCCCCCTGGGAGGTGAGGGCAGCGGCGTTGGGGACATCGCGTGTCAGCGCGTGGACAAATCCGGACAGATCCGGTCACGGGGTGGCGCAGGTGGTCCAGCCTTCGTCATCGGCGGTCAGCCATTCGGCGACCTTGTAGGGCTCGTCCGTGGCGATGAGAACGACGCCGTCATCGACGAGGCGCTGATACTCGCTGCCATCGTCATCGGCCCAGTATTGATCGTCGAGGCGTTCGCCGGGGCGGCCGAGGGTGCCGAACGCGGGCTCGACGCTTTCGGCCAGGAGGCGGGCATAGGCGGCGGGGTCAGGTTCGCGGGTGCCGGTCCAGGCGATGACGCGGCTGCGGTCAACGCCGAGGCCTTCAAGGCGTTCGATGTCGCGCCCACCGAAGGCGGAGGCGGTCATCATGGCGCCGGGGGCGACGCGGGCGATTTCGGCGGCTTCCTCATCCGAATAGGAAATCAGGATGGCGTTGCCCTCGGCGCCGGCGGCGACAACGGCGGCCCATATATTGGCGAAGGAGGTGGTCTTCTTCCGGTCAAGCTCGACAATGGCGCCCGTATTGCGGGCCCAGATCAGCGCGTCGGTCAGCTTGGGCGGGTGGAAGCTCGTCACCTCGCCATCGATGTCCTTCAGGCGGTAGCCGGCGATGGTGGCCCAGTCGGTGTCGGAATTATAGCCGGTCGCGTCCACCGTGCGGCCGAACTGGTCGTCATGGTGGAGGAAAAGGACGCCGTCGCGGCTTTCGGCCACGTCGATCTCGAAGACGCGGATGCCGCGCTCGAAGCCGTATTGCATCGTTTCAATGGCGTTCTCGGGATAGCCGATGGCCGGGCCGCCGCGATGGGCGGCGACGACAACGCCGTTGTTTTCGCGCAGGCAGTTGAAGAAATCGGGCAGCGGCGCGGTCAGCGCCGTGCTCATCGCCGGCGGCGCGCTGCCGGGATCGGCGATCTCGATGGGGGTGTCTACCGGATCGGCGACCGGGGGCTCACTGCAGGCAGCCAGGAGGAGGGCCGACAGCCCCGCGATCAGAAGCCGTGACATCAGCGTTGTCCTTTCCTTGCGTCAGCGCGTCTGCCCGAATAGACAGGGCTTTGATAAATCACAAGACACGACCCTGCGCAGAGACAGCGAAGACAAAACCTATTCCGGAGGAAGAGTTACATGAAAGGCATTATGCAGGACTGGCCGCTGACGGTGGACAAGATCCTCGAACATGCGCGTCTGCAGCACGGCAACCGCGAGATCATCACGCGCCGCGTGGAAGGCAATATCGCGCGCATCACCTATTCCGATCTCTATGACATGTCGAAACAGGTCTCCACGGCGCTGAAAGATGAAGGCATTGGCCTGGGCGACCGGGTGGCGACGCTGGGCTGGAACTCCGAGCGGCATATGGCGAGCTGGTATGGCACGATGGGCATTGGCGCCGTGCTGCACACGATCAACCCGCGCCTGCACCCTGAGCAGATCGCCTGGATCGCCAACCATGCCGAAGACAAGGTGCTGATCTTCGACAAGACCTTCCTGCCGATCGTCGAGGCGATCAAGGACAAGCTGGAAACGGTGAAGACCTTCGTGATCTATGCCGGCGCCGACACGATGCCGGAAAACACGCTCGGCGCGATTGCGTTCGACATCTGGATTGACGGGCGCAGCAAGAGCGTGCGCTGGGGCGATTTCCCGGAAGATACCGCCTGCGGTCTCTGCTACACTTCCGGCACGACGGGCAATCCCAAGGGCGTGCTGTATTCCCACCGCTCCAATGTGCTGCACACGCTGGTGACGATGGGCAAGGATGCGATGGGCATGGGGGCTTCGGACTCGGTGATGCCGGTGGTGCCGATGTTCCATGCCAATGCCTGGGGCCTTGCGATGTCCTGCCCCGCGACGGGGGCAAACATGGTGATGCCCGGCGCGCAGATGGACGGCGCCTCGATCTATGAACTTCTGGATACGGAGAAAGTGTCGATCACGGCGGCGGTGCCGACCGTGTGGCTGATGCTGCTGACGCATCTCCAGCAGAATGACCTGAAACTGCCTTACCTGAAGAAGGTGCTGATCGGGGGCTCTGCCATTCCGGAGAAGATCCTGCGGGCGTTCGAGGAAGAGTATGAGGTGGATGTGGTGCATGCCTGGGGCATGACCGAGACTTCGCCGCTGGGAACGCTCGGCGCGCTGCCGCCGCATCTGGAGAATGCGCCGGTGGAAGAGCGCATGAAGCAGAAGCTGAAACAGGGCCGCCCGCCTTTCGGTGTGGAGCTGCGCCTTGTGGACGATGACGGCGAGGAACTGCCGCGCGATGGCAAGACGTCTGGCCGCCTCTTGGTGCGCGGGGCGGCAATCGCGGCGGGCTATTTCAAGGGCGCCGGCGGGCATGTTCTGGATGCGGAGGGCTGGTTTGACACCGGCGACGTGGCCACCATCGACGAGATCGGCACGATGACCATCACCGACCGGGCGAAAGATGTGATCAAGTCCGGCGGGGAATGGATTTCCTCCATCGACATCGAGAACATCGCCGTGGGCCATCCCAAGGTGGCGAATGCGGCGGCCATCGGCATCTACCATCCCAAATGGGACGAGCGCCCGCTGCTGATCGTGCAGCCGGCGGCCGGGGAAAATCCGACCAAGGAAGAAATCCTCAAAAGCCTCGAAGGCAAGATCGCCAAATGGTGGACGCCGGATGATGTGCAGTTCGTGGATAACATTCCGCTAGGCGCCACCGGCAAGATCAACAAGCTGGCGCTGCGCGAGAAGTTCAAGGACTACAAGCTGCCGACGGCGTAAGAGGCCATGCAAAAAGATATCCTGTTCCTGCTGAAGCCGGGCTTTCGGAATCCGGCATTCCCGGAACAGGATTTCTATTGCTGGCACTGCGCGCTGATGGAGGGGGTGCTGGCTTCGTTTCCGGAGCACCGCCCTGCGCTGGATGTGCGCCGGATTGCGTTTCCAAGGCCGCGCGGCGATGTCGCCGCGCTGATCGGAGAGGCCAACCAGTCGCTGCCGGTTCTGGTGCTGGCAGAGGGGGCGCCCGAGCTTCTCTCAGCGGCATCGTTTGAAGGGCGCCAGTTCGTGAATGAGCCGATGGCGATCCTCGATCTGCTGCACACACGCCATGGTTATCCGCGCGCCCATCCCTGACACCGCGCCTCATTGCGGGGCGGGGCAAAATCGCTAGGGTCGCGCGCGAAGCATGAGGACGGCCATGAGCGACACTCCCCACACAGGCAATGAACCGGCAGGCTGGCGCGGAAAACTCGCCGGGGCCGCGCTGCTGGCGGCGATTGGCGCGGTGGTGTGGTTTGGCGTGGCGGCGCTGGGCACGCGGGCGGGCCTCTGGAGCTGGCAGACGGGGCTGGAGACGCTGACGCTGAAGATCGGGCCGCCGATGGTCTGGGCGGTGATCGGCCTATCGCTTGCGGCGGGCATTGCCGCCCTGGCGAAGGCGCCGCGCAAGCGGCCGTTCATGATGGCGATGGCGGCGCTGCTGGTTTCCGGCCTCACCATGGGGCGGCTGGCCGCGCATGAAGGCCAGATGGACCGCCTGCCGCCGCTGCACGATATCCAGACCGACTGGAGCGACCCCATCACCCCCAGCGATGCGCTGGTGACCGAGCGGGAAGCGGCCGGCGCGCTGAACGCGATTGAAGACGACCCGCTGATTTCGGCGGAGGCTGAGGCGCGCTGGCCGGGGCTTTCCGGGCGGCGTGTGGCCGAGGTGCAGGAAGAGGCGGAATTTGTGCCGGGCGAGCAGAAATCGCCGCGCGCCACGCCCTATCCCAAGCTCGCCCCGCTGATTGCGCCGGGCACGCCGGAAGAAGGCTATGCCGCCGCGCTGGCTGCTGTGGAGGCGCGCGGCTGGACGATCGTGCTGGCCGAGCCGGAAGCGGGCCGTATCGAGGCGACCGAGACCAGTTTCTGGTATGGCTTCAAGGATGACATTCTCATCCGTATACGCCCTGATGGCACGGGCGTGCGCATTGATGTGCGCTCGGTGAGCCGGGTGGGATTGTCCGACCTCGGCGTGAACGCCAAGCGCGTGCGCAACCTGCTGGACGAGCTGGAAGTGCGCCTCAACAAGGCTGCGTCCGCGCCGGGCTGAGGCTTACTCTCCGGCGAAGGGATCGGCCCAGGTCTGCATCGTGTCCTCGGTGATGAGGCTGCGGTTGGGCTCGGCGCCCCAGCACATCTGGGAGCAGGAGCCGGCATGGTAGCGCCCGTCCTCATCCTGCGAGACGGCCACGGCGTTTAGGCCCTCGAAACTGAACGTTACTCCGCAGGCGGCGGAGTTGGATGCGCTGCGCACCATGACGTATTTGGGCATGTCGCCCTTGAGGCTGCGGGTGACCTTGAAGAGGTAGACCAGCTCCGGCGGGTATTCGAAACCGCCCTCGGTCTCGGCGGGAAAGTTCCCGGTCGCGGGCTTGCGCACCGACAGCAGCTCGCCGACGAACGCGCCGGCGGTGTAGTCGCTTTCCAGCAGCGGGGGCTGGCTGTCACAGGGCAGGCAGCTGCAGGCGAGCGCGGCAGGTGCGGATACGGCAGCCAGAGCGGCCAAGGCGGCGAGGGGCTTCAGCATGGGGCGGTTCATTGCGGTTTCCCTTTCAGATTTACTTTGGGAAGGAGTCTAGTGGTCCATATTGCGGATGCGATCAGGGAAGTCAGTTTGATGGGTGCGCTCAGTCACAAGTGATCTGACATCCTCATTACTCCAGCAAAGTTGAGTACAACCGTCTGCATAGTATTCCTTAGAACCAAACGAATCCTCGCCGAGTTCAATGGCCGATACCGCATTCAAGCCTTCAAATGGAAAGCGTGTGAGGCATGTTGAATAGGTATCTACCTGGATGTGGACATATTCAGGAAGGTCTCCTTTGAGGGAGCGCAGCACCCTGAATACATGAAGAGGATAAGGCTGAGCCGGGGTAGCATCGTCTGAGTCATCCCCACCTAACTCCCGTATTGAGACTAACTCGCCAACAAATGCGATGCCTTTCTCGTTTTCGAAAATACCCAGTTCTTCACAAGGTATGCATGAACAAGCCAACGCAGCCTGAGCCGATATTGCGGCAAGCGCTGCCAAGGCGGCGAGGGGCTTGAGCATGGAGGGTCTCCTTTAAGGCGCAGACTGCCAGACTCTGCTGGCAGACGCCATATGAACTCAGGACTACCGTTTGAGGTTCAACTCTTCCATCGTGCGGATGGCTTTGGCGGCGGAGACGCGGACGAGGTGGCGGCCTTTTTCGTCGCGCCAATCGGCCTCGACGAAGCCGGAGGTCTTGCCGCGCGAGATGAGGCGGCCTTCGATCCTGATGAGGCCATTGGGCACCGGGCGGAAGATGCGGGTCTGCAGCTCTGTGGTGGTGAACCACTCGCCCTCTTCCAGCGCGCTTGCCATCGTCATCGAGACGATGTGGTCGGAGAGGCCAGCCACCCAGCCGCCGAACACGCGGTCCGGGCCGATGTCGCGGCTGCCATCATTGGGCCATTCATAATAGACGCGGCCATAGGAGACTTCCTTCAGCCAGTCCTGCGGGCGGATGCCGAGATTGCGGATGCCGGGGGGCAGTTCCCATTCGCCAGAGCGCAGGCGCTTGAAGAAGGCGTCCTGCTGGGCGGACATTTGCGTGCGCTGGGTCATGCGAGGCGGGCCCCGTTGGGAACGGGCTGGTCGGGCGAGAAGAGGACGATCTCTCCGGCGCTGTCGGCAAAGCCGAGGGTGAGGACTTCTGACATGAACTTTCCGATCTGGCGCGGCGGGAAATTCACCACCGCAGCCACCTGACGGCCGATCAGCGCGTCAGGCTCATAATGGGCTGTGATCTGGGCGGAGCTTTTCTTTCGGCCCACGCCCGGCCCGAAATCGATGACAAGGCGGAGGGCGGGCTTGCGCGCGCCTTCCAGCGGGGCGGCCTCAAGGATCGTCCCGATACGGATGTCTACCTTCAGGAAATCATCGAAGGTGATTTCGGGCGCAGGGCTCGCGTCCGGCGAAGCGGTGTAGTGCATCAGGTAACCGTGGCGCCCCCGTCAACGACGAGCATCTGGCCGGTCATGTAGCTGCCGGCCTTGGAGGCGAGATAGACCGCCGCGCCGGCGATCTCTTCGGGCTCGCCGATGCGCTTCAGCGGGGTGCCGGTCAGCGAGCGCTTGAGCGTTTCGGGGTTTTCCCAGAGGGCTTTGGCGAAATCTGTCTTGATCAGGCCCGGCGCGATGCAGTTGACGCGGATATTGTCGGCGCCGAACTCGGTGGCGAGGTTGCGGGCGAGCTGGAAGTCTGCGGCTTTCGAGATGTTGTAGGCGCCGATGATCGGGGTGCCGCGCAGGCCGCCGATGGAGGAGACGATGATGATGGCGCCGTCCTTGCGGGCCTGCATCTGCGGGGCGACCATCTGCACCAGCCAGTGATTGGAGATGATGTTGTTCTGCAGGATCTTGGTGAACTGATCATCCGAGATGCCGGCCATCGGGCCATAATAGGGGTTGGAGGCGGCGTTGCAGACGAGGATGTCGACCTTGCCGAAGGTTTTGGTGGTCTCATCGACCAGGGCCTGCAGTTCTTCCTTGGAAGAGATGTTCGCAGGGATGGCGATGGCGGTGCCGTCCCCATGCTTCTTGTTGATCTCGGCGGCGACTTCCTCGCACGGGCCGGGCTTGCGCGAGGAGATGACGACGCGGGCGCCCTGATCGGCCATGGCCTCGGCAATGGCGCGGCCGATGCCGCGCGAAGATCCGGTGATGATGGCGGTTTTGCCGGTAAGGTCGAACAGGCTCATGGGGCGCTCCTCTTTCGTGTCGTGTTCAGGCTTTTTGCTGGGCGCACGCTAGGGCGTACCTGTCAGAACCGCTAGGGGTTCCGTAAGGGAATTTCCGGGCGCCGGGGTATCTGCGGCGATTACGCAACTTTGCGTACGGGGCGGCCATGCTAGACCGCGCGGCAATGTCGCGCTCCCTCACCGCCTCTCTGGCCCGCCTGCTGGCGGTTGCCGCGCTGCTGATCCAGGCAGTGATGCCCTGGGCCATGGCCGCAGCGGCAGAGCGTTCGCCGGATCTGGTGGCCCATTACTGTTCGACACCGGGAGAGACCGCCAGCGCGATGACCATCGGCGCGGAGCTCTCCAAGCTGCTGGCCGAAAAGGAAGGCAAGAAGACGCAAGGCGACCCGCCGCATGATTGCGGGGACTGTGTGCTGGGCCAGCCGGTTCCGGTGCCGGACGCGGTGACCTTCAAAGCGCCGGTGATGCAGCCGGTGTCTGCCGATGTTGCGCTGTTCGAGGTGCGCTTTGTCCAGGTGGCCCGCGGGCCGCCTCTGGGCGCGCGGGCGCCGCCCGCCCTGACAGATACGATCTGAGCGCTGCCCGGCTGACGGGTGGCAAAGCCGGGTGTGCCCGGACCTTATCTGTCTGAAGATCCAATCACATGAAACTTACATTCAAACCGGGCTCCGCCGTGAGCCTGACCGCCCTGTCGCTTGCTTTCGGGGCCGTGCTGCCCGCCGCCGCGCAGGAAGCCACCGAAGACGCCCCGAAGATCGAAGAGACGATCCTCGTGACCTCCACTGCCCGCGCCGCCGCCGCGATGGAGCAGGCCGCCAAGACACCAGGCGGCACAGACGTGATCACCTATGAGGAGTTTGCCGACCGCTTCCTCGTGTCGATGCGGGATACGCTTGGCTTCTCGCCGGGTGTCTACACCCAGCCGCGCTATGGCCAGGAAGTGCGGATCTCCATTCGCGGCTCGGGCATCAGCCGGGGCTATCACATGCGCGGCATCACGCTGTTGCAGGATGGGGCGCCGATCAACCTTTCCGACGACAATGGCGACTTCCAGGAACTGGAGCCGATCTTCTTCGATCACCTGGAAGTCTATCGCGGGGCGAACGCGCTGCGCTTTGGCTCAGGCTCGCTGGGCGGGGCGGTCAATGGCGTGACGCCGACGGGCGAGACTGCGCCGGGCGTTTATGTGCGCGCCGACGCTGGCAGCTTCGAGACCTATCGCGGGCTTGTTTCGGCCGGCGCAGTCAAAGGCAAGCTGGACGCCTGGGGCGCGGTAAGCGCCGATACCTCGCATGGCGACCGGGACCATGTGCGCCGCGATTCGGTGCGCTTCCAGGGCAATGTGGGCTATGAGGTGACAGACGCGGTGAACACCCGCTTCTATCTCAGCCTCAACGACATTGACCAGGAACTGCCCGGCGCGCTGACGTTGAGCGACGCCCTCAACAATCCCACGAAAGGCAATTTCGTGGGCGATCAGGCGCGCGACATAAAATCGATCCGTGTGCAGAACCAGACGCGGATTGCGCTGGGCGAGGGGGAACTGGCCGTTGGCGTGTGGGTGAACGACAAGGATCTCTTCCACCCGATCTTCCAGGTGATCGATTATAGCTATCTCGATAAGGGCATCTGGGCGCGGTATGATTGGGAGAATGGCCCTTTTGCGCTGACCGTGGGCGTTGATGCGCGCGATGGCGAGGTGGATGCCAAACGCTTCGTCAATAACAACGGCAAGTCCGGCGCGCTGATGTGGGCCGCCGATCAGGAAGCCTGGACGGCGAATACCTATGCCGAGGGCCGTTATAGCGTAAGTGATCAGCTGACCCTGATTGCCGGCGCGGTCTATGCAAAGAGTGAACGCCAGCAGCGCACCACCTACAATAGCGCGCCGGTGGATGTTCTGGGCAAGGCAGACTTTGAAGAGTTCTCGCCGAAATTCGGCGCGCTCTATGCGCTGTCTCCGGATGTGCAACTTTATGCCAATTACAGCCGGTCAGCCGAGATGCCGGGCTTCACCGAATTGGCCCAGATTGCAGCCTTCGTGCCGGTGGACGCGCAGACGGCCTGGACGGCAGAGATCGGCACGCGCGGGCGCGCCGGGATCGCCAGCTGGGACGTGTCGCTCTATTCGGCTGATATTGATGGCGAGATGCTGCAATTCACGGTCAACCCGGATATTCCAGCCTCCACCTTCAACGCCGACAAGACCACTCACCGGGGCATTGAAGCGGGCCTTGACCTGGCGTTCACCGATTGGCTGACCCTGCGCCAGGTTTATCAGTATTCGGACTTCAAGTTTGATGGCGATGCCGAATTTGGGGACAACACGCTGCCGGTGGTGCCCGAGCATGTCTACCGGGCGGAGCTGCGCTTCAGCCATGACCGGTTCACGGTTGCGCCCAATCTTGAATGGGTGCCCGAGGGCGCCTGGGCGGACTATAACAATACGACCCGCACGGACGGCTATACCCTGCTGGGCCTGACCGGCAGCTATCAGGCGACCGGGAATATCGACCTCTTCCTCGACGCGCGAAACCTCGCCGGGGAGAAAGCCGCCGGGGACATTTCGGCGGTGATCACGGCAACGCCGGCTTCGGCGATCTACTATCCGGTGGAGCGGCGGGCCGTGTTCGGCGGCATCCGCGCACGCTTCTGATCCGGCTGGCTGCGGGCTTCCCCTTCGCGGGCGGCCCGCAGCTCTGCTTGCCAGACCCACCCTTGAAGGCGCAGACTGCGCGTCTCATGGATGGGAGGGTTCGATGTTTCATGCTCTGCGATTTCTGGCGTTGGCGGCCTTGCTGACGCTGCCGGTTGCCTGTGCAAGTGCCGGGGAAGCGCCTGCAGCCACGACCCCGCCACCTGCCTATGATGCGGCGCTGGCCGAAAGGCTGGGGGCGGACGATCTGGGGATGCGGTCCTATGTGCTGGCAATCCTGAAGACCGGGCCGCAGGACGCCGCGATCACGGACAAGGATCAGCGGGCGGAGCTGTTTGCCGGGCATTTCTCGAATATGGGCCGGCTGGCCGAAGACGGAAAACTGGTGCTGGCCGGGCCGCTGGGCGGGGAAGACGGGCGGCGCGGCCTGTTCATTCTCAACACATCCGACATTGCCACCGCGCAGGAATGGGTGGCGAGCGACCCCACGATTGAGGCAGGCATCTTCACGGTGGATTACAGCAAGTATTACGGCTCAGCTGCGCTGATGCAGGTGAACGAGGTTCACGCAACGATCCAGAAGAAAGGGATTAGGGAGTAGGGCGGCTCAGCCCGCCAGGCCCCAGGCCTGCATCAGGATGTCGGCGAGCTTTTCCGTCCGGCGGCGGACGACATCGGAGGTCCAGGCATCCTGTTCCATCAGGTCGCGGGTGAGCGCAAATTCCTGGCCGCCGCCGCCATTGAAGTAGATTTCCTTCTTGGCGCGGTAGTCCAGCCGGTCTGCCTGCTGGTTTACCTTGTTCGTGAGCAGAACGAAATTTCCGAGCGTGTCGCACTGCTCGCGCCGTTTCACCGGGTCGGGCCAGGTGATCATCCAGTGGCTGTCTTCGGGCGGGTTGCGCGGGAGAACGTGTTCCACGGTGGCGTCAGATTCCGGCGGGATGGTGCGCCCGCCCGCGATGGCGGCGCAGAGGCGCAGGGCAATGGCGCGGCGCTGGCCATAGGTGCCAAAGCGCGTCGTCAGCCGGTCGCGCAGCTTGCGGGCTTCGTCGCGGCTGATGGACAGGGGGCCAGATTTGGCAAACAGTACACGGTCGTTGCGCACGGCCTCCGTGATGCGGGCGAGGCGCTTGTTGCGGGTTTCGCGCTCCTGCACCATGACCTGAGACATGTAGGAGAGGCGTTCGAGACCGGCGAAGAAATCCGGCGCCATCGGGTCTTTCAGGCCGCGCTCGACGATGAACTGGATGGCCGGCGCGCGCCAGGTCTTGTGTTCAAGGGCGCGCAGCTGGTTGATGCTGTCGAGCACGCCCTGGGGCGCGCCCATGTCCAGCGTGTCCTGCCCGGTTTCGACCACGCGGAAGGCGGCGACATAGCTTGGCAGCATGTCGTCAAGGAAGGTGCGCGGATCGATCTTGTTGAGCACCGCCTTCTGGAAGCCGGCGAAGAGATCGCCCTTGGGCGAGCGGTCATGGATGGCGCGGATCTGGCGGAGAAGATCGTCAAAGGCGCCGCCGCCGAGAAGCGCCTCATGCTCGGCCCAGCGCTCGGCATAGGCGTTGGCTTCGTCGGCGGTGAACTTCGCGCGCTGGAACAGCTCGGTCTTGATGATGTCGTGGGCGCCCGGCTCCTTGCCGCGCGTGTTCAGCACGCGGAACACCTTGAAGCCCTGATCCTTGTTGTCGACCACCACGCGCACCAGGGCGCAGCCACCGGTGACGACATCAGCAAGCGCGCGCCGGCGCTCGGGCGTCATCTCGCGCAGTTCACGGTGGAAGGCGGCGGCATTGGCGATGATCTTCTGCTGGCTTTCGCTGTCGCCGGGCTCATTGTCGAGTTTCAGCGTGGCGCCCGGCGTCTGGATGGAATCGCGGAAGAAGGCGCCGACATCATAGTTGAGGGCGATGCGCCAGTTGGCGCCTTCGCCGAGTAGCGGGCGGTCCTCGTCGGCGATCAGCTTGTGCAGTTCCTTGGAGAGGGCGGGGTCTGTTTCCAGATCGCGCAGCACGCAGAGCAGGATGGTCAGGGTGGTCAGGCGCTGCTGGCCGTCAACGATTTCCAGATGGCCGGGTTCCTCGCCATTCACGAAGACGAGCGCGCCGATGAAGTGGGCGATGGAGGCGTCCATTGCATCGACCAGATCGCCCAGAAGATCGAGCGCTTCACGGTCGCCCCAGGAATAGCTGCGCTGATAATGAGGCATACGCAGCCGCTCGCCGGGCGCGAACACCTCGCTCAGAGAACTTTCCTGCGCGCGGACTCCAAGTTGCATCAGTCTACCCTTCTACTCGCGCCCTCCCTAGCTCTTGCCAAAGGGGCCGACAACGCGAGATGAACACCCCGCAAGGTTCTTTGGGCATTAGTGTGACAGGAGAGTAACGATATGCGCCTCGTGAGATTCGTGGCCGAAGGTCAGGTCAGGTTTGGCCATCTGGAAGGCGATTCTGTCGTGCCGGTTGCAGGCGACAGCTTTGTCGAGGCGCTGGAAGGCAAAGAGAAAGGCGCGCCTCTGGCGCTCAGCGTGGTGCATCTTCTGGCACCGGTGCCCCGGCCCGGAAAAATCCTGGGGATAGGTGTCAATTATGCTGCCCATGCCGCCGAGAGCGTCAGCTTCATTTCCACCGCCAAGCCGGAGGTGCAGAAATGGTTCAACAAGCAGGCCACGGCGGTCAACGGGCCCTATGATCCGGTCCACCTGCCCAAGGTGTCCGGACAGCTCGACTATGAGGGGGAACTGGTGGCCGTGATCGGCAGGCATGGCCGGCATGTGCCCCGCGCGCGGGCGATGGAAATCGTCGCAGGCTTTTGTATCGGTTGTGATTATTCGGTGCGCGACTGGCAGAAGGCGAGCCAGACGATGATCATGGGCAAGGGCTTTGACACCCATGCCCCCTTCGGCCCGGCGCTGGTGACGCCCGATGAAATCGAAGACCTGCCGGGGCTGGAAGTGCGCTCTTACGTGAACGGCGAGCAGCGCCAGTCGGGCCATGTCCGCGACATGATCCATGATATTGCGGCGCAGATTGAACATCTCACGGCGGCCTTTACGCTGGAGCCTGGGGATGTGATCTTTACCGGAACGCCGGCAGGGGTCGGCGCGGGTTTCGATCCGCCGAAATGGCTGAAGGCAGGTGACCGTGTACGCATCGAGATCGACGGGCTGGGCCATATCGAGAACGAGATCGTTCCCGAGCCGGACACGCTGCGAATCGGGTGAACCGGGGCGCCTTCCGGCGGGAACGACGGGGCCTCGCCTTGCGGGCAAGGCCCCCGTCTCCCCCGAGATCGCCCCCGCTCCGGCCAGCGCTGGCCGCGGACCGGGGGCGTTCACAACCGGGAACAGCCTTTGGTTAACCTTTGATAATCCCCGTGTCCACGCGCCTTCTGTAGCCAGAACATCAGGAAACGGCCCGTTGTGGCTGATTTGCAACGGATTGCGGCGAGCTTGCCGGACGGGGCAAATCAGGACAATTCCCAGCAATTCGTTAACTAATTTCGCCTTATTTTTAAGATTGATGGGCTGTTTGCGGGTGCTGACCTGATGACTTTTTTCTTGATCCTCCTCTATCTCGCCGCAGGCGCGGGGACCGGCTACGGCCTCTTCACGCTGACCACGGCGGGCTTGCCGCTGTCGATTGCGGGCGGGGCGGGGCTGGCGGCGGTCCTCATCCAGATCCACGTACTGGTGCGCACCTCCCTGACCGCGAAGGCGGCCAGACAGGCCCATGAGCGCGTTGACGGGTTCGAGCGCGAGCTGACCGATGCCGCCCGCCGGATGAATGTGGTGGAGGCCCGGACCGATGCGATCGAGGAAACCGTCAAGATCGAACTGAGCGAACGCCGAGACGCGCTCGTCAATGAGATGCGCCAGCTGGAAGGGCTGATCGACAAGCTGACCCGCAGCTTCGAGACGCGCCTGACCGACAGCACGGCGCTGGCCCGGGTTCAGCCGGTGGAAGACGCCGCCCTGCGGGATGTGCGCGACGCGCTGAAGGATGGCCGCGTGGACCTGCATCTGCAGCCGATCATGTCGCTGCCCCAGCGCCGGGTGACCTTCTATGAGGGGTTCACCCGTCTGCGCCGCCCCGATGGCAGCCATATCACCCCGGCAGACTTTCTGGACGCGGCCCGCCGCGCCAGCCTGATGGGCATCATCGACAATTTCATGCTGTTCCGCTGCGTGCAGATCGTCCGCCGCCTGGCCGAGCGGGACCGGCGCGTCGGCGTGTTCTGCAACATCTCCTCGATCTCGCTGGAAGACCCGACCTTCTTCCCGATGTTCCTGGAATTCATGATGGAAAACCGCGACCTTTCCGGCTCGGTGATCTTCGAGATCCGGGCCGACCGGTTCGAGCAGCGCTCGCCCGCGATGCGCGCCAATATGGACAAGCTGACAGCGCTCGGCTTCCGTTTCTCCATCGACCATGTGACCGGCCTCGATCTTGACCTGCCGCGCCTGCAGGCGGCGGGCGTTCGGTTTGTGAAGGTCAATGGCAGCCAGCTGATCGACCAGCTGCGCGACCCGCAGGGCCCGCGCCCGCTGACCGCGCTCAACCGCAAGCTGGCAGCCAATGAAGTGGGCGCCGCCTTCTCGCGCTATGGCATCATGCTGATCGCCGAGAAGATCGAGGACGAAGCCAGCGTGGTAGAGATCCTCGAATATGAGATCCCCTTCGGTCAGGGCCATGTGTTCAGCGCCCCGCGCCCGATCAAATCCTCCCTGATGGAAGACACCGCGCCGCCGCGCGAGCTGATCGAGCGCCTGTCGAACTATCACTGAGGTTTCACGCGGTTTGATTTCAAACGGCCCGGCAGCCAGATGGCGGCCGGGCCGTTTCGTTTTGGGCGCAGAGCGCGGCACATGGGATCGCGCCCTCGCCGGGGGGCCGGGAGGTTTTGGGGAGATCGATTGTGGCTTGGGCGCGGCGCGTCAGGAAGTGTTGGCGGCGAAGTAGCTGAGGGCCATGTCTGTCAGGTTGCGGAGGGTTTCTTTTTCGGGGCCGGGGAGGGCGCTGCGCAGGCCGGGGATGCGGTGGGGCGAGAGGGGGCAGGGCTTTGGCGCGGCGCCGGCGAAATGGCGGCGCAGCCAGCGGGCGGCGACGGCATGGGGATTGTTCAGGGCGCCGTGCAGCGCGGCGAGGCGGCGGGCGAAGGCGGCGGAAAGATCGCGCGGCGGCGCGGCGGGCGCGGGCGGGGCGCTGAGAACATCCTCTGTCAGGGCGCGGATACGGGGCAGCCTTGAGGCGGGGAGATGATCTGTCTCCGGACGGGGCTGGGGCTCGCGCATGTTGAAGACGGGCGCGCGGGGGTTTTGGGGAGAGAAGGTCCCGGATCCCGGCTTTGCCGCGCCTGAGAGGGCGCGGGGCTTGGAGCGCTCAGGGATGGGCTGGTGGGCGGCGAGGATCAGCACGACGCGGCGCAGGGCGGTTTCAGCCGGGACGAGGGCATAGCTCGTCAGCTTGCGGAGGAGCGCGTTGCTGGGCCGGGCGGTGCCGAGGCGCTCGAAGATACTGTCGATGTAATGGACGAAGCGCAGGATGAGCTGGCGCGCCTGTTCGAGCAGGACGTAGACGGGATCATCCGTTGGCTGAGGGGCGGCGTTTTCCATGCGGGGAGAATAACACGGCGCCGGAGGGGGGTGGATAAGGGGAGGGTGGATTTGGGGGAAGGGGTTGAAGGGATTGGGGTTTTTGGGGCTGGGGGTGTGGGATAAGGCGGGCGCTGCTGCCCTCACCTCCCACGCGCTTTGCGCGCGGGTCCCTCCTCTCCCGGAGGGAGAGGGGTTTAGCGTTGCGCCTGGGGCTTCCCCCCTCCGCCCTTCGGGCACCTCCCCCGTAAACGGGGGGGGAGTGGGTGGCCTAAAGAGGGCTCCAGGACGTGTCTGTGTCCTGATCATCGTCTTCGGCGGGGACTGCCCTGGGGGCGTCTTCGTCCTTGAGGCCGAGATGGTGGGCGATGGCGTAGAGGGCTTCCTTGACGCCTTCGCCGGTGACGCCGGAGAGGAGCAGGGGCTTGCCTTTGTACGCTTTCTTGAGCTGTTTCATCTGCTCCTTGACAAGTTCGGGCGTGAGCGCGTCGATCTTGTTGAGGGCGACGATTTCCGGGCGCTGGGCAAGCTCGGGATCGTAGGCTTCCAGCTCTGCACGGATGGTGCGGTAGGCGGCGGCGGGATTGTCCTGCGTTACGTCGATCAGATGCAGCAGCACCTTGCAGCGTTCGACATGGCCAAGGAAGCGGTGGCCGAGGCCTGCGCCGTCGGCGGCCCCTTCGATGAGGCCCGGAATATCAGCCAGCACGAAGCGGGTGGAGGTGCCCAGATCCACGACGCCGAGGCCGGGATGAAGCGTGGTGAACGGATAATCGGCGATCTTCGGCGTGGCGGCGGTGGCGGCGGCCAGGAAGGTGGACTTGCCGGCATTCGGCAGGCCGACGAGGCCGGCGTCCGCGATCAGTTTCAGGCGCAGCCAGAGCCAGCGCTCTTCTCCCTCTTCGCCCGGATTGGAGCGGCGGGGGGCCTGGTTGGTGGAGGATTTGAAGCGCAGATTGCCCCAGCCGCCATTACCGCCAGCGGCCAGCAGCACGCGCTGGCCGACTTCAGTGAGGTCTGCGATCAGGGTTTCCTGGTCTTCTTCATAGACCTGTGTGCCGACGGGCACCTTCAGCACGGCATCTTCGCCGCGCGCGCCGGTGCGCTGCTTGCCCATGCCATGGCCGCCGCGCTTGGCTTTGAAATGCTGCTGGTAGCGGAAGTCGATCAGGGTGTTGAGGCCTTCGACGGCCTCGATCCAGACGTCGCCCCCGCGCCCGCCATCGCCGCCATCGGGGCCGCCATATTCGATGAATTTCTCGCGCCGGAACGAGACGCAGCCTGCGCCGCCGCCGCCGGAGCGGATATATACCTTGGCCTGATCGAGGAACTTCATGGGGTGGTCTTGCCGTAGATTGGAGATTTGGGGAAGGGGCGGGGGTGTGTGCAAGGTGTCCGGAGCGGGGCGCCCCCTCATCCCCAACCCCTTCTCCCCGGGGGGGAGAAGGGGCTTAAGGGGTCAGGCGATCCTTGCCATCATGATGTGGTCGGAGCGTTCGCCCCGGCCTTTGGAGAACATGGGGCCACGCCCGCAGGGCAGGAAGCCGAGCTTGCGGAGAACTTTGCCGGAGGCCGGGTTGTCGGCGAAATAGCCCGAGACGAGGGCGGCGGCCGCGCGGGTGTTTTCCAGCCAGCTGACGAGACCGGCGCCTGCCTCGGTGCAATAGCCCTTGCCCCAGAAGGGCGGCGTCATCCAGTAGCCGATATTGAAGGGATCCTCGGTGCGCTGGCGGTTGGCCGAGATCAGCCCGGCGAGGGCGCCGGTCTCCTTCGAGACGACCGCGAAGATGTGGCCGGTATCGTTCTGGCGCGCGGTATCATGCGTCGCAAACCAGGCGAGGGTTTCGGCCTTGGACTGGGCGGGGGCGACGCTGGCAAGCATGAGATAGATTCGCGGGTCGTTTACGGCCTCGGTCACCGGCCCCGCATCTCTCGGGGAAAGCCGGCGCAGGCCGAGCCGCTGTGTTTCTATTTCGATCTCTGTCTCGCTCATGGCCGCCTCCTATGTGCGGGGCCTGGCGGGGGAGGGCAAATTAAAAAGGGGAGACAGTGGCCTGCCTCCCCCCGGAAACTGGTCGTCTGAAACGCGACCCGGCCACCCCTCTGCGTGCGGCCGGATGCTTTCCAGGCCGTTTATTCGGCTGCGTCCGCCATCGGTACGATGTTCACATAAATGCGGCCACCGGACTTGTGGGCGTACTCAACCTTGCCGCCCTTAAGCGCGAAAAGGGTGTGATCCTTGCCCATGCCGACGCCTTTGCCCGGCCATTTCTGGGTGCCGCGCTGACGCACGATGATGTTGCCCGGAACGACGACTTCGCCGCCGAACTTCTTTACGCCGAGATACTTGGGATTCGAATCGCGGCCGTTGCGGGACGAACCACCTGATTTCTTATGAGCCATCGTCTGCTCCTACTGTCCTTTAGCGGAAGGCCGGGGGTGGCCTTATGCGTCCTTAGCGAGTTCTTTGGCCTGCTCGACCCAGCCGTCCTTGGCGAAACGGCCCGAGAGGCTCAGCTCTTCTTCGAGCTTGGCGATGTCAGCCTCGGTGAGGGCAGCGATCTGAGCGAAGGTGGTGATGCCTGCGCCGTTCAGCTTTTTCTCAAGGGCCGGGCCAACGCCGGTGAGTTTTTTCAGGTTGTCACCGCCGGTGGCCGCGTCTGCTTTGGGAGCCGCTTCAGCCTTCGGGGCGTCTTCCTTCTTGGCAGCGGCTTTCTTGGCCGGCGCCTTGCCATCGGTGTTGATGGAGGTGATCGTGACTTCCATCAGGTCCTGACGGTGGCCGATGGTGCGGCGGTAGGTCTGGCGCTGACGCTTCTTGCGGGTGATCAGCTTCGGGCCGCGCACTTCAGCGGCGACTTCGCCGGTGACCGTGGCACCTGCAACCGTGGGCGCGCCCACGGTGACACCGGCGCCTGCGCCAACCATGAGAACGGAGTCAAACGTGACCGTCTCGCCGGCAGCAGCTGCCAGACGCTCGATGACGATGGTATCGCCTTCGGCAACCTTGTACTGCTTGCCACCTGTTTTAATGACCGCGAACATGGGGCCAATCCTTCCGGCATGGAATAGTGAAAATGTGTGAGGGCGCCGCACCAGAAGGCGCCGCGCCCGAAGGTCGGGGGTAAACACCAAAGCGATGCGCCTGTCAAACCCCAACTTCACGCCGATTGCGGGAAAAGTGGGGGGATCTGCAGCCTGGCCGGACCCTCGGTGCGGCTGCGCCCCGGTCACCGGCCGGGCCAGGGCCAGATCAGTGCCCGATCAGGCCTGAATTGGCGCGAAAACCTGCCTGAAGGATCCCGAAGGCTCAGGATTTGGTCCAGATGAGGTCCAGCTTGCGGGGGACAGCCGGGCGCGTGCCGAACAGGCGTACCTGGTCGCGGCCAGCCTTCTTGGCGTCATAGAGGGCTTCGTCAGCCTGGTTCATCAGGGCGTGCAGATCCGCCCCCGGCCCGGCCGCGCAGACACCGATGCTGACGCTGGGGGCGACCTTGGGCGGCAGCATGCCGCTCCAATAGTCCCACGGGCAGGCCCGCAGGGATTCGGCAAACAGGCGCGCGGCCTGAAGCTCATGCCCCGGCAGCAGCACGGCAAACTCTTCCCCGCCGATCCGCCCGGCCACCATCTCGTCGCTGCACATCGCCGCGACATGGCGCCCGAACAGGCCGATCACGGCGTCGCCCACCGAATGGCCGAACGTGTCGTTGATCTGCTTGAAATGGTCGAGGTCGGCAATGATCAGGCAGGCGGGCAGGCCGCCGCCGGTCTGGCAGCGCTTCAGGGCTGCGGTGGCTGCCGCTTCAAAGCCGCCGCGATTGAGCAGGCCGGAGAGCTTGTCGGTGCGCGCCTCCTGGCGCAGCTGCTCGATCAGGTCGATGGCGATGGCGACCATCAGCGTGAGGGCGAGCGCAATGGAGATCAGCGGCTGGGTGAACTGGACTGTGGTCCAGTAGAGCGAATGCTGGAAACTGGCGCCGGTGCCGAAGCCGCCTACCACCATCAGGATGACCAGCGGGCGCAGCACATAATTGGCCACCGACACGATCGCCACGGCGAAGATCAGCCGGTCGATCATATGTTTCTTGCGGACCGGATAGAGCTTCACCACGATCATCAGCGTGACCACGCCGAGGGCCGTACTCATCGTCAGAATGCGGCCCGGCACGCTGGGTTGGACCAGGAAGAACCAGCCAAGGGCCAGCGCGGCGGCGGCTGTGGTGATCGCGAGAAGCGGATAATGCGGCCGGCGGCCATAGCGCCCGAGGACGGCCGCGGCGAGCAGCCAGCCGGAGAACAGGAACGTCAGGTTTGTCAGGATCCGCTCGCCGCTTTCAGGCAGGGGCGTGACCATATACTGGAAGACGATGTCCTGAATGAAGAAGCCGGCGGCATTTATGCCATAACCGGCCGCGGCATAGAGAATGTAGGTTTTTCCGCGCTGGCTGAGCCACAGGAGGCAGAACGCCCCCGATAGCAGCGCTCCGATGCCGGGGTTCAGCAGCATTATGAAGATTTCGGCGCTCATGGGGGTGGGCAAGCAATCCTTGTTGTCCAGACCCTCCCTTTGACGCAGTTGGGATAAGGCGCGCTTTCGCAGGTCTGGCAAATTTCATCGATTGCTGCGTTTTGGAGGGGCGCAGGAGAAAAGGCCGGGCGGGGGCGTGGCCCGGCCGTTTCTGTAAGGCGGTGGGCGCGCGCTGCGGCAGCCTGCGGCCCGGGCATGGAGAGGGGCCGCAAGGGGCCTGGGGGCGGCGCAAGCCTGCGTCACGCCAGCGGGCAGGCCGGCTGGCCGGGCAGTCTCAGCGGGCCAATTAAGGGGGAGGGGCAGAGGCGCTTTCGGCGTCCCTCTGCCGGGGCGCCGTCTGCCGGGGCGCCGGGGCGCAGGGCGGGGCGGCTGTTAAAAAAGCGGAAGACAGGCGAGGATTTCCCAATCGGGCGCTTGCGCTTTGCGCCGCGCCGCGATAGTTCACCGCCCTTCAAAGACCCCGGCGCGGAGAGGTGGCGGAGTGGTCGATCGCGTCGGTCTCGAAAACCGATATACTCGCAAGGGTATCGAGGGTTCGAATCCCTCCCTCTCCGCCAGCCATTTTCAGATTTTGAGACAGTTCCGTTAGGCGGCTCCAAAACCCCGCAAACAGGCGGGGTTTGGCGCGAGGCTGCGGTCTCCGTTTTCCGTATCAGCGAATTTTTTGGCGCTTTTTGGCGCCCCGTCTCTGTTCGGCTTTTGCAGCAGTTCCCTTATCGCCATTTTCCCTGCTCCAGGCCGATTTACAGGGAATTTCCTCAAAAGATCAGGGAATGCCTCTGATAGGCCCGATAAATCGCCCGTCATTTCAGGGCGATGCGCGCAAATTCCCTAAACGCGAAACAGGGAATTTTCCCGGCCCAAACAGGGACGGCCATTGCAAAAGCAGGGAATGATTTGACGTTATCAGGCGCTGGCTGAAAAGCCGAGTTCTGCCCACTGATCATCCCAGTCGAGCGGAATAGGATGGGTGATCAGCTTGGTGAGCGTCAGGTCGTGAGGCTGGCGACCTGCGAGGATAGCCTCGATGACCTTGGGCGAGAGAAACGCCAGCGGCAAACGCTGACGGATGAAGGCGAGCGTGCAGCTGCGGCGCTCGGCGAGGGTGGTCATAGAAGTGCCGGCGCGAAGCTCTGTTGCCCAGGCATGCGCCAGCGCAATTGCGCGGATCAATGTTTCATCCGTCCGGCGTGCAACGCCGCCGATGATGAGACGGGCTTCGATACCTCGGCGCTTAATCTGAAAGGGCGAGGTGAAGCTCAGCAAGGGAGCAGCCAATTCGGTATCCTTTACCCTCAACTTTTCGGCCAGAGGTTTTGCGGCGATTTCCAGTTCGACTTGCCCCTCTGAAATTTTGCATTGCGCGATGAGCTCCAGGGACTCGAGGTTCGAGATTGACGCCAACTGGGGCATACTTTGTTCAATGAGTGTCGCAGTGGGGCTTTGGAATATCTGAGGACCGGCGGTGATGAGATACTCGCTGACAGCCTGGGCAAGCTGGGTTTCGAGCTGCTTGGCGGGCAGGCGCCAGCCACCGGTGCGCCTGCCTCTGCCTTCGAGAAGGCGAGACGACACATAGTAGCGATAACGCCGAGGGCCTTTGCTGGCATGAGACGGCGTAAGCCGATCGCCGGTTTCATCGACCAGCTTCCCGGTCAGAAATGGGCGATTGCCAGATGCGCTTCGCCGGCCAGGCTTATCCTGCGCGCCGAGCTTTGCCTGAACCCGGTCCCACAGCGCCTCATCGATGAGCGGCTTATGCAAACCGTCGTGGACTTCGCGCTTGTGGCGAATGCGCCCAACATAAATTGGATTGCGCAGCAGGAAATGAATGTGGCCACGCCTGAGCGGTTTGCCGCCGACTTTTCGGTCATTGCTGAAGGTCCGTGATTTGGTTCGGTAGCCTCGGCGCGCCGCTTCCGCCTCGACCAGCCGGACGCAGCCAATCGTATCATAAAGCTGGAACAATTCCCGGACGATTTCCGCTTCAGGAGCATTGATCACCAGGCTGCGGGTCTGAGGATCAGGATGAGGTTCGTAGCCGAGCGGTGGTAGGCCGCCCATCCAGTAGCCCTTTTTCTTGGATGCTGAAATCTTGTCCCGAATCCGCTCGGCAGTCACCTCCCGTTCGAACTGGGCAAAGGAGAGCAGCACGTTGAGGGTCAGCCTTCCCATGCTGGTGGAGGTGTTAAACGCTTGCGTGACCGAAACGAAAGAGCAGCCGGCTGCATCGAATCTATCCACCAGCTTGGCGAAGTCAGCGAGCGAGCGCGTCAGTCGGTCGATCTTGTAGACGACTACAAGGTCAATCTTGCCCGCGTCGATGTCTTCCAGGAGCCGGGTTAGAGCTGGGCGCTCGAGCGTTCCGCCGGAAAGCCCGCCATCATCATAATGCGCGGGGATCAGCTTCCAGCCTTCATGGCGTTGGCTGGAGACATACGCCTCGCAGGCCTCCCTCTGCGCGTCGAGCGAGTTGAAGGCCTGGTCGAGACCTTCCTCGCTGGATTTGCGCGTGTAGATGGCGCAGCGGACAATCCGTCGGCCTGATCCGGCCGCTGTCATCACGATGCACCTTTCAAGCCGAAGAAGCGGGGCCCCGACCAACGGGCTCCCGTGATCTCTCTCGCGATGGCAGACAGGGATCGGTAGACGCGCCCCCGATATCGGTACCCGCCTTTCACAACATCAACTATATGGGTAATGCCGTTCCAATCGCGGACAAGCCTTGAGCCAGATCGAAGGGAAGGCCCTGCCGGAGCGACGGCCAGGTCACTGGCAATCGCCTGCAGCTTGTTCCGGGTCCTGAGAGGCAGGCCGCCATACAGAGCGGATTGTACTTCATATGCAACGATGCGGCAGAGCAGGGGCGTGCTCATCCCTTTTGGCGGAGGCGCGCTGAGCAGCTTCTGATATTGATCGACAAGGCTGGAGCGAGGCATACCTTCAAGTTTTACTGTGGACGTCATTTTTTCGCTCCGGCGATACGGTAGCAGGAATGGCGCGATCCGTCAGTTGGGGTGAGCTTCTCCAGACTGACACCGGCCTGTTTCAGGCGGGTGAGGGCGGCCCGCGTTGTGTGGGTCTGCCAGCCGAGTTTTGCGGAGAGCGCCTCGATTGTCATGCCCTCGGGTTTGCTAAGAAGACTTTTGAGCTGATCCGTTTTCGAGGACTTAGGTTGTGGTTTCTTGTCGGCTCGTGTCGATTTGCGTTTGGTCATGCAGTTCCTTTCGGGTTGAGGAAGCGATCAGCGCTTCCACGACCCAAAGGCCCGACTATCTGGCGGGCTGTCGCGGAGGCTGCCGCGACAGAGATAGCAATGCTTGGAATAGGGCCGTAGTCCAGCCTAATCGCTCTGTAGGCGGATATATTCGAGCATAAAGGCTTCCGCTTCGG
The DNA here is from genome assembly GCF_050269995.1 of Hyphomonas sp. NPDC076881. Taxonomy (NCBI): domain Bacteria; kingdom Pseudomonadati; phylum Pseudomonadota; class Alphaproteobacteria; order Hyphomonadales; family Hyphomonadaceae; genus Hyphomonas; species Hyphomonas sp. NPDC076881. Next base: position 1,118 of record NZ_JBNNJJ010000014.1, on the reverse strand, counting down.
CGCATTGCGATTTTGCAGTGTCGATGAGGCGGTTGAGGGCTCGTATTTCCTGGAGTCGCGTTTCGTTTGGCAAATCTGGCAGTTGCGCTTCAGTTGCTTGCTCGCAGGCGTCCTCAAGTGCCTCTAGGGTCTTGATCAAGTTCCCGCGAATTCTATCGAGATTGTCCATACGGAGCACTTGGGCTTAGGTCGAAGCAGAAGTCCACGTTGCTGGCCGAGTGCTTCGATATTTGTTCAAGCTGAATTCCAGAGGTGCGAACCACTAGTCTGAATGCTGCCAAATGGGAGGGGCACCTGAGGTATCTATTGCGTCTGTTGAGGGCGCAGGAGGAGACGTATGGAACCCGGTACATTCGATTAGAGGAGGAGAAGCCCGCGCCTTCTTCGGCAGCAAGGCTTGAGCAGTTCGTCTTCCGGCTTCTCCCATGGCAGGCAAGTTTGCTCTTTTGAAGTACCGAGTTCATCGATTCCGTGTCTGAACGAGTACGGTGAGCACATACTCACTTTGTTGCAGAACCTGCTGTAAGTAACGATTATGGCCAGACGTTAGAATTCCAAATTCTCCAGGCGTCCAATCGTAGAACAAAAAAAGTACAAGCACTACCCCTTGCGCTTGGTTACAGCCATCACCACTTTATCTGGGGTGTCGCGACGGAATGTCTGATGTTGGTCAATTTGGCTGATAATACGATTGATAAACCGGCTTCCGCCGTGCGGAAGGTGCCGCGCAAGAAAATCAATCCCAACACCACCCTCCTATTGTACGTTCGAGCTGGGGGCCACTGCCAGCTGCGAGGGTGCAACCATTATGTGATGGAGCACCGGACCACGAAGAGGACCGGCAACTTTGCCCAACAGGCCCACATAGTTGCATTTCAGGAGAAGGGACCGCGCGGACTGGAACGCGAAAGACCGGCCGACATTGACCCAGCCCCCTGATCCGGGCCGTTTAATTAGAGACTCTGTTCGCCTTTGAACTTGACCCCATTCCTGGACCATCTGACCGGAGAAAATCCCGGCTGATGAACTTGACCCCATTCCTGGACCATCTGACCGGAGAAAATCCCGGCTGATTTGCTCAGGGTGGACTGCCTGATCCTGAGCTCATCATCAATGTT
>NZ_JBNNJJ010000013.1:0-106598 GCF_050269995.1 Hyphomonas sp. NPDC076881 | reverse complement strand
GCTCCGCTCAGCGGGCCTTGACCACCCACCCCCAACCAGAAAGAAAGGCGAACAGAGTCTCCAATTAAACGGCCCGGATCAGGGGGCTGGGTCAAAAATCAGGACAGTTTTCTTTCATCCACTCCATTTCAGAAATGGAGGGGAGAGGTGAGGTTGAGAGAACTACTTGATTTGCGCTGACGTTGGCTCTTTTAGCAACTACCTGACGAGGTGGTTGAGGAGCCTCCGGATTGTGCACAGGCGGAACTACCGCTCCGTTGCCCGCAGAGGCGTCGGAGTGCTCAGGCGATCTCTCTATCTCGTCCATGCGCAGTCTCTGTAAGCGTTAATGAAACATTAACTTCCGGAATTGAACTGCTGTATGCCACTCGCACATCTCTCGCAACCTTCATTGCGTCGATCATGCGAGCTTCCCGGTCGGCATTGTAGGACCGATACACGAATAAACGGAACGGATAACCGCTGAAAGAAGATGCGAGCCCCTCGAAGAATACTGTGATCATTTCATCATTCCTTTTCCCAAGACATGGGTACCCGCGAGATAAGCTCAAAGAACATTAAGCACTCCTAGGGTCGTCATCCCCTGCAGATTGCGAGGCGTGTATCTATGAAAATAAGAATGGTCCAGTAAAGAAAACGTTCCATCGTTATCGTTTTTCATGAAACGTCCCCTCCATCCAGAAAACAAACGGTACACGTTCCACACCACGTTTCTACCCTGAATCGCGCTTTAGATGATTTTTTCATGTTGCCCCCTTTTTTATTGAAATAATATGACCCAAGCAGGGCCAAACCGTCGGCAAGCTGCGTTCCATTTGATCACGATATAGTGAGTGCAGGCAGGTGGGTCGAAGGCGCTACCATCGTTCCGCCTCTTCCAGACCCCCCTCACCGCCCCTTCTGCCCCCGGTCCCCAAACCACCAGAGCGTGGCCGCGGTCGCTGCGAAGGTGGCGGTTTCGACGATGCCCATGCGGGCTTCGGCGCTGGCGCCGAGATAGACGAGGCCGGTGATGATCCAGAGCAGCAGGGTGAGTAGCGGCCGGGTCAGCGCTCGGACGGCGTTCACCCAGCGATAGCTGTCTCCGATGGCGGCTTCCGCCTCCATGGAGGCGGCGAGGCCGCGCCAGGCGCCGGCGGCGTCGGCGAGCTTGATCTGCGCTTCTGTTGCCGCTGCCAGCTCGCGCATGCGCGCCTCCTGCATGGCTGCGTCATGAGCCCAGCGGGCGCGTTCCTGGGTGTTGTCCTGCCGCCGCTCGATCAGGCCCGCCACGCGGCCGATGATTGTGCCCACGAGGCCGAAGACGCCGCCACCCGCTGCGCTGGCGGCAAGGCCGATAATGTCGCTCATGACAGGTCCTCCGCCCCCGGATAGGTCCACCGCGCGGGCGTCTCCCGCCGGTCAAGATGAATGAAGGTTTTGGCAATGCCGATGCCGGTGAAGCCGAGGCGCTCTGCCGCCGCCACCAGTGCGCGCCGGTCATGCTTCTGAAACGCTATGTCCACCGCAATGCGCCGGTGCTGGGAATTCGGCACGCCGCCGACCACCGCATTCCAGATGGCGCAGCGATGGCCCGAATTGATCTTCAGGGGACGGCCCATTTCCGCGCGCAGGGCTTCGAGCGCATCGAGGAACTCAGCGTCATGCCAGTAAGCGCCCCGGCAGCCGCGCCCGCCACAGCGGCAGGCAAGCTCCTGAGGGGTGAAGTGGGGCCAGCGCCAGTTGGCGCGCGAAACGTCTCTGTAAGATGCGTATAACATGGGGCGAAGTGTGCCCCCGCGCCTTACCCCGGCGAATTCGAAGGGGCCGATTTCCTGTGACCGTCGCAGGAAGCGTGTTGGACAGGGCCGGCGCTGTACCCCAGCGGCGCGGCGGAGATCTTGTCCGAGCCTGTCCCGGATTTGTCCGGAAAGAAACGCGCCCTGCCATAGGAATGACAGGGCGCTGGTGTTTTCAGAGGGGTGAGGCGCCGCTTACTCGGCGGGCACGGACGGAGCGCGCGAGAAAGCGAGGCCCTTGGCCAGCGCCGCGCGGGCGTCGTTATACTCGCGCTCCAACTGGTCGACATAATCGCTGACAGGACCACGCTTTTTCACCGCGCCAATGCCCTGGCCACAGCCCCAGATGTCTTTCCAGGCCTTGGCCTCGGTATTGCCGCCGGAACCGAAATTCATCTTGGAGGGGTCGCTTTCCGGCAGATTGTCCGGATCCAGCCCAGCCGCCACGATGGACGGGCGCAGGTAGTTGCCATGCACGCCGGTGAAGAGGTTTGAATAGACGATGTCTTCAGCGCCATAATTCACGATAGCATCCTTGTAGCCTTCCATCGCGTTGGCTTCGTCGCAGGCGATGAAGGCCGAGCCCATATAGGCAAAGTCTGCGCCCATCGCGAGGGCAGCGGCAATGGCTCCGCCATTTGCGATGGAGCCCGACAGCGCCAGCGGGCCATCAAAGAATTCGCGGATTTCCTGAATCAGCGCGAAGGGAGAGAGCACGCCGGCATGGCCACCGGCACCGGTGCAGACGGCGATGAGGCCATCGGCGCCCTTTTCCAACGCCTTCTTCGCAAAGCGCGTGTCGATCACATCATGCATCACGATGCCGCCATAGGAATGGATGGCATCGTTCACATCCTGGCGCGCGCCCAGCGAGGTGATCACGAAGGGCACCTTGTATTTGACGCAGGCTTCCATGTCGTGATCGAGGCGGTTGTTGGTCTTGTGGACGATCTGGTTGACCGCGAAGGGCGCGGCCGGGCGGTCCGGATGCTTGATATTGTGCTCGCCCAGTTCATTGGTGATCTGGTCCAGCCATTCATGCAGCACAGGGCCGGGCCGCGCATTCAGCGCCGGGAAGCTGCCGACGATGCCGGCCTTGCACTGGGCGATGACCAGTTCTGGCCCGGAAATGATGAAGAGCGGCGATGCGATCACCGGCAGGCGCATCTTGTTGAAAATAGGCGGCACGGCCATCGGTTGTTTTCTCCCAGAACAGTTCTGCGACGGAACTTATATGGGCGGAGGGGCGCGGCAAGCATGACCTTGAGGAAGGCCGGCAAGGCCTTGATTTCCGGCTGTAAAAATCCGCTCCCCATGCCCGAATTTCTATATCAATCCGATATGAGATACAATTTTCAGGGTCAAATCACATGCGTTTGACGCACTCAGCTTAACGCTTGTTCAGGGCGCTGGCGATTCGCAGCCCCTCTGGATTGCTGGCACCTGGCAAAAAGCCACCCCCGGCCCTTTCGGGTCAGGAGTGGTCAAGGCGGAGCTCAGCAGCTCTACAGATACAGAAAGAGCAGACCTGAGTTTCCCTGCCCGCACCGGAGCCTGCCCCTTCCCACGCACCGGAAGGGTGTGGATATGCTGTCAGCGACGAAAGCAGACATCCACCAGCAGAACTACGCGGAAGTTTGGCTACCCGTGAGAGGGTGGGTGGCCGTGCGACAGGAGGCCCCGCCAGGCCGCCTGCCGGTGCAGGAGGGAAATCAGGTCATCCGGATCGCCATCAGCGATCAGGGCGTCGAGAAAGAGACCGGGACCATGATCATTTGCGGGTTGGCCGCAAAGCTGTGCCGGTTGCACCTCGGCATGGGAGGAAACGCTGGAGGAGCGGTAGAATGGCGACGCCTTGAGCATGGTCTCGATCTCCGTCTTGCGACTAATTCTCATTTGCATTTTGCGCGGAGAGGGTCAAGCCCCGAAATATTACAATCGGCCAACCTGGCCCCGGCCACCTGTGGAAATCGGCGTTGCCTGCCGCTGTCCTTCCCGGGATTGCTGCCATGCAGAAGGCCCATGCAGGAATGAAGGTCACATACCCTTAAGGAAGCAGTTCACAAGCCAGCCCGGATTGCCCTAAACCGGCAGCATGGCCGATGATATTCTCCCCTTCAGTTCCGCATTTCCCGCAGCCACCGAAGCCGAATGGCTGAGCGCCGTTGAAAAGGCGCTCAAGGGCAAGAGCGCCGATACGCTCACCCGCAAGACCGCCGACGGTATCGGCATCAAGGCGCTCTATCGCGAAAGCGACTTTGCTGCCGCGACCGACCCGCTGGGCGTTCCCGGCGAGGCACCCTATCTGCGCGGGCCGACCGCTGCGCCCGACAAGTGGCGCCCCTGGGACATCCGCCAGCTTTTCACGCACCCCTCGGCAGAGGAAACCAATGCCGAGATCCTGCGCGACCTTGAGCGCGGCGTTTCCTCGGTGGAGATCGCGCTCGACTGCACCGGCCAGCAGGGCGTTCAGATCACCACGCTGGAAGACTTTGAGACCGCCCTCGCCGGGGTGCGCGCAGACTATGCCGGCGTGGCGCTCAGCCATCTCAACGCCTCGGGCGTGACGGCCTCTGCCCTGCTCGCCCTCTGGGCTGAGAAACAGGAAAACGCGGCAGACCTCGCTATCGATTTCAACATGGACCCGCTCGGCGCGCTGGCCCGTTCCGGCAAACTCTCGGGCGGGCTGGAGGCGGCGTTTGAGCGGATGGCCGCCGTCATCGCGCCGCTTGGCCAGAAATTCCCCAAAGCGGGCCTTATCCGCATTGACGCAACCAGCGTGCATGAAGCGGGCGGCTCTGAAGCGCAGGAACTGGGCGCGCTGATCGCTTCGGCCATCGACACGCTGCGCCGCCTGGATGGGAAGGCAGACATCGCCGCGCTCTCCCGCCGGATGAGCTTTGCAGTCGCGCTGGACGCAAATTACGGTATCGGCATCGCCAAGCTGCGCGCGGCGCGCCGGCTCTGGGCGCGCTGCCTTGAGGCGCTCGGCCTGCCGCCGGCGCCGATGCGCCTCCAGGGCGTCAGCTCGGCGCGGATGCTGACAAAGTATGATCCGTGGACGAACATGCTGCGCGTCACTTCCGCTGTGTTTGGAGGCGCTGCGGGCGGAGCCGACATCGTTACCTCGCGCGCGTTCAACGAAGCCCTTGGCCGGCCCGAAGAACTCGGCCGCCGGATTGCGCGCAACACCCAGATCATCGCCATGGAAGAAAGCCAGCTTGGCCGCGTCGCAGACCCGACCGGCGGGGCCTGGTTCACCGAGACGCTGGCCGGTGACCTCGCCGAAGCAGCCTGGGCAGAATTCCAGAAGATCGAAAGCGAGGGGGGCTATGGCGCCTCGCTCGTTTCCGGCGCTTTCCAGGCCCGCGTGAAAGCGGTGCGCGATGCCCGCGCCAAGGATATTGCCCGCCGCAAGATCCCGCTGACGGGCGTTTCGGAATATCCGCTGCTGGACGAGATCGCCGCGCCGGTTGCCGATGTGGATACGCCCCGCGCACGGGATGGCGTATCCGATGCGGGCCTGAAGGCGCTCGTCAAAGGGCCGCTGGCCAGCGGGACGGACGCCGCCGCCGAAGCACTCGCGCCTATCCGCCTGGCGGCCGCCTTCGAGGCTCTGCGTGACGCGGCCGCGCGCGCACCCAAGCGACCGGAAGTATTTATCGCGACGCTCGGCGCGCTGGCCGAATTTACGCCGCGTGCGGACTTTGCGCGGAACATGCTGGCGGCGGGCGGCATCGCGCCGAAGGAGGCCGTTGTGCCCCCGCGCGAGGCGGCCGAACTCGCCGCCGCGTTCAAGGCTTCGGGCTGCCGCCTCGCGGTGATCTGCGGCACGGACAAGGCCTATGAAACCGGCGCAGCGGAAGCTGCAGATGCCCTGAAGAAAGCCGGCGCGCAAAGCGTCTGGCTCGCCGGGAAAGCCGAAGCGCCCGGCATCGACCTCAACATTTTCGCAGGCTGTGACGTGCTCCACGCGCTCCAGCTTGCTCATGCCGAGCTGGGAGTGTCCAAATGACCAAGTTCCCCGATTTCACCAAACTCGATCTCGGCACGCCGGGCACCAAAGCCGGAAAGCCGGAACTCGGCGAAGCCTGGGAGACACCTGAAGGGATCGCGGTTCAATCCGCCTACACCGCTGCAGACCGCGCGGGAATGGATTTCCTGGACGATTATCCGGGCCTCACGCCCTTTGGCCGGGGCCCCTACCCTACGATGTATACCAACCAGCCCTGGACGATCCGTCAGTATGCGGGATTTTCCACGGCCGAAGATTCCAACGCCTTCTATCGCCGCAACCTGGCCGCCGGCCAGAAGGGCCTTTCTGTTGCATTCGACCTGGCCACCCACCGGGGCTATGATTCCGACCACCCGCGCGTGACGGGCGATGTGGGCATGGCGGGTGTGGCCATCGACTCTATCCTCGACATGCGCACACTGTTCTCCGGCATTCCGCTGGATCAGATGTCGGTATCCATGACGATGAACGGCGCGGTTCTGCCGATCCTTGCGCTATACATTGTCGCCGCCGAGGAACAGGGCGTGCCGCCGGAAAAACTCGCCGGGACTATTCAGAACGATATTCTGAAAGAGTTCATGGTACGGAACACCTATATCTATCCGCCCAAGCCCTCGATGCGGATCATTTCGGACATTTTCGCCTTCACCTCGGAGAAGATGCCGAAGTTCAACTCGATCTCGATTTCCGGCTATCACATGCAGGAAGCGGGCGCGACGGCAGACCTTGAGCTTGCCTATACGCTCGCCGATGGCATCGAATATATCCGCGCAGGCGTCGCCGCCGGGCTGGATGTGGACGCCTTTGCGCCGCGCCTTTCCTTCTTCTGGGCAATTGGCATGAACACCTTCATGGAAGTTGCCAAGATGCGGGCCGCGCGCCTCATCTGGGCAAAGCTTGTGAAGGAGAACTTCAATCCGAAGTCTGACAAATCCCTCAGCCTGCGGACACACTCGCAAACCTCCGGCTGGAGCCTGACGGCGCAGGACGTTTACAACAACGTCATTCGCACCTGCCTGGAGGCCATCGCGGCCGCTGGCGGGCAGACGCAGAGCCTGCACACCAACAGCTTCGACGAAGCGCTTGCCCTGCCGACAGACTTCTCCGCCCGCATCGCGCGCAATACGCAGATCCTGCTGCAGCAGGAAGCGGGCGCCTGCCAGTCCATCGACCTGTTCGGCGGTTCCTACTATGTCGAGCGGCTGACGCATGATCTTGCGGCCAAGGCGCTGAAGCATATCGAGGAAGTTGAAGCGATGGGCGGCATGGCGAAAGCCATCGAAGAAGGCCTGCCGAAACTGCGCATTGAAGAGGCCGCCGCCAACACCCAGGCGCGCATCGACAGCGGCACGCAGACCGTCGTGGGCGTCAACAAATTCCTGCTGGACGAAGAAGAAGATGTCCCGGTGCTGAAGGTTGACAACGCGGCTGTGCGCCGGATGCAGCTGGAAAAGCTGGCGCGCCTCAAATCCGAGCGCAATGAAGCCGAAGTCACCGCCAAGCTGGACGCCATTGCCGAGGCCGCTGCCGGCACGAAGGGCAACCTGCTCGCCTTGGCCGTGGATGCAGCCCGCGCCAAGGCCACTGTGGGCGAGATCTCCGAAGCCGTCGAGCGCAGCCAGGGCCGCCACCAGGCCGTCATCCGCTCCATCAAGGGCGTCTATGGCAGCGGCGTGAAGGGAACGGACAAGGCCAGCGAAGCGGAGGGGCTCGCGGCCGCCTTCGTCAAGAGAACCGGCCGCAAGCCGAAAATCTACATCGCCAAGATGGGCCAGGACGGACATGACCGTGGACAGAAGGTTGTCGCCTCCGCGCTGATGGACCTTGGCTGGGAAGTCGAGATCGGCCCCCTCTTCCAGACGCCGGAAGAAGCCGCGCGCGACGCGCGCAAGGCGGGGGTGGACATCGTGGCCGCTTCCTCACTGGCGGCGGGCCATCTGACGCTGGTACCGGAACTCAAACGCGCCCTTGGCAATGAAGGCGCGGCCAATGCCCAGATCATTGTGGGCGGCGTTATCCCGCCACAGGATTTCGATGCCCTGCGCACCGCCGGCGCCGCGGCGATCTTCCCTCCGGGCACCGTGATCGCCGACAGCGCCATCCGGATGCTGGAGCTTCTGCTGGGCGAAGATGGCCCGGCGCGGACAGCGGCGGAGTAGCCCTCAACGGAGAGACAACCATGATCCTCACCACCACACACACGGTTCAGGGCCGGGATATCCGGGAATACAAGGGCGTCGTGTGCGGGGAGGTCGTGATTGGGGCGCATCTCGGCAAGGATATTCTGGCGGGCTTTACCAACCTCGTGGGTGGGCGGTCCAACGCCTATGAGAGCACCCTGCGCGAAACGCGCGACGGCGCGTTGGCCGAGATGATCGAAGAGGCAACCCGCCTCGGCGCGGACGCTATTGTCGGCGTCAAGTTCGATTACAGCGTCATCGGCCAGGGCGGCTCGATGATGATGGTGGCCGTCTCCGGCACGGCCGTAACGCTCGCATGAGCGCGCTGACGGCCATCGCGCCCAGCCTCGACGAAATGTATCTGACGGCAGAAAAATGCTTCGCCGACCTGCCCGATTTCATGCGCAAGGCGGCCGGCGATGTGCGCATCATCGTCATGGATTATGCCGAAAATGAAACGCTTGACGAGATGGGCATCGAAGACGCGCTGGAACTGACCGGTCTCTATGTTGGCGTACCGCTGACCATTGAAAGCGTTACAAACCCCTCCGAATACAGACCGATTATCTATCTCTACCGCCTGCCGATCCTGTTTGAATGGGCCGCCCGGGGTGACGTGACGGTCGAAGAGCTTGTGAGCCATGTTTTCATTCATGAGCTTGGCCATCATTTCGGCTGGTCCGACGAGGAAATGGACGCCAAGCTCGAGGAAGATGACTAGGCAGGATCAGACAAGGAGATCCTCCTGCTCCCGCTTTCCGGCCTCTTCATCCTTCGAAGCAAGCGCGATACCGAAGGTGAGAATTCCAACGCGGCCTGCAAACATCAGAAGGATAACGGTGAGCTTTCCAAGATCGCTCAGCGAGCCAGTGATGCCCATGGACAGGCCAACCGTGCCGATGGCGGAGATCGCCTCAAACAGCAAGGCCTCGAAATCCTTGCCGGGTTCTGTGAGACAGAGAATGAAGAAGGCAGGCGTCATCAGCATCACAAAGTAGGCTGATGACGCCATTGCCAGTTGCAGCCGCGCAGGCGCAATCACGCGATTGAAAAAGGTAATCTCCGGGCGCCGGCGCACTGTTGAGCGCACAAGCCCGATCATTGCCGCAAAAGTCGTGGTCTTGAGACCGCCCCCTGTGCCTGAAGGCGAGGCGCCAATGGCCATGAGGAAAAAGAGCAGCACGATTACAGCGGGCGTCAGTGTACTGATCGGATGAGTGTTGAAGCCGACCGTTGTTGTGGCCGTCATGGTTTGAAAGAAGGAAGCGAGCAGCCGTTCGCCGGATGGGAGCGCTGCGATTCCCGGCTCCGTTACGAAGATAATGGCTGTACCGACAAGCAGAAAGGCCCCCGTCAGCTTCAGGATCACCTTGCTGGTAAAGCTGAACACGAAGCTGCGGCGCGTCAGCCCCCGCCAGACATCCCAGGCGATGAGGAAACCCATGGCGCCAAGTATTGACAGCGCTGAAATGGTCGCATTAACCCCCACATCGCCCCGGAAATTTTCCAGGCTGTTGGGATTGAGACTGAAGCCAGCGGTACAGAAGGCGGAAACGGAGTGGAAGATGGAACTCCATACAGCGTTGTCGACACCGCTTGCTGCAAACTGGACGTAGAGCAGACAAGCCCCTATCAACTCGACAATCAGCGTGTAGATCACGACCGTCCGGATGAAGCTCCCGACACTGACGTCCTCAGGCAATGTGAAGGCAGTGCGGGCGAGGCGTTCACGCAGAGGCGAGAGGTGCTGCGCTGTTGCCATCATGACGAACGAGCCGAGCGTCATGTATCCGATACCCCCTGCCTGGATCAGCAGCAGGATCACCAGTTCACCCAGGAACGTATAGGAAGTGCCCGGATCGACGGTCACAAGCCCTGTTGTGGATACAGCAGAGACTGCCGTGAAGAGATTGTCCAGCGGCGCAACGTGGACTGACTGGGAAACGGGCAGACATAGAATAACCCAGCCAAACGCCATGTAAAACGCATAGCCGGCAAAAATCAGCTTTGCCGGATGAAGCCGCCGCATGAAGCGATGGGCGTGCAGAGAGGCAACCGCAAGAAACTTGCGGATGGCCCCGATCATTCGCGGAACGCGCATGATGAAACCTTATGAATGTGGAGGGAGGGGTTGGGCAACTACGGCGCTGCGCGCCTGGTCAGTCTATCCGTTCCTTGTTCAGCACCGCTGCGGCTTTCGCCGCCCTTCGGCTGATGCTGCGGTGCAATACCATTCTTTTTTTCAGCTCGCCAGCCCCCCTTCCGTTTGCAGGAACCCTACAATCCCGTAGATTGGCGCTGACATTATAATCATTATAAATAAATCAGGGAGATAGCGGGCATGAAAGCATTTTCGGAGTATGATGGCCTCGGGTTGGCCGAGCTCGTCAGGACTCGGCAAGTATCGCCCGAAAATCTTCTGGACACGGCCGTCGCGCGCGCCGAGTCTGTCCAGACCCAAATCAATTGCTTCGCCGCGCTTTATCCCGATCTGGCTCGCGAGCAGATTGAGGCGGGCGGCATTGAAGGGCCTTATGCGGGCGTGCCCTTTGTGGTGAAGGATCTGGGCGTTGAGGTGAAAGGCGCGCCGGTCACCTCCGGCAGCCGCGCCTTCAAGGGCAATGTTGCCAGCCGGGATTCCACACTGGTGGAGCGTTTCCGCAAGGCGGGCCTTGTCTTCTTCGGTGCGACCACCACCCCGGAATTCGGACTGACGCTGACAACAGAATCGACCCTCTACGGACAATCCCGAAATCCCTGGGATACGACGCGCACGACGGGCGGCTCCTCCGGCGGCGCGGCGGCAGCGGTCGCGGCGGGGGTATTGCCGGTTGCCCATGCCAGCGATGGCGGCGGATCAATCCGTATCCCGGCAGCCTGCTGCGGCGTCTTCGGCCTGAAGGCGTCTCGCGGCCGGATGCCAATGGGGCCTGCCAAAACCGAAGGCTGGAATGGCCTCTCCACGGTCGGCGTCGTCAGCCGCACAGTGCGCGACACTGCCGCGCTGCTTGACCTGACCCACGGCCCCGAAACCGGCAGCCGCTACGGCGCGCCTGCCCCGGCCCTCGCCTACCTCTCCGAACTTGAGCGCGATCCCCGCCCCTTGCGCATCGCGTTCTGGCCCGTGGCGCCGAATGGCACGAGGCCGGATGCCGACGCCGCCGAAGGGCTCGCAAACACGGTGAAGCTGCTCGAAAGCCTTGGCCATATCGTAGTGGAGGCCGCCCCCATGATCGATGGAGAAGCGCTGGCGAAGGCCGGGCTGTTCACGATCTCGGCGAATATCGCCGCGTTGGTGGAGGAGCGAGGCATCGCGCGGGGATCTCCCGTGGCGGATGAGGAACTCGAGCCGATAACGGCCTCGATGGTCCGCCTCGGGCGGACGGTGCCGATGGTGGAACTCGCCAAGGCAAACAACGCCTTCATCACGGCGGCCATCATCTATGAGCACTTCCTCGATGCAGGCCAGTTTGATCTGACGCTTTCCCCAACCCTCCACCGCGCGCCAGACCTGCTGGGCACGATGGCACTGACGGCAGACCCTGCCGCCATGGGCACGGCGGTGGCTGGCTTTGCGCCCCATTGCGCATTGTTCAACCAGACCGGCTGCCCGGCCATGTCTGTGCCGTTGCACTGGACCAAACCTACCGCCACAGCGCCAGCCGGCCTGCCTATTGGCATGATGTTCGGCGCGCGCTATGGCCGCGAAGACCTGCTGCTGTCGCTGGCAGGACAGTTGGAGCGCGCCGCGCCATGGGCACACAGGAAACCGCCGGTCTGGGCCGGCTGACAGAGCAGAAGCGCAAATGGCACCCGGGTGGCTGCCATTGCCGTGCCGTGCGGTTTGAGGTGGAACTTCCTGACGCCTTCGAGGTGGAAGACTGCAATTGCACCATGTGTGCGATGAGTGGGAATATTCATGTCATCGTGCCCGGAAGCCGGTTCCGGCTTCTTCAGGGCAAGGATAATCTCAGCCAGTACACCTTCAATACCGGCACGGCGAAACACCTCTTCTGCAAGACCTGCGGCATCAAGAGTTTCTACATTCCGCGCTCCAACCCGGATGGCTTTGCCATCACCTGGCGGGCGCTGGACGATTGGATGGACTTGAAAGTGACAGTCGTTCCGTTTGATGGGCAGAACTGGGAAGCCAACGCTGCGCGGCTCGCCCACAAGTCAAAAGACTAGCGCGGCGGCGGTGGCGGTGGGGCGTCGTTGGGCGGCGGTGGCGGGTCGTCCTTGTCTTTTCGCTTGTGCTTGCCGTGGTTGCTTTCCTTCGGCCCGGACAATATCCACGCGACCCAGGCGCGCTGTTCCGGAGACAGCTCGCTGATACCCCCCAGCACTTCAAGACCAATCCGGTCACGGAGCATCACATCGGCATCGCGCAGCTCCCGCAGGGCCACTTCAGCCGCCGCGCGGTCAAACGGATCGGCGGCCAGAACCTCTGCAAAGCGCTTCTCCGCCTCCCGGCGCGCGGCCAGTTCGGCCTGGGAGGATTCAAACCCGCGCCGCATCAGCGCGCGCACTTCCCGGCGATCATCGCGGGAGATGTCAGGAATACCATCGGGACGCTCGAATACGGGGCGGCCTTCGCCTCCCTGCGACTTGGGAGGTTCAGGGCGCAGATGCTGGCCGGCAACATAGCCGCCCAGCGCCAGGTTCACGAGAAGGGAAACGCCCAGCGCCGCCGGGGCCAGCCAGTTAGGCACTCCGCTCATTCCACGTCCTCCACAGCATAGTTTGCCGTATCAAAGCCAAGGGCTGATACGACAAGTTCCTGCACCTCTACAGTCATTTCATCGTCCGCGCTTGCCACCGGCGCGACCGTCAGCCCCATGAACAGGCCAAGCGCGGCAGCCGCAAAGCCGCTTGCCGGCGCCCAAGGAGTTTTGAGGCCAAACCATTTCTGAATATTTCCCCGCGCCGCTTTCGGACGCGGCGCGGCGGCAACAATTGCTTCGGTCAATGCGCGCGGCATCTCTGGTTCCGGCAGGGCTTCCAGCATCAGGTCGAGGGCGCGTGCCTCCGCCAGGGCGCCGGCAAAGCGCTCGGGATGGGTACGCAGCAGGGCCTGGCCAGCGGGGCGTTCGGCCTCCGGCCAGAAGGCAGGCTCTGCGCCCCAGATTTCGATCAGCTCGATCAGGCGGTCATCTGTCATGCTGTGGGTCATGAGGCATTCCTTCCTTCGAGCAATTCTGCACGCAGCGTCCGCCGCGCGCGCGCCAGCAGGCTTTCCAGGGCCTCTACGCTGACATCCATAATCTCCGCTGCTTCACTCTGCGAGTGTCCCTGCAGCGCACACAAGGTCAAGGCAGCAGACTGGCGTTCGGGCAGGCGGGCAATGGCGGCCTCGACGGCCTTTACCCGCTGGGTCTGGTCGAGTCTGTCCTGCGGCCCAAGCGCCGTATCGGCGCGGTCAGGCAGTTCATCCGGCAACAGCTCCCGCCGCTTACGCAGGCGGTCATAGCAGAGGTTCAGCGCCACCCGGTGCAGCCAGGTGGAGAATTTTGCGCGCGGTTCCCAGGTGGGAAGCGCTTTCCAGGCGCGGATGAAGGTCTCCTGGGTCACGTCTTCGGCCTCTGCAGTATCGCCCAGCATCCGTGCTGCAAGCGACAGCACGCCGGGGCTGTAGCGATTGACGAGCGCACGAATGGCCGCAGCGTCTCCGGCCGCGGCGCGCATGATCTGGTCGAGGTCCGATGTAAACGCCACGGCGGGATGTTTAACTGAGTCCGGGCCGGAGTCCCGATAGACAATCGCAGGGGGGGTGATTTGATTGTCTCAAGGATGCTCCGGCCCGTTCCCATTTCAGACCTTATTCGCCAGCTGGGGCTTTCTTCTTGTCGCGCCATTCGCCGCGACGCTCCTTCATGTTGGCCTTGGCCGCATCAAGTTCCGCCTTCGTGATGGTGCCATCATTGTTGGCATCCAGCTTGTCGAAGAACTTGATGTGCTCGGCGGTGAATTCGGCAGCGCTCAGGCGGCCATCGCCATCGGTATCCATGGCAGCCCAGTGTTCAGCGGCTTTTTCAGTCCGCTTGGCTTGCCATTCAGCGGCCTTGGCGGGGTCTTTGTCGCCTTTCATCTTGCCCTCACGGGGAGGCTTGCCCTCGCGGGGCGGCTTGCCTTCGGGGGGACGGTCAGCCTTATCGGCTTCCCAGTTCGCCTTCATTTCAGCGCGCTTTGCCTCGTGATGAGCTTTCATCTCATCCTGGGTGACAAAGCCGTCTGAATTGGCATCAATTTCGGCGAAGCGGGCCGCGAGGGAGGCTTCTGCCTCAGCTCGGGTAATGTTTCCGTCAGCGTTGGCATCCATCTGCATCAGATGGTCAGCATGGCCGCGATGCCCCTTGCCGGGGCCGGCCTGAGCGGCGAGCGGCATGGCGAGCGCAATTGCGGCAATGCTTGCAAACGCGAGTGTCGAACGTTTCATCTCTGGTCTCCAGTTTCATCTCCCAGCGACAATGAAACGGGGGGCCGTCAGGATTCCGTCGTTTTCAGCTGCAGTTTTTCACGCGCCATTGAATGTACGCGCTTTTTTACCTCCCGGAGACGGTCTTCCAGCACGTCAAACCCGTCTTCCTCGGCCGCAGCGCGGCAGAAACGGTTTTTCAGGCCCTCGGGAATAGCTGCGCCTTCCGCCTCCACATCCCCCAGCGCCAGACGCTGGATCTGCTGCAGTGAAGAGAGCAGATGCAAGGCCGCGCGCAGGAAATACCAGTCTTCCGCCTCGGCCGGACGTTCACTTTCATCCGCCTCTGCCAGCCCAGAGAGGGCCAGCGCCGTTGCCGGACGGATAAGGTCAGAACGGGCACGGAGCAACATTTCCTTCTGCGCCATGAACTCGATATCGATGAGGCCGCCCTCAGCCGTCTTCAGATCCCAGAGCCCCCTGCCCGGCTTTTCACGGTAAAGCGTGGCGCGCATGTCAGCGACATCGCCGGGGATCGCCTTGCGGCGGTCGCTGCGGGCGCGGGCGGAGATCGCATCGGCAGCGATGCCCAGCACTTCGCTGCCCAGGGTGGCATCCCCGGACACAAACCGCATCCGCGTCAGCGCCATATGTTCCCAGGTCCACGCCTCTTCATTCTGATAATGGCGGAAGGCAGGCAGGCTGACGGCGACAGGGCCAGCGCGGCCAGAGGGGCGAAGCCGCATGTCCACTTCGTAAAGCGCGCCTTCTGCTGTGGGCGCGGTGAGCGCAGTTATCAGGCGCTGGGTGAGCCGCGTGAACCAGGTCTGCGCATCATCCGCCTGCGAATCATAGATCAGGATGATGTCGAGATCAGAGCCTGCCGTAAGTTCACCCCCGCCGAGCTTGCCCATCGCAAACACCGCCCAGCGGCCCGGCACCGCGCCATTTCGGCGAGTGGTTTCGGCCTCTGCAGCAGCCGCCATCTGACGGATGGTCTCATCGGCAAGGCTGGTCCAGGCTTCGGCTGCCTGGTCCGTCGGCAACAGACCGTGCAGCAGCCGGTGGCCGATCAGGAAACTCTGCTCCCGGTGATACCGGCGCCACGCATCCATCGCCGCATCGAAACTCACCGAGGGAGACAGTTCGGGAGCACGCGGAACAGCGTTCGACACCAGGGCCTCCAGAAGGTCTGGCCGCCGGGCAAGGATCTGCGCAAGACGCGGCGCCAGCGCGAGTGTGGAGACGAGATCATCCAGAAGATCCGGCCGCGCGAGCAGCATCGACAGCGTCTGCACGCCCGAAGACAGCCCCTCGAAGAAGCGCGAAAACCAGCGAAACGCCTCATCCGGCTCACCGGTGGCGCCCATGGCTTTCAGCATACCCGGCAAGATAGAGGTGAGGAGTTCCCGGCCGCGGCCCGTGCGCGTCGCAGGCACGCGGCCCCGGTGCCAGTTGCGGATGGTATCAATGGCAGAGGAAGGATCGGAGAAGCCCAGATCGCTCAGTGTTTTTACCGTACCCGGATCATCATCCACGCCGGTGAAGACCAGATTCCCCAGGCCATGGCTTTCTGCAGCGCGGTCTTCCTGGGCGAACAAGGCGTCATAGGCGGACTGCACGATGCGCCGGGTTTCCAGAAGATCGCGGTCGAAGTCCGCCAGGTTGCCATAGCCGCAGAGCCAGGCGACCGCTTCGCGCTCGGCTGGGTCTGCCGGAACGGTATGGGTCTGCTCGTCCTGCCGCATCTGGATGCGGTGCTCGACATTGCGCAGCGCCCGGTAGGCGGTCGTCAGCTCCGCCGCTGTCTTGTCGGAAACCACCCCCGCCGCGCGCAAGGCTTCCATCGCGCCGAGCGTTGAATTGTCCCGCAGTGCCGGTTCGCGCCCGCCGAGGATCAGCTGCTGGGTCTGCACGAAGAACTCGATCTCGCGGATACCGCCGGGCGAGAGCTTCACATCGGGAGAAACAGAGGCAAACCCGTCATCGCCGACCTTGGTGTTGATCATCCGCTTGATGGCCTGGATGTCGCCAATGGCCCAATAGTCCAGATTGCGCCGCCAGACATAGGGCTCAAGCCGCGCCTGGAAACGCTCCGCCGCCGGAATATCCCCCGCCGTGGGCCGGCCCTTGATCCAGACCATCCGCTCCCAGTTCTGGCCCTGGCTTTCATAGTAGACGTCCGCCATATCGGTGGACACGGCCACCGGCGTGGAGCTGGGGTCCGGGCGCAGGCGCAGATCGGTGCGGAACACATAGCCGGCGCCGGTGGTCTCCTCCATGATCCGCACCATCTCGCGGATCACGCGCTGGGCGGCGTCGCCGGGATCCCGGTCGCCGCCATCAAACCGGCTGCGCTCGTAAAAGGCGCAAACATCAATATCGCTTGAATAATTGAGCTCGAACGCGCCCATCTTGCCCAGCGCAATGACGAAGATGCCTTCAGAGTTTAGCCCGCGCGCCGCCAGCGCCGACTGCAGCGCCGCTTCAAGGCTTGCCCCGGCAAACTCCGTAAGGTGACGTGTTACCTCCATCACATCCATGGTGCCGGCAAGGTCTGCTGCTGCCAGTGACAGGTGGGCCGAAGCCTTTGCCTGGCGCAGCGCCGTCATCACCTCGGCCACAGGCATATCCCTAGGCAGGGTGGTTGCCGCTTTCAGCGCGGCGGTGAAGTCCAGGCCAGCGCCTCGATCGGCCAGGCGGCGGAGATAGGGCGCATAGTCTGCCGCTGCCGCCAGGGCCGCTGCGGGGGTGGACTGAATCGGACGGATCGTGAGCATAGCCAATGACTTAGCTGAGGCGCACTGCGGCGACAAACCCGTTCGCAACCTTTCGCGGGGTCATGCGTCTTGGACTTATTACATCCCGGACGCAGAACCGTAGCAAAGCCTTGCTATGGGGACCCCACAAAAATACGGAGCGCCACCCGATGGCCGAAACTCGCGAAGAGACGCTTCGACGCTTCTTTCAGCAGTATGCCAAGGCAACTCGGGAGGGCGATATAGAGACCATCGCGGCCTCCTACGCGCCGACCTATATCGAAACCTCACCGGATACCTTTGTAGCCTGGAAGGTCGACGACCAGTATCGCAAGGC
The DNA here is from genome assembly GCF_050269995.1 of Hyphomonas sp. NPDC076881. Lineage (NCBI taxonomy): Bacteria > Pseudomonadati > Pseudomonadota > Alphaproteobacteria > Hyphomonadales > Hyphomonadaceae > Hyphomonas > Hyphomonas sp. NPDC076881. The sequence continues at coordinate 89,114 of NZ_JBNNJJ010000013.1, read as the reverse complement.
GCTGGTGGAGCGCCACACCATGCTACAACAGCAACTGGGGTTGCAGGCACTTGATGTGGAAATCGTCTCGGCCGAAGAAGTCGCCCCCCTGCATTACATGGCGCGGGCGCGCTGGAAGATGGCCTTCGCCAAGGCCAGGGCCGGCAACGTCACCTCCCTGTTCGATATTACCTACATGGTGAAAATCGCCGGCAAGCCGCAGATCCTCGCTTACATCTCGCATGAATCCGAGGAGGCGGTGCTGCGCCGGGACGGGGTGATCTGAGCCCGCTCAGCGAGGCTCCGCCTGAGACATCACTGCGCCTTTCCCCGCCAGGCTCCGGTCTGCTAGGCTCCTCCTGTCATGAAAGCCCTGCTCGCCTCCGTTCTGATTGCCTTTGCTGCCAGCGCGCCGCTGGAAGATCCGGCCGAAGAAATGCGCGCGCAGGCGCTGATGCGGGAAGTGCGCTGCGTGGCGTGCGAGAATGAGCCGGTTTCCCAATCCTCTGCCCCCATTGCCGAGGATATGCGCGACCGTATCCGCGAAATGGTCGCTGAAGGCGCCACCGACGCAGAGATCCGGGACTGGTTTGTCAGCCGTTATGGTGAATTCGTGCTGTTTCGCCCCCCGGCACGGGATCTGGCTAGCTGGCTGCTATGGAGCTTTCCCTTCATCCTCCTGGGCGCCGGGGTGGGAATCGGCATCGTCCTCGCCATGAATGCGAAGCGGAAATCCGGCGAAGTAGAAGCCGAAGACGTCTGAAAAGCATCCGCCGGGCCGTCTTTTTATCCGGCCGATAGCCTTCAACCTGCCGTGATTACACCTAACTGTCTTTTAATGCCCACTCTGGGTGTGGCATGTTTATGTTTTGGTCTTGCGCTGATACTGGCGCAAAAACAGCGATCTGGAGAGATAGATGCGCAAATTCGGGATTTCGGCCCAGGCACTCATAGCTGCTGCCTTCGGAGCTGCAATCATGGGGGGCGCGATCTCGGTACCGAAACTTATCGCGCCCGAAGCCGGCGCTCAGCCCATTGCCATTCAAGCGCCCCCTGGGGCGCCGCTGAGCTTCGCGGACCTGATTGAGAAAGTAGAACCGGCGGTCGTCAGCGTTAACGTGATTGCCACTCAGGATGTCGGACGCCTTCAGGACATGGAAGGCTTCCTTGAGCAGTTCCGCGGCGTGCCCGGCCTGGAAGAATTCTTCCAGCAACGCCCCACCCCGCAGGAAACACCCCGCCAGCGCGAATCGCGCTCGCTCGGCTCAGGCTTCTTCATTTCCGAAGACGGCCTTGTCGTCACCAACCACCATGTCATCGACCGCGCCACCCAGATCCAGATCGTCACCTCTGACGGCAAGGAACTGGAAGCCGAACTCGTCGGCACTGATCGCCAGACGGATCTCGCCGTCCTGCGCGTGAAGGAAAAAGGCAAATACCCCTTCGTGAAATTCGGCAGCTCCAAGGAAGTCCGCAAGGGCGACTGGGTCGTCGCGCTGGGCAACCCCTTTGGCCTCGGCGGCACGGCCACCGCAGGTATCCTCTCGGCCGATGGCCGCGAGCTTGGGGCCAGCAGCCCGTACACGGACTTTATCCAGATCGACGCCCCCATCAACCGGGGGAACTCCGGCGGGCCGACCTTTGACCTGAAGGGCAATGTGATCGGCGTGAACTCTCAAATCCTTTCGCCCACCGGCGGCTCGGTCGGTATCGGCTTTGCCATCCCGGCAGAACTTGCCCAGGAAGTGACCGATACGCTGATCAAGAATGGCCGTGTTTCGCGCGGCTGGCTTGGCGTTCAGATCGGTGACCTGACCCCTGAATTTGCTGAGGCTCTCGGCATCGCAGACACCAAAGGCTCTCTGATCGCCGATGTGACGGCGGGCAGCCCGGCAGAGAAAGCCGGCCTGCTGCGGAATGACATCATTCTGTCCGTCAACGGCCAGAAGGTGACGGACGCGACCTCCACCACACGGATCGTTGGCCGCCTTATCGCCAACACCTCGAACAAGTTCGAAATCATCCGGAATGGCAAACGTCAGACGGTGGACGTGACCGTGGGTGAACGTCCGGATGATCCGAATGCAAGCGTCAACAACCCGTCCTCGCCAAATGCAGATCGCGGTGAACAGTCGTCTGCGGTACCGGGCACTTTCCTTGACGATTTCGGTGTCCGGATGGTTCCGATGACGAGTGAAATGCGTCAGCGTCTCGGCCTTCGCCCAAGCGACACCGGCCTCGTGATTACAGAAGTGACGCCTGACGGCGTGTTCGCCAAGGCGGGCTTCATGAAAGACCTGGTCATTCTGGAAGCCAACGGCCAGCCCGTACCGACCGTTGAAGCCTTCGAACAGGTCGTGAGGGAAGCGCGCGGGGCAAATCGCTCGAAGATTCTCCTGGCCGTCCGCGCCGGGCAGGCGACAACTTATAGTACTGTAGATTTGCCGGCAGGCTGAAGGAGCCAACATGACGTTGATGGAGACCAGCATGGTCGAGACTGAATCCACAGCATCGCTGAAAGTCCTCGTCATCGAGGACGACAATGAAATGGCGAGCTTCATCGAAAAGGTGCTCGCCGATGCCGGGCACAAGGTGGAGCGCGTCGCCGATGGCGCCTCCGGTCTTGCGCGGGCCAGAGCGTCGGAGTTCGACGCCCTGATCGTGGACCGGATGCTTCCGGAGAAGGACGGGCTGACCCTGCTGCAGGAATTCCGCGCAGCCGGCGGCACCACGCCGGCCCTCTTCCTCTCCGCGCTGGGCGATGTTCAGAACAAGGTGCAGGGCCTGCGGGCCGGCGCTGAGGACTACCTCGCCAAGCCGTTTGCCCCGGCAGAGCTGGCAGCCCGTGTCGAAGCCCTCGGCCGCCGCCAGACCAGTGCCGAGCCGCCGGTGACTGTGCTGAAGGCCGGCGACCTGGAAATGAACCTCCTCACCCGCAAGGTCACCCGCGCGGGCAAGAAGATCGACCTTCAGCCCCGCGAGTTCCGCCTGCTGGAATATCTGATGCGCCATGCCGGGCAGGTGGTGACGCGCACCATGCTTCTCGAAAAGGTGTGGGACTATAATTTCGACCCCCAAACCAACGTCATCGATGTTCACATCTCCCGCCTGCGCGCCAAGATCGACAAGGAGTTCGCCGAACCGCTGCTCCAGACCGTTCGCGGCGCTGGCTACCGGCTGCAGAGCCAGGGCTAGACCTTTTGGAGCGGCGCTGGCACCTAACGCGCCATGAAAACGCCGCTCCAACTTCCCGCATGGCTGGCCCTCAGGGTGCCTGACCGGGCGCAGATTCTGCGCCCCCTGCGGATTATAGGCAAAGGCATACGCGCCGGCTGGCGGGGTCTGGGCAAGGCCTGGTCCAGCCTGCCCTTCATGGCGCAGATCAAGAAGGCCATGCCGGCCTTCGTGCGCACCACCACTTTCAAGCTGACCATCCTCTATTCGGCCATCATCGCGGCCTTTTCCGGCGCGCTGCTTGTTTATCTATATTATTCAACGGTTTACTATATCCGTGCCGAGTCCGAAAATCGCATCACGGTGGAATTCGAACAGCTTGCCAACGCTTATTATACCGGGGGCATGGAGCGTCTCAGCCAGTCGGTGTTCGAGCGGATGACCCTCTCGGGCTCACAGTTCTTCTACTATCTGGAGGACTCGTCGGGCCGGAAGATCGCCGGGCATTTCCCCCGCCTGCCTGCGGAGCCACCCGCCGCCGGCATGAAGACAGTCTACTTCGATTTCGAACTTCCCCAGGCCGATGGCACGACCGCCCTGCGCCCGGCAGCGGGCCGTATCGTGCGCCTGCGCGACAATGGTGGCGCGCTTATGGTCGCCTTCGACACCGCCCAGCAGACGGTCATCGTCGGCCGCATCCGCAACGCGGTCTACGTTGCCCTGCCCATCGCCCTGATCCTGTCACTGGCCGGCGGCCTGCTGATCTCCCGCGGCGCGGCCAAGCGCGCCGATGAACTCGCCAAGACCACCGAAGCGGTGATGGGCGGCGAGCTTGGCCGGCGCATGCCCGTGCGCGGCACAGGCGACGAGTTTGACCGCCTGGCGCAGCGCCTCAACGCCATGCTCGACCAGATCCAGAAGCTGGTGGAATCCTCCCGCCACACCGGCAACGCCATCGCGCACGACCTGCGCTCGCCCCTCACGCGCCTGCGCAACCGCCTCGAAATATCCCTCAGCCAGCCGCTGTCAGAGGAAGCGGCAAACGAAACCCTGGGCACCACGCTTCAGGAAGTTGACCGTGTGCTCGATACGTTCAACGCCATCCTGCGGCTTGCCCGTCTCGATGCCGGCTCTGAGGGCACCCTCGCCCGGATGGACCTCAGCGCCCTGGCAGAAGAACTTGCCGAACTGTTCGACCCCGCCTGTGAGGAAGCCAACCTCTCCTTCAAAAGCCAGATCGCGAAGAACCTCGTCATCCTTGGCGACAAGGACCTGATCGGCCAGGCCCTCGCCAACCTGCTCGACAATGCGGTGAAATACACCCCCGAAGGCGGCAGCATCAGCTTCTCCGCCAGCCGGACACCCGAGGGCAAGATCGACCTGACGGTCATCGATTCCGGCCCCGGTATCCCGCTGGAAGAGCGCGACAAGGTCACCCAGCGTTTCCACCGTCTCGATTCTGCGCGCACGCAGCCCGGCTCCGGCCTCGGCCTCGCGCTGGTAGAATCGGTGGCAGAGCTGCACCGGGGTGAGTTGATCCTCGACAGCGGAAGCGGGCCGCCGGAACAGCCCGGCCTGAAGGCTACGCTTCGCTTGCCGCGGGCTTGATCGCGCGCTTCTCCGGCCACATTGCCAGCAGCCCGCCAAGGCCGATCAGCACGACGCCAAAATACAGAAGGTCCACCATCGGGTTGTAATAGACCCGGAAGACCCACCGCGCCTGCCCCTCCACTTCGCGCTGCTCGCCCAGCGCCACATAGAGATCGCCTGTGCCGGTCTTGTGGATCGCGGTTTCCGTCGTCGGCATCATCGCGGCCGGATAGAAGCGCTTCATCGGCAGCAGCTCGGCGCTCGACCCGCCCTTGCGCGCGGTCAGCACGGCCTTGTCGGCATACCAGTTCGGCCCCTCGATCGCGCGCACTTCCTTGAGCGTGATTTCCCACCCCGCCACCGTGCCCGTGCCGCCCTCGGCCAGCGCCAGCGTCGCCTCATAGCGTCCGCTGGTTTCGATCACCGCGCCGATCACGAACAGGCCGAGGCCCACATGCGCCAGCGTCATCGCCCAGACGCGCGCCGGCATCTTGAACACGCGGCCAAGCGTCATCGCCCGCCGCTTCATTTCCCAGACGCCGCCAAACACCAGCCACACGCCCACCGCCACACCAAACGCCGCGCCCAGCGGAATGCTCATCACGCCCACGCCCAGCAGCAGGAACACCGCGGTCAGCGCCGCCCCGCCCATCGCCCAGCGGGTCCAGGTCTTCAGGTCCGCCTTACCCCAGGCCCACGCCTGAACCACTGGCAGGAGGATCAGGATCAGCACGAGGATCGGCACGAAAGTCAGATTGAAATAGGGCTCGCCCACCGAAATCGTCCGCCCAAACGCTTCGGCGATCAGCGGGAACAGCGTGCCCAGCAGAACCGTCAGTGTTGCGACGATCAACACCACATTGTTCGCCATCAACGCGCCTTCGCGGCTGAACAGCTGCCACGGCTTGCCCCCCGTCAGCGAGGGCGCCCGCATCGCAAAGAGGCCGAGCGCAAAGCCGCCATAAGCCAGCAGCCCCAGAAGCAGCAGCGTGCCGCGCTCAGGATCGACCGCAAACGCATGTACGGAGGTCAACACGCCGGAGCGCACAAGGAACGCGCCAAGGATCGAGAACAGGAATGCCAGAACGGCCAGCAGCGCCGTCCAGGCTGCAAAGCTCTCACGCTTCTCGGTCACGATCACCGAGTGAAGCAGCGCCGCCCCGATCAGCCAGGGCATCAGCGAAGCGTTCTCCACGGGATCCCAGAACCACCAGCCGCCCCAGCCGAGTTCGTAATACGCCCAGTAGGAGCCGAGCGCGATGCCAAGCGTCAGCGGCGCGAAGGCTGCCAGAGACCAGATGCGCGCTTCCTTCGCCCACACCCGGTCAATCCGCCCTTCCATCAGGCCCGCCGCTGCCAGCGCGAACACGAAGGAATAGCCGACATAGCCAAGGTAGAGCATCGGCGGGTGCAGCGCGAGCGCGGGGTCTTGCAACAGCGGGTTCAGCCCCGCGCCCTGAAACGGCGCCGGGTCCAGCCGCAGGAAGGGCGAGGACGCAAACAGCAGATACGCCAGCGAGCCGACCGCCAGCATCCCCTGCACGCCAAGCGCGCGCGCCTCGAACAGTTCCCGGCCCGTGCGCATCGTGGCGGCGGCGATCGCGCCAAAGCCGATGGTGACCAGACACCACAGCGCCATCGAGCCTTCATGGTTTCCCCACGCCCCGGCGATCTTGTAGATCATCGGCTTCAGCGTGTGGGAATTGTTGGCAACCAGCGCCACAGAGAAATCCGAGCGCATAAAAGCAAAGACCAGAATCAGGAAAGACAGCGCCATTACGCCGAAGCCGGCCACGGCGGCCAGCCCGGCCAAACGCCGCTCGCCCTTCAGGCCGAATACCGCCTGCGCCAAAGAAAATCCCAGCGCCAGGAAGGCCGCAAAATGGCCGAGTTCGATCATCCGCCCGCCTCGAGCGGCTTCAGCTCGCGCGGCTGGTAATTCTCGTCATGCTTGGCCAGCAGCTGGCGCGCGGTGAACTCGCCCTCGGGCGTAAACCGGCCGGTTGCCACCACGCCCTGCCCCTCGCGGAAGAGGTCTGGCGCCACGCCGGTAAAGCTGACCGTGATCGTGTTCGGGCTGTTGTCGATAACCGTGAAGCGCATCGTCGCCCCGCCATCGGCATAGCTCAGCGATCCGGGCTCGACCCAGCCACCGACTTTCACCTCGCGCCCCTCTTGCGGGAGCCCCTTTTCCGCAAGAATTTCAGGGGTGTAGAAAAGGTTTGCGTTCTCGCGCAGCGCAAAGAACGCCAGCGCCGCCGCCGCAAGAATGAGAATGGCGGCAATGCCAAAAGTATAGAGCCGTCGGGTCCGTGCACGCATGACAGAGTTTATAAGCTGCCCCGCCCCGATTGGGGAGTGCGGCAGATGCAGCGGTCTGTAGCGAACGCCCAAAACAATATTTCCACGGAAGATAGCCCTATAGGTAGACACTGCATTCAATTTAAGAGATAATCATTTTGGGTTCGTAATGTTCTGAGGGGGACGAGATGCGCGCGCGATACCATGGAGAACAGCCTACACAACAACAGGTAAAATCACATTTCCGCCTACTGAAGATGGGCCAGCCAGCGCCCACGGTCGGCCATATGTTCCCGCAATTGCTGACTGATCCGGAAAATCTGCTGCCAGTATCCAAAAAGACCGTAGACGACTTGTTGTGGTTGGGAGGCGCCATGGCAGAGGACTCTTCTCAAACAGAAAGCTCCATCCCGGCCGCGTATACGTATTTCGGTCAGTTCATAGATCACGACATCACCAAGACTGTGTTTGATGCGTCGCTGATCCCGCCCAACATGCATGACCCGCTGGAAGCCGCCGCCCTGTCACCGGTCCCCATCGGCGATATTGCCAGGCTGGTATTCAATCAACGAACGGCCCCTCTGGATCTCGACAGCCTGTATGAGGGACTTGCAAAACAGACCATCGCTACCGACGGCCGCTTCACGCTATCCGAACTGGCTCCATCGAACTTTCTTCCAATTGATGTCGCTGACAGGTTTCACGATTTACCCAGGCGCCCTCTGATCCCTAACCCTGTTACACCAAAGCAACAGGAAGAAGACCGCCAGGCGCTGATAGGCGATCCGCGAAATGACGAAAATCTTCTTGTGGCGCAACTTCATGTCGCCTTCCTGCGGTCTCATAACGCGCTGATTGACCGGGGGCTGAGCTTTGAAGAGGCTAAGTCCGCCCTCAGCCGCAGGTATCAGTGGGCGGTTCTGCACGATTTCCTGCCGCGTGTCTGCGATCCCGGGATTGTTTCAAATGTTCTCAAAAATGGCCCAAAATTCTGGAAGGCAGAGAGTGCTGACGAGTTGATCATTCCTCTGGAGTTTTCTGTCGCCGCATACCGCTTCGGCCACTCGATGATCCGCGCTGTGTATCGCCACAATTCCGTTTTCGGCGTTCCACCTTCCGAGCCGGTTTCCGCCACCTTCAATTTCTTCTTCACCTTCACGGCCCTTTCCGGAGACATTCAACCGGGGAACGGACCCAATGAGGAATTTGAAACGCTGCCAGACAACTGGCCTATCGAATGGCACCGCTTCTTCTCGACAGATGCAGAGCCCGCCTCGCAGAATCCTGCCCGCCGGATAGATACAAGGCTCACGCCGGAACTCGGACGTCTGAGAGATTTTCAGGGCATGCCATTCACGACGCTGATGGGGAAACTGGCAACCCGAAACCTTTTGCGCGGGTATCTTCTCAACCTGCCGACAGGCCAAGCCGTCGCTCGGCATATCGGCGTTCAACCCCTTGGACACACAGCATTGCTGGAGTCCGCGCCGATAGACCTGAAGAAAAGATTCACCGATGCTGGTTTCCTGGACCGGACCCCGCTCTGGTATTATATCCTTGCGGAGGCGGGCGACCTGGATGGTCCGGATGGGGAGCATCTTGGCCCCGTTGGCAGCACGATCGTCGCGGAAACCTTCTGGAATCTCGCCAAGTTCACAAACGAAAGCGTCATCGATACGCCGCCGGCCGCTGAAGAGCTGGCGACGGGCGAATTCTCGCTACGCGGGATCATCAAGATGGGCCAGGACAAGAACATGATCAGCCTGTGACTGAAGCCAGCGGCTGACCTGCGTGGCGGGTGCAGCGTCTATTCCGGCTCCGCCGGGGCGTCCTGGCCGATCGCCTCGATCATCGGCCGGAAGCGCTCTCGCCGCGGATCATCCTCCGGCAGGCGCGAATAGATATAGCGCATGGCCTGCTCGGCCTTTTCCTGATCGCCTGCCTGCGCCGCGCCCATGGCCGCGCGCATGCCGGCGCTCACTTGGGTTTCGTCCAGCTGATAGGCCCGCGCATAAAGCCGCGTGGCATCCGGCCCGATGGCGCCCTCGGCCAGTTGCGTCAGCACATCGGCCAGCCCGATCAGCGCCGGCACAAAGTCCTGATCCCGCCGCAGGGCCGACTGATACGCCCGCACCGCATCTTCCGCCCGCCCTTGCGTGCGCAGCATCTCACCGATGAAGTAATGCGGCTGCGGATCGTCCGGCTTGTCGATCACCGCCTGTTCCAGCCGGGAAAGCATTTCGCCTTCGGTCAGCGATTGCGGGTCCACCCGCACCTTCTCTGCCAGCGCCGCCTGACGCGCCGCCATCGGCTGGTCCGCCATACCCGGCCTGCCGATCAGCAGATAGCCGCCCACGCCAAGGGCAAGACAACCGCCGAGAATGATGAGATTCAGAGGTTTCATGGCCTGGGAAATCTGAGGGTTGCCTTGAGGCCGCCAAGCGCAGCATCGCCGAGTTCGAAGCTGCCCTTATGCAGCTCAGCCAATTCTGTAACAATCGAGAGACCAAGCCCAGTCCCCGGGGTTGTTTCATCTAGCCGCACCCCGCGCTTCATGGCGCCCGCGCGCTGCTCAGGCGTGAGGCCCGGCCCGTCATCCTCCACCGTGATCACCAGTTCGCGGCCGCTGTCGCTGAGGGTCACCAGAACTTCACTGGCCGCCCATTTGCAGGCATTTTCCATCAGGTTGCCGGCCATTTCCTCGAAATCCTGCTGCTCGCCCCGGAAGATCGCGGTCTCCGCGCCAGTAACGGTCACTTCAATTCCGCGCGCATCGAACAGCCGGTTCAGCATTCGCGCGAGGCCATCCAGCACGGGGCGCACATCCGTCCGTGCGCCAATCGCTTCGGCCCGCGCCGCCATGCGGGCGCGCTTCAGGTAATGCTCCACATTGGTCTGCATCGCCTCGGCCTGCCGGCGTACAACATCGTCCAGCTGCGATCCGCCCTTGGCCTCATTGCGCAGCACCGCGAGCGGGGTCTTCAGCGCATGCGCCAGATTGCCCACATGCGTGCGTGCCCGCTCCACCACTTCGCGGTTGTGCTCGATCAGCTTGTTAAGTTCCTCCGTCAGCGGACGGACTTCCGCCGGATAATCTCCCGCCAACTTCACCGCCTCCCCTTCGCGCACCTTCGCCACATCCGTTTCAAGCTTGTGCAGAGGGTTCAGCGAATAGCGCACAGCCACCACCATCGCCGCGAACACGCCGCCAAACAAGGCAATCATGGTCACCAGCAACATGTCGCGGAAGCGCGTCGCGGCGGCATCGTTGGGAGTGCGGTCGGCCGCCGCAATCAGCACCAGCGGGGTGGCGCGGTTCTCCACGAAGATCGCCATCGCCCCGACGCGCGACACCTGCTCCAGCGGCCCCGGATAGTTCGCATACTGCGCGACGCCTGGCAGTTCCACCGCGCGGGCGATCAGTTCCGGTGTCACCGGAACAGCCTCATCCCACAGGCTGCGTGAGCGGAAATCACCGGCAATCTCGCCGTCCGGTGTCAGCCCCACCACAGCCCAGTAATGCCCGGAATACTGCGTCTGGAAACGGGAATCGTTCGAGAAGAAGTTTCGGTTGGTGTCAGTCACCCGGCCATCGGCAAGGAACGCATCTTCCCGCGTCAGCTCCCGGGAGAGCGTCACCAGCGTCTGCTCCAGATCGTCCTCGATCAGGGAAAGCGTCTGCGCCCGGTAAATGGCTGAGAGCGCCACGGCGCCCCCGATCAGCACCAGAAGCCCCCAGACAAGCGCCGCAATCATGACGCGCCGGGCCAGCGAAACGCTGGACCAGCGGTCAATCAGGCTGCGTTTGGGGGCGGAGACCTCACTCATCAGCGAGCTCTAGCCGCGTTCGGCGTCAACCTGCAACGCGCGCTTCGTCCTCAGGCACGATCAGGCGATAGCCAAGGCCACGTTCGGTCTGGATACGGTCCTGGCCGATCTTCCGGCGCAGGCGCCCGATGAACACCTCGATCGTGTTGGAGTCGCGGTCGAAATCCTGATCATAAATATGCTCGACCAGCTCCGTGCGCGGTACCACGCGGCCCTGATGGTGCATCAGGTAAGACAGCACGCGGTATTCATGCGCCGTCAGCTTGATCGGCTCACCATTCACCGTTGCGCGCGCCGCGCGGGTATCCACCATCAGCTTGCCGCATTCGATCGTCGCGGCCGAATGGCCAGCCGCCCGGCGCAGCAGCGCGCGGAGGCGTGCCAGCAATTCCTCGGTGATGAAGGGCTTGGTAAGGTAATCATCGGCCCCGGCATCAAAGCCGGACACCTTCTCGCTCCACTGGTCGCGCGCGGTGAGGATCAGCACGGGGAAGGTCTTGCCCTCCTTGCGCCAGCTTTTCAGCACGCTCACCCCGTCGATCTTCGGCAAGCCGAGATCCAGTACCACCGCGTCATAAGGCTCTGTCTCGCCCAGGAACTGGCCGTCTTCGCCGTCTGCGGCCAGGTCTACGGCATAGCCGGACTGCGAGAGCACATCGGCCAGCTGCCGGCGGAGGTCTGCATCGTCTTCAACAACCAGGATACGCATGTGTCTTCTCCAGCAAGTCCTTCAAACGTTTCAACCGCCGCGGCGGTTCATCACCGAGCCGCTCTGCGCGTCCACGGTGAAATGCGCCTTGCGGCCGTCTTCCGTCATCCAGTCGATTTCATAGAAAGTGGTGCCGTCGTCGCGGGAGTAAAGCTCCGCGCCCAGCTGATAACCGCCATATTCGCGTTTCAGCTGCTGGAATATCTTGCTCAGCGGCACCGTTTTGCCCTCGCGCACGGCCTCACGGGCCTGTCCGGGGGAAAACTGGTTCGCCCAGGGATTGCCGCCCTGCTGCGCCAGAGCGCCGGGGGCAACCGTCAGAGCCGAGAGGGCAAATATCGTCAGAATGCGTTTCATGCTGCCCCCTATGACGCGCCAGCTCTGAACATGAAGTGAATGATAAAGTTCAGCGACAGTCACCTTACCGCCAGCCTCCGATAAACGCCCCGGCCACCAGGAAACCAAGCAGCAGATGGATACCATCCATCAGCAAAAGTCCAATTTTTTCCGGACTGTAAACAAAGGCATAGAGCCGCACAGGCATGGCGATGAAGAACCAGATCTGGAATGCAAGCACCACCCCGATCGCCAGATTGTCCACCCGCGCCAGCTTGAACAGGATGGCAAGACCAATCGCCGTGAGAATCGGCATCACCGGCGAAATCGCCATCTTCCACATGTGCGGCTTCAGCTGCTCCCGGCTAAAGCCAGAGAGCTTCAGCCAGAGCCCCGAAAAGAACATCCCGTAGATCAGAAAGCCGACGGCATAAATCGCCGCCGCCGCCACCAGTACGGCAAGCCAGTTGTCGCCCGCCATGAGTCCGGATTCCGGCATATGTCCCTCCCCAGAGAAGCCTGAGGAAAGCGTACGCCCGCCAAGCAGGGAAGTCGAGCAGACCTACCGGCCCTCGGCCCAGCGCTTCAGCCCCTCATCCTTGGGGTCTGCCAGCACGATTTCCAGGCGCACATAAAGGTCTCCCGGCGGGCTCACCTGCACGCCCTTGCCCTTCAGGCGCAGCTGCGCGCCGGTGTTCGATCCGGCCGGCACCTTCAGCGAGACCGTACCCGAAGGCGTCTTCACATCCACATTTCCGCCCAGCACGGCCTTTTTCAGGTCCACCGGCACGCTCATGCGCAGATTGTTGCCATCCCGGGTCCAGACCGGGCTGCCCGCTACTTCCACCTCCAGCAGCGCGTCGCCGGGCGGGCCGTCAGCGGGCGAAGGCTGTCCCTGGCTTTTCAGGCGCAGCACCTGCCCGGTCGTGATGCCGGGCGGAATATTCACGTCGAGCGCGCTGCCATCGGCCATCGTCATGCGCCGCCGCGCGCCGGTCACGGCATCCTCGAAGCTGATCTCCACACGGTAGCGCACATCGCGCCCCTTGATCGGGCCGGGATTGCGCCGCCGCCCCCCGCCGCCAAACATGCCGGAAAGAATGTCCTCAAACGGATCGCCCTGCGCACCGCCGCCGCGCGATTCCCAGCGGAAACCGCCCCCGCCGGGAAATCCTTCGCCCGCGCCTGGCCCACCGCCGGCAAAGCCGCGCGGATTTCCGTCCCCGTCGATCTCACCCCGGTCAAACTTTGCCTTCTGCTCCTTGTCGCCGAGAATAGCGAAAGCGGCGGAGGCCTGTTTGAACTCCTCCGCTTTCTTCTCGTCATTGGGGTGCAAATCAGGGTGCAGCGCCTTGGCCTTGGCGCGGTATGCTTTCTTGATCTCGGCCTCGGTGGCCGTCCGGGGCACACCGAGCACCTTGTAAGGATCAAGCGCCACTGAGGGCTCCTTCCAAACGCTAGAACTGTTCCAGCGCTTACAGGTATGATGATCCGGCCGGGATTGAAAGCCATTCCCCGATGCGTCCGTCTGTCCCTGTTTCGGCAATGCGTAAGGCGAGGGCGCCTGCAGGCCACGCTGCCTCGGTCAGCGCCGTTTCCGTGCGCCCCCCGAAACCAGCCCCGAAGTCTGCTTCCATGGCGTAAGTTACCGTCCGTGCAGGGTCGGGCAGATCCCAATTGTCCGGCACATCCCGCCCCCGCCTTGCCCAGCGCACAAGTCCGGGCGGCGCGGCCAGCCCTACGGGCGCCCAGGGCAGGCCCGCCCGGTCCTCGAACACGGCTTCTGCCGCCTCGCCCAGCCCCGCCGCCCGCCACAGCAGCGCCAGCCCCGCCTCCAGCCCAGATACGCTGGCCCGCGCCACCGCATCATCCAGCAACACCAGACGCGCGCCCGTTTCCGCCGCCCCGCTCGGCCGCCCGCCCTGCCCCCGCAGCAGCCCGCTTAGCCGCCAGCGCTCCGGCGCCACCAGCTCCGCGCCCTGAAACTGCACCAGCTCCCACCCCGCCGCCGTCTCCAGCACCGCCGCATTTACCCCTGCCAAGACAGCTGCTTTGCTCGCCGAGGCAAACTTCCCATCGGGTGCTTCCATCTCGATCACGTTCGCCCGGTCCCACCGCCCCACAGGGCCTGGGGCCACCGGCGAAGTCAGCCGCCCGATCACCGCCGGGCGCGCCAGCCGCGCCCGCTCGCTGAGGCCATCTGCTGCCGGCCCCGCCAGCACGGCCACGTCCCCCGGCCATGGGCTCGCATATGCCGCCACCAGCGGCCCCGCCTGCGTTGCTCCGGGCAGAGACGGCGCATCGATCACTACCAGGTCGATGCCTGCAAATACCGGCGCGGGCGTGGGCGCCACCGCTGTCCCACCATCGCGCGCAGCCACAACCCGCGCCGTCTCGCGCACAAGCGCCAGCGCCCGCCGCGCGCCTTCCTCCCGGGCTTCCATCACCCGCCATACCGGCCCGCCATCCACGCGCAGCGTATCGCCCGGCTCCAACGCCAGCCCGGCCAGTGGCAAGACAATCTCCGCCGTCTCTTCCCGTGCGGCCTGGGCCAGTAGGGCCGCTGCCACAGCTTCCGCCCGCCCTGCTGACAGCACCAGAGGCAACGCCACATCAGTCACCAACCGGGCGTCGCCCGTCCCCCGCCGCGCTTCGGCAATGCCCGGCTGATACTCCCTGTCCGGATCAATATACGCCAGGCGCAGCCGCTCGGGCGCCTTGTCCATAAGTTGCCGCGTTGCCATCAGGCCGGGCTCAGCCAGCGCCGCGCCGGAAAGCTCCGCCGACACGCCGTCACCCATATGAAACACCAACCCCTCCGGCCGCTCAATCACCTCAAACCCGAACGCGGCTCTAAGCGGCTCGAGCGCCGCGCGCACTGAATGCACGCCGTCCAGGCCATAGCCTTCGATCACCCCGTCCAGCCCCCGCACATCCGCCGCCACGCCCCCCCGCGCGCAGATGTCGCTCACTACCGCCGCCAGCGTGGTAAGCCCCTCACGTCCGTTCAGCCAGTGCCCCCGCGCCCAGTTTTCGCCGTCGCCCCAGATGTCCCCGCGCATCGGCCAGGCGGGGTAAGGCCGCGCATCCCACGCCCATACATGCGCCGCTTCCACAATTGGGCTCGCCTCAAAATGCGCCAGCGCCACGCCCAGCGCCCGCTTTTGAAACACGTCATCCCGCTCGCCGGTGGAGAAGGGCGGCAGCGCGCTTTCGCTGCTCTTGGGATCATAAAATACATTCGGCGCATTCCCGCCCTTGTCCACCGCCGCAAAGCCGATTTCAGACAGTCGAACGGGCTTCATCCCCGGCATCCAGCCTGTCGGCACGCTCGCGCGAATACCCTCCGGCCTCGGATAATGCAGGTTTCCCTGCCACCCGCTCAAATCCTTTACCCGGAATATCCAGTCTTCCCCATGCGCGGTGTCAACAATCGGTGTGCGCACCTGCGCCGCCCGCGCCGTCTCATCGGCATAATACCAGTCATACCCCTCTGCGCCCTCAATCTGGCTCGCCAGATAGGCCTGGTCGTCCGCCGCGCCAAAGCCAGCCAATACGTCCAGATGGGCATCGCCTGCACGCCAGTCGCCCAGCGGCGGATACCAGTCTATCCCCACAAAATCGATCGCCGGATGCGCCCACAGCGCGTCCAGCGGAAACAGCACATCTCCGCTCCCGTCGCTAGGCACATATGCGCCATACTCCGTCCAGTCCGCCGCATAGGAAACCTTTGCAGAGGGCAGCAGTTCCTTCACCTCTGCGGCCAGATCGCATAGCGCCTTCACAAACGGAAATGCGCCCGCCTCATCGCGCACGCGGGTCAGTCCGCGCATCTCGCTGCCCACAAGAAACGCCTCAACTCCGCCCGCCTGCGCCGCCAGCGCCGCATGATGCAGGATAAACCGCCGATACCCTGCCGCCCCGTTCACAAATGCCTCAATCTCCGCCCGCGCCGCCGCCGTCCCGTCTTCGGAAACACCAATGCGCCCCCGCCAGGGAAATCCCGGCGCATCCATCATCAGAAACGGCGTTAGCGTCACAGCATACCCCCGCGCCTTCAGTTCACGGATTGCCTGCACGACAGAAGCATCCGAAGGCGTCCCGCCATAATTGGCGTTCCCCGCTTCGTCCTGCGAAACAAGGTAAGCGTCCGCGCGCCCTTCGCCCGCCACGCTCCAGGCCTGCGGCACGGTCACCCGCGCGCGCGTCTCCACGCCTGGCCGGATCACACAGCCGCCTGCCACAACGCTCGATCCAAACCACCCCACCGTCAGCGCCACATGGCTCACGCGCGGAAGCCCCTCGCGCATCTGGTCCAGCGAGACGAGGAAATCCGCCCGCGCCTCTCCCGAATTGGCATTGATTGCCCGCTCCCGCCCCGGCGAAAGCTGTTCCCGCACAATCTCGGTTGCATACACAAATTCACCCGACGCCGGAATAATGTTCACCCCTGTCACACTATCTCGCAGCCCCGGGCCCGTCTCACCAGGCGGCACACGAACTATCTCGAAAGACAGCTGCGGCAGGCGGTTGCCAAATGCGTCCAACGGCAAATCCTCGAACACGATATACGCCGTCCCGCGATAGGCTGACGCCGCCCCCTCGATCATCTCGATCAGTGGATCGGGGACCTGCGCCTCGCTGCCATTATAAAGGCGATGGGTTACGCCGGAGAGATCAAACGCCTCACCATTCGCCCAGGCCCTCATCACGCGCACGCCCGGCCCCTCACCGATCGCCACCGCAAAGCTTACAGAATAGCTGTACTCATTGACCTTCGGCCCACCCTTGCCGCCAACGCTCCGCGTCGTGCGCCGCTCGCGGAACCGCGCCGCCCAGATCAGCTGCCCGGAAACCCGCGTCCGGCCGTAGACGGAAGGCACCCCTGCCCCTTCGCTGGCCTCCATCACATGCAGCGCCTTGAGGCGCGGCCCTTCGGCCGGCCCTGCCAAATAATTGCTGAGGGCGCGCCCCGCCATCGCGCCGGCCGCCCGGCCAATCGCCGCGCCCGAAATCGCCCGCCCCGCCACGTTCAGCCCCGCCGGGAGCAGCCGCGTGCCGACGGCCGCGCCAATCTCCGCAAATGCAATCTGCGCCATGTTCAGTCCTCCAGTCCCGGAAAAGAAAACGCCCCCGCCACCCGGCGCGCCCACCAATCCGTCAGCCTCGTCTCCACCACCGCCCGCCCCCAATAGGCATGCAGGATGCGCCCCTCTCCGCTCAAGATCGCGCAATGCTTGGCCGGTACGCCCATTCCCATACGGAAGATCAGAACGTCGCCCGGGCGCGCCGCGCTGGGCGCAATCTCGTGAAGCTGCCGCCGCGCCGCCTCCAGCAACGTCTCCCGCCCCAGCGCCTCGGCCCAATCAGGCGTATAGGGTGGGGGTGCCTCAGGTTCGGGCCCCAGCAGTTCCCGCCATACGCCGCGCACAAGCCCCAGACAGTCACACCCCGCTCCCTTCAGGCTCGCTTGATGACGGTAAGGCGTGCCGATCCATCCTCGCGCCGCTGCCACAATCTCTGCCCGCTTCATCGCTTGCCTCCATCATTCCCCGCCGCCGCAGGGCCAGCCAATACGAAATCCGTCCCCGGAAGATGTGGAAAACCCCGAAAGTTCTCCGCATTGCCGAACACGCTCCGGCAGGTCTCAAACCGGTGATCACACGCCACCCCCGGAAACGCGCCTACATCCACGCCGCAGCGCGCATCCCCCAGCACCGCGTCACACCGGCGCGCATAAAGCCGGCCCAGAGGCCGCTCCAGATCCGCCTTCAGCGACACCAGCTGTGCCTCAAACCCCAGCGCCCCGCGCCGCACTTCGGAAAGCCGCCCGGCCCAAACATGCACCCGGTGTTCCGGCGCCTGCCAGTCCACCCGCCACACATCCACACGCGCGCCGTCCCAGAGGCCCGCCTCCAGGTCTTCCTCCGTGATCGCATCATGGGAAAGCGCCCCGCGCGCCGCCGCCCGCCCCGGCGCCAGGCTGGAAGTCTGCACAAATTCCGCCCCTTCCAGCCCCGCGCCCGGCAGATAGGTTTCCCCCGCCGCCACCAGCGGCCCATCATGCTCGGTCAGGCGCAGCACAAACCCGTCGCCCCGCGCAATCTCCCAGCAGAGACACGTCGCCGTGACTCCGCTTTCCAGCCGCGCCGCATATCCTTCGCTTATCTCCCGCATCGTTTCACCCGATAATTTCGACCAGCGGCACACGGATCGCCCGCCCGGCGCCAAATCCTTCCAGCGTCACATCCAGCCGGTCCGTGTCGAAGCGCACAGGACAGTCAAACCGGAACCCCGCCGTCACCACCGCCCCTGCTGCCGGCGCCTCCGCCAGTGTCACAAGGCCAGTCGCCGCATCCAAGGCAAACCCGCCTTCAGCCCCGTCCACCGCGACACGCACGCTGCCCGCCACAGGCTTCCATATTCGCCGCGCCCACCCTCCATAGTGCTTCACCAGCGCGAATTCACGTTCGGCCCCATCGCCTACGCCAATTGCCTGATCGACGGGTGAAACCTCCGTCCCCAGAGCGCCAGACCGGTCATCCAACATGTCCCGAAAGCGAAACCCGTGCAGCCGCCCGCCCCGTGCTTCAAAGAAAGCAATCAGCGCGTGCAGCGTCTCCACCCGCGCCGCCGCGCTCCCAATATCCCAGCGCCGCCGCGATCCGGCCCAGGTTGCATTGCGGGCCTCCTGCCCACCCGCCAGCGTTACCGTCTCCACGCGCCGCTCCGGCCCGCCATTTGCTGCCAGCGCCAGCGGGATGGGCAGACTCACTTCATGAAATAGAGCCAAACTCATGAGAACCGCCCTCCCGCCTGAACCATCCGCGCCAACACTGCGGCCACGCCTGCCGCGCTCCCGGCTGCGCTTGCATCCTCCGTTCCCGGCGCAAAGTTGAACGTCGCATTCACGCCGCCACTTCCGCCCTGCCCGCGCAGGATCACCGCCTCTGCCGCTACGCGCGCCAACTCCCGCAGGATGCCGTCTGCCATGCGCCGGAAGTCCAGTTCCCCGCTCCGCGCGGCCTGGCCAAGGGCTGCCTCGATCCGCTGTCCCGCGCCATCAAACGCCGCGCCCAGCGCCTCGGCGGCCTCCCGTCCTGGCCCGTCGCTCAAGGCCCGCAAGGCGTCACCCGCCACGCCCAGTTCCCGTTCAAACTCGTTCATCTCTGCTCTCCCGTATCCGGATGTTCCGCCATCATCGCCCTCAGTTCGCCGCGCGAAGGCGCGCCCCCGCCCCGGCTCAGCCACCGCCATTCCCGCACGCTCAGCCGCCAGAACGCCTCCGGCCCGATCCCCAGCGCCAGTGCCGCCCGCAGCATCTCGGCCCAGGGCAGCATCAGCCCGCCAGCCCCAGGCGGAACGTCTCGGCCACTGCGCGCGCCGCCTCGCCCGGCGCCACATCCGCCTCACTGATCTGCTCTGCCGTCTCCGCCTCCCCGCCCCCGCGCAGCAACGCCGCAATCACGATTATGAGATCTGCCGCAGACAGCGCCCGCATCCGCAGTTCCAACTCTGCCATCGTCCGGCACCCAAGCGCGCTTTCGATCTCCGCCAGCGCTCCCAGCGTCAGGCAGACACGCCGGGTTCGTCCGTCAACGGTCAGCTTCGTCTCTCCGCGCGCTACGTTCATGGTATTGCCTCAAAGTTCATCGCCCCGGCGCTCTCCAGCGTCACGGAAAACTCTGCCTCCCCCTCATGCGTCCCGCTCCAAGAAAGCTGGCTGATCTGGAACGCGCCCTGCAGAACGCCAAAATGCGGCAACACCAGCTGCCAGACCGGTGCCTCCCCGCCAAAAAACACTGCACGCATCCGCGCGTCCGATGCCGCGTCGCGAAACACGCCCCGCCCGGTCACGCGCGCCATCTTGGTGCCCGCGCCCGCGATCAGTTCCCGCCAGGCATCGGGCGAATCCATCCCCGTCGCGTCCACCATTCCGGCATTGAGTTCAATCCGGCTCGCGCGCACGCCCGCCACGGTCACGAATACCCCGGCGCCATCGCTGATCTTCAGCAGGATGTCCCTGCCCCTCTGCCCCGCCATCACGCGGCCTCCTCTTCTGAAATGATCCGGAAACGGATAACTCCGCGAAATGCCCTCCGGTCGAACTGGCGGATCACGTCGGAATAGGTGGTGTAGGCCAGAACAATGTGCCGCCCCGCCCCGCTCCAGTCCGCGCCCTCAAACGCCGCGCGCAGTGCCGCCAGCGCCCCCTTCGCCTCGCGCAATCCGCCATAGCGGGAGAGCACCGCCAGCGTGATCACATGCTCGCTTGCCTCGCCCCCGCTCGCGCCCAGAGGGCGGCATTCGTGCCGCTCCAGCCGGGCAAAAGGAAAGGCCGGCGCCTCTGTTTCGTCATCATATATGCGCGCGCTTTCGCCGAAAATCGCCTGCACGCCTGCGTCCCCGCGCAGCGCCGCCATCAGCGCGGCCTGCACTGCCACGTCCCCACTCATATCGCCCACTCCCGCCGCGCATCAAGGATCGCCTGAACGTCCTCTGGCACGCCCGAAAGCGGGCGCTCAGATCCGCGCAAGTAAGTTGCCTGAACATGAAGCTTCACCGCATGCTGAAGATCTTCTGGAACTTCGCCCGGCGCGCCAAAGCCTGCTTGAAACACCACCTCCACGCGCCCGCCCACCGCGATCCCCGGCAACGCCTCCCCAGCCTTCAGCCGCAGCTTACCGCCGCAGATATCAAACCGCCCGGTCAGCGTCTCTTCTGCGCCCGCGCCATCAATCCGCGTCACGGATACCAGCGCCCCCACAGGCCCCGGCCGCAGCCGCGCGCCGCCTGCAGCAATCGTCCAGGGCCAGCGCCGCCAGGTTCGCCGCAATGTCCGCGTCACCAGCGCCAGCCCGCTCGCCGCCTCAATCTGCGCCCGCGCCGAAGCGATAAGGCGCGCCACGAGCCCGTCCTCCGCGTCTGTTCCCAGGCGCAGAAATTCCTTCGCCGCATCGAGAGACACAGGCTCTCCTGCTGGCGGCGTTATCACCGTCAGGTCCGACATCTGATTAATCCTTGTAGAGAAAATTGGGCCGCCTGCGCCCTGCAGGCGGCCCCGGCCGGCGCTTAGATCAGCGCCTGCAGCTTGGTGATCACCTGCCCGCCCATCGGCAGGCCCACCTGTTTCAGCAACTCATTGTCGATGGCGGTATTGGTACCTTTGACCAGCGCCGCCACGGCCTCGGCCGCCTTGGTGGTGAACTCCTCCTGCTGCGGTTTCGTCAACAGCGCTGCCTGGCGGATGATAGCGACAATCACAGATTCAAACATTCCATTTCTCCTTGGTTAGAAACAACATTTCACGCGCGCCCCCACGCGAGCAAAGCGGAGGCGCAGGATGCCCGGGGCGGAGCCCGGAACAGCATCCGAGCAATCCAGAGCTCCGCCGCGAGCAAGACCTCAGAAGGTCATCACTTTGACCGCATCGAAGTTCTGCACACCGCCGCCCACACGTTTCGTCGTGTAGAACAGCACGTAGGGTTTGGCTGAAAACGGATCCCGCAACACACGCGCGCCCTGGCGGTCTGCGATCAGGTAGAAACGTTTGAAGTCGCCAAACGCGATGGCGGCATTGCCCTCGCCAATGTCGGGCATGTCTTCCATCTCGGTGACCGGATAGCCCATCACGGTGGCCGCCTCGCCGCCGCTGCCCGGTTGCCAGAGATAACGTCCATCGCCATCCTTCAGCTTACGGACGGCGGACACCGTGCGCCGGTTCATGACGAACCGGCCATTGGCCCGGAACTGGCTCTTGGGCGCGTAGATCAGGTCGATCAGTTGATCGGCCGCGTCTGCTTCTGTGAAGTCCCCCGGCACAGAGCCGATCTGGCCCCAGCTGTGGCTGCTCTCAGCCACAATCGTGTAATCGAGAAACCCCTTCGGCTTGGCCACGCCATTGCCACTGACGAAAGCCGCAGACTCCTGCGCCGCAAACGCAATCTCCACCTCGTCGGCCAGCCAGGCATCAATGTCGGCATACGCATCTTCCAGCAGCGCCTGCGTGGCCGCCGGCATGGCGTAAAGTTCACCCGCCGGAAACTCCAGAAGGTCGAGGCCAGTCACAGCCGTCTGCGGCCGCGCGGCCTCCTCGCCCACCCATTGCGCCGCCGCGCCCAGGCCCACCGGCTTCTTGTAAACGCCGGCCGACGTCTGCCGCACGGTCGCAATCTGGCGCATGGGGCTCGCCGCCATCAGGCGCGCCTCGATCAGCCGGTCCAGCTCCGGCGGCGCCACATGCCCGCCCTCGCTGCCCGTGCCGGTGTTGAGCGATTTCAGCTCCCGGCCGGCAATCGCGCTATCGTCGCCTGTGCGCAGATAGCGCATCCAGCCCTCGCGGTGCTCATCTTCTGCCGGGTCTGCGCCGCCGCCAGCATCGGGCCGCGCCATCTTCAGGCTGAGGGCCTCCAGCCGCCGGTCAATCCGCGCCAGTTTCTCATCCGAGAGCGGATCAGCCGCGCCTTTCTTCTCGATCTCGGCCAGGCGCGCGTCGTTCGCCTGCCGGTAGGCTTCGAATACAGCCATCATTTCGGCCGTCTCCGCCTTCACCATCTTGGTTTCCCTGGTCATGTCGTCTCCTTTGTTGACCATATTTCTCACGCCGCCTGCCTCAGGCTTCGTCCCTGAACTGAAAATCTGGCGCCGCTCAGCATGGGCGTGCGCACCAGTGAAATCTCCACGAGGTCCACCTCGATCAGCTCCCGCCCGCCCCCGGGGCGCGGGCTCCAACGCGCTGGGCGAAATCCGATGGAAAGCCCGCTCAGGCCTCCCCCCACCAGCGCCAGCGCGCCCGGCGCCTCCACCAGTCCGCGCACGAACAGCCCGCGCCCATCCTCGATGATCCGCGTCCACCGTCCGGCGCTCGCCCCGTCACGGTGCTGGATCAGCATCGCCAGGCTCCCGCCCCGGCGCAGGCTGCGCGCGAACGCCCCGGCGCGCACAATATCTCCGCCCGAATCCACCTGCCCAAACAGGCTGGCATAGCCCTCGATCAAGATCGGCTCAGCGCGCATTCTGAGCCTCCATCCGGGCTTCCATACGGTCGAGCTGTGCCCGTACGGCGGCCATCTCCGCTTCCATCCGCGCCAGCCGCTCGGCCACCGGCCGCGCCGTCGCCGCGCTGGCTTCCAGCGCCGAAATCCGCTCCGCCGCCGCCCCGGCCCAGAACATCACACCCGCTGCGTGCAGGGCCACGGCCAGCACCAGCGCAATCGTCACCTTCCCCTGGATCTTCATGGCGCGACGCCCGCCAGCATGCGCTTCTCCTCAAGGCTCAGGAAATCCGCAGCGCTGATCCGCGCCCACAGCGCCTCCCGCTCGCCTGCCAGCGCCGGTACAGCCTCCAGATCCAGCCGCACCTCCACATCCTCGCCAAACGGTTCGTCCAGCCAGCAGGAAAGCGCCCCGGCAAAGCGCTGCGCCAAAGGCAGAACGGTCATCCGCCAGAAGGCCGCATTCGCCTCGCGATAATTCGCATACGTATTGTCCCCGGGAATCCCCAACAGCATCGGAGGGACGCCAAGCGCCAGTGCAATCTCCCGCGCCGCCATCGCCCGCGTTTCCTGAAAATCCATTTCGGCAGGGGAAAGCGACAGCGCCTGCCATTGCAGGCCACCCTCCAGCAGCATCGGCCGCCCGGCATTGCCCGCCCCGGAAAAGCTCTGCGCCAGTTCCTCTTTCAGCCGGTCAAACTGGTCAGCCGGAATTCGCCCGCCCCCGCCGTACACCAGCGCGCCCGAAGGCTTGGCGGCATTGTCGATCAGGGCCTTTGCCCAGTCTGCCCCCGCATTGTGCAGATCCAGCGCCCGGCGCGCGGCGGCCAGCGGTGGCAAACCCATCGCCTCGTCAGCCGGATTATACAGCTTCACCTGCATCATCGGGCACCAGCCGCTCGCCTCGCGTCCCACGCGCCGTTCCCGACCCTGTCCCTTCACGGCCCAGGCCTCCACCCAGCCGGCAGCATCTTTCACCGGGCGCACCCGGCCCGTGCGGATGGGAAACAGCGCCGCCACAGCGGTCTCTCCCGGCAGGCGCACAGCCTCGACAAACGCGTTCCCCGTCAACAGAAGCTCCGTATACACGGCTTCCAGAAAGCCAGCGGTTGCCGCTTCCGGCATCGGCTGACGCATCAGACGCGCCACACCCTCATGGCCAGATTTCAGCGGAATGGACGCCGCCGCCTCGGCCACCATGCGTACACAGCGATAGGCCACCGCATTCTTGAGGTATCCGTCTCGCGTCAACGCGCCGGCCTCCCGGCTGCCCCAGCTTGCTGCGCGCGGCTCGCTCAGCGCCACCAGCGGCCATTCAAGATGGCCCGCCGATTTCAGCTCCTGCCTTGATTTTGCGAATGGCCAATTCCAGTTCAAAGGTCCGCTCCTCAGGTCACTGCCGGCTTGTTCCGACAGTCCCGATTTTCGGCGCACGCAGCCCCCTGCCGGATTGACCGGCACAACTTTCTGCAGGCACAGCGCGCTGCCCTCTGAATCATTGACGATTTTTTATTCGGGGGCGGTGTTCAAAAGCGGGGATAGCGGGTGGCCTTGTCCCCCCAAATCTGGCAAGAGCCGGGGGCTCTGAGCTGAGACAGGAACAGAAACGCAAAATGTCTGCCCGCGTCATTTCGATCGCCAATTCCAAAGGCGGTGTCGGCAAAACCACCACCTGCGTCAGCCTCGCGGAGGCCTTCGCAGCCTCGGGTATGCGCACCCTGGTGATTGACCTAGACACCCAGGCCAATGCCTCGCTGCTGATCTTCGGCAATAATGGCGACGAACACCTGTTCGAGGCCATCAACGACTATATGACCATCTCTGACTGGCTGCTGGAAAACTTCTTCGCGAACGAGCAGCGCCGTCTGGGTGAATTCATCATCACGGACGCCAGCGACGTCACCTTCAAGGGCAAGCCCTTGCCGCTGGATCTCATCCCCTCCTCACCGCGCCTGCGCAAGACAGAGCGCGAGTTGATCTTCGAGCTGACCGCCAAGGGCTATGCCATGGAGGCCCTGCAGAATCAGGTCGGCAAGCGCCTGCGGGATGATCTGAACCTCCTGAAGGCGCAGTATGATGTCATCCTCTTCGATTGCCCGCCTGGCATCTCGGTGATGACGGAAACCGTCCTGGCGGCCAGCCATCTGATCATCGTGCCGACAATCCCGGATTTCATGTCCACCCTGGGCCTCGACCTCTTCACTGGCGACATCATGAAGAATCTGCGTAACCGGGATATCGAAACGCTCCCGGTTGTCCTGGCCACCCGCTATGATGGCTCCTCCCATCAGCAGGTCGTGCTCGGCGCGATGCGGGAAGCGTCCACTGCGGCGGAAACCGAATTTGCGATGTTCAAGACCGTGATCCCGATGAAGCCCGGCTTTGCCTCCAACCCCATCGAACTGGGGCCGGAGCCGACGCTGCAGGCCAAATGGTCGGGTGAAGCCCTCCAGATCATCGAACAGCTTCTCGCCGAAGTCCGGGAGAAAGTTGCATGACCGCAGACGGCGAGGTGTCCGGCATCCAGGCAGTCAACGCCCTTCTCCGCCTTCAGGAAACGCTCGGTGTCTCTGACAAGGACTGGGCCGCCGCCGCCGGCATGATCGCCAAGAAGCTGCTGCTTTCGGCCGGCCAGACGCCGGAAAGCCTTGCCCAGGTGCGCGCCGCTATTGGGGACGAGGCATTCAACGTCCAGCTCAAATCCCTCACCCACCATCAGGCCCGCCAGCTTGCTCGCCGCCTCGATAAGCGCGTGCCGGACTTTGAAGTCTCCACCGCCTCGGCCGCTGCCGCGCATGTGCGCAAGCTGCTGGCTGCGGTGAAGCTGGCAGAGCCTGAGGCCGAACCCGAGCCTGTGGAAACCCTGGAAGTCGAAACAGCCGCTCCGGAAGAAACCGCCCAAGCCCAGGGTGAAGAGGCCCCGGTAGAAGAGCCGGAAGAGAAAAAAGACGCCTGGGGCGCTGGCGCTGTGCGGCTGACGGACGATACCGAAACCGGGACGCAAGAAGAAACCGAGACGGACTCCACCAGCCCGCCCCCGCCGCCGCCCCCTGGCAGCGCCTATTTCGGCCGCAAATCCTTCCGCACCTGATCCCTGCGGCCAGCTCCCCCCGGAACCGGGGGTGCCCCCGTCCAGAAAACCTCCCTAACACCCAAGGCACGCCTATCCCGCACTCATACAGGGAGCCTGCCTCATGCGCATCCTCGCCCTCGCCGCCGCTGCGGCCACCATCGCCATCTTCGCCTCCCCCGCCAGCGCCCAGACCGAATCTGAGCCCGCCTGCAACGCCGGTGACGCAGAGGCCTGCTTCTACACCGGCGCCGAATACGCCCAGGGCATCGGCGCCCCGGAAGACAAGCAGATAGCTGCCAGCTTCTTCCTGAAATCCTGCGACATGGGCATCCCCGATGGCTGCACCACCACCGGCTATTTCTACACCAATGGTGATGGCAACGTGCCCAAGGATGTTGTCAAAGGCGTCGAATACATGGAACGCGCCTGCGCCATGGGTCATGTCGATGGGTGCGACAAGAGCATCGGCCACCGCCTCAGCACCACCTCTCCCGCTCATGATTTCGGAAAGGCCATCGCCACCGCCAAGGCTGGCTGCGAAGCTGGCGTGCGCGGCCCCTGCTTCTGGGGACTCTACTGGGGCTGGGACGGCAGCGAGGGCAAATATCCGTCGATGATCAACATGGCGAACGCCGGCTGGTTCGCCGAGCGCACCTGCGACAAGTATCACGACGAGATGGCCTGCAGCGTCGCCGCCCGGGTCTATGCCGACCCCGACGCGGCCACCTTCGACGCGCAGAAGGGCCTCACCTATTCCATGATCCGCTGTGATGAGCAGAACAGCGGCGGCGATTGCCGCAATGTCGCCGGCGTCTATCTCGACATCGAGGAATACGAAATCGGCTCCACCTATCTGCGCCGCGCCTGTAACAAGGGCCACGCAGAGTCCTGCGACCGCGCAACGGAATGGGAAACCTACAACCGCGAGCTGGCCGAATATGAAGCAAAGATGGCCGCCCTCAACGCGATGATCGACACGCCCCTGGCCGAAGGCCGCTATGGCGATGCCGTCTATGCTGCCATCAACTCTGCCCGGTCGAAAAACCTCGCTGAGAAAGCCATCCTCGCCGCCAAGGCGGCCGGCCGCATGGATCAGGTCGCCACCCATGATCTCTACGCCGCGGCCCTCTGGTTCCAGTCCGGCCCAGCTCGCGCCGCCGCTGACGCGGAGATGGCCGCCCGCGGCACGGGCCTGGAAGGGACCTTCGGCACCGGCACGAATGAGCCCGGAATGGCTGACGCCCGCTGGCGCCAGCTCTACGGCTCCAGCGCCCCCACCTACACTTCCAGCAGCCCCTCTTTCTCGCCCCCGGCAATGAAAAGCGCCTCGCAGATCTCCGCTGAAACCAAGCAGAAATACCGCTACGCCCACTGCACCATGAGCGGCAGCAACACCAGCGCGAAGGTCTGCCAGTAAACGGCCCGGTTAATCCCCCTGCGCCGCTGCGCGCGGGGGAACTGTCCCTCCAGTCTGGCCCAACGCCCGCTCAAAACAATTGACACGAATAATGTCATATGCTCCAACCTCCCCACAAAAACCACCCGTGGGAGGGGCATATGCGGATCGTGAAATGGGCGGCTATCGCATTGGCCGTCAGTGTCTTGGCGCTGCTGGCGGCGCGGCAGGTTTTCGCGGTCCAGATTGGCGAAGCGGTCTTCCGCCGCGCCGTCGCTGAAAATGTCGGGAAAGATCCTTCCGCCCTCCTGCCCGATGGCCTTCATCTCTATCTCTGCGGCAGCGGTTCCCCCCTGCCGGATCCTGCCCGGGCAGGTCCCTGTATCGGCGTTCTGGCGGGTGATCGCGCCTTCATTTTCGATGTTGGCGGCGGCTCCATCCGCCGGCTCACGCGCATGGGTTTTCCCACAGGCCGTACCGAAAAACTTTATCTAAGTCATCTGCACTCGGACCATTTTGACGGCCTTGGCGAACTCATGGTCGGCGCCTGGGTGGGCGGCAGCCGGTCCACGCCGCTGCCCGTCGCTGGCCCCATTGGCGTTGCCGAAATCACCGATGGCTTCAACGCCGCCTACCGTATCGACAGCACCTACCGCATGGCCCATCATGGTCCCGCTGTTGCCAACCCCGCCGGTTATGGCCTTGCCCCGGAGGTGATCGATCTGCCCGCCGGCCCCGGCGCCCGCGCCGTGTTGCTGGATGAGGGCGATCTTCAGATCACTGCCTTCCTGGTCAACCATTCCCCGGTCGAGCCGGCCTATGGCTTCCGCATCGATTACAAAGGCCGCTCTGCTGTCATCAGCGGCGATACGGTGTATTCGGACAATCTCGTCAGCGTCGCCGAAGGCGCCGATATCCTCTTCCATGAAGCGCTGAACCCGGAAATGGTCGCCGCCATGTCGAAGGCGGCCGGCGAGGCTGGCGCCGCCCCGCTGTCAAAGGTGTTTGGTGACATTCTGGACTATCATGCTTCGCCGGTGGACGCCGCCCGCGCCGCAGAGACCGCCGGGGTAGAGCGTCTGGTGATTTACCATATCGTCCCGCCCCTGCCGTCAAAGCTGCTCTACCCTGTCTTCCTGAAGGGCACCGGCGCGGTCTATTCCGGCAAGGTCGATATCGGCGAAGATGGCACGCTCTATTCGCTTCCGGCCGCCGGCGGGCTTAAAAAGAAAACCGTGACGCGGTGACGGCCCCTGCTGGCGCAGGGCTTGCCGGATTTGTCCGTAAGTGTCCGGAACTGTCCTCAAAATGACACGTTACCCGCGCAAGTAAGGCTATCCTGGGAAGCCTGAAACAAAAGGGAAATCACATGACCAGCCTCCGCCTCCTAGCCTTGGCTGCGGCCAGCGGAATTATTCTCGCCGCCTGCGCGCCCCCTGCCGACCAGCCCCCAGCCGCAGAGCCTCCGCCTGTTCAGGCAGCTGAAGAAGAGATGTCCGTCACCCCGGAACGGCCCCGGCGCCCGAAGCTGCTCCGGCCGAAGAATGCGCCGTGCTGGACTCCCGCGACTGGGAAGCCTGGATCGACCGGATGCCCGGCCCCGACGCCTCGCCGACAGTGCATGTCATCGGAAAAGTTGATGTCAGATCAGGGGGATACACCTTCAATTGGGAAGTCGGCCCGATGGACCGCTCGATGACCCCCGCCCTCAATCTGAAGCTCATTCCAGTCGCGCCCACAGAGCCCGCCACGATGGCCATCGCCACCGAGGAAGTTCACTATACCGGCCCGCTCGCCGGCAGCAGCTATAGCCGCGTCACCATCACCTGCGGTGACCAAACCCTCGGCGAAATCTCCGAAATCACCGACGCGCACTGACCCTCCGGCCCCAGGCCTCGCCGGCTCAAACCAGCGAGGCCTGCCCCGGCGCGGTCTCGGCCAGCGTGAACCCGCTCTCCCCATGTGTCGCAAGCTGGCTGAGCCGCGCGCGGTCGAGAATATCAATCCGGCTGCGGGAAATGCGGATCACGTCCGCCTGTTCCAGATGCTGCAGAAGACGATTGGTCCACTGGCGCGACGCCATGATCGACAGGGCAATCTGATCCTGCGTTACCGGGCTGATGAAGGAGGAGGTCGCCCGCCCGCCATGCGGCTCGCTCGTCAGATCGATCAGACGCCGCGCCAGCCGCTGCAGCGGCGTAAAGGCAAGGCTTTCCACCACCTGCGAATAGATCGCCCGGATCGAGGCCATCTCCGGCAAGACGAAGCGGCGAAAGTTCTCTGCGTCTGACAGGAACAGCCGCCTCACGGCCGCGAGCGGCAGATGCATTACCTCGCAAGGCTGGCTGGCTATCACGGAAAAGGTGTAGGGCCCCTCATCCACGCAGGCGAGAAAGCCGGTCCAGTCGCCCGGCCGGTAAACCGCCACCAGGATGTCGAGCCCGGCCAGCGTTGTGCCGATGATCTGGGCCTCCCCGCCCACCAGGCCGTAGATGCCACTGGGCGGGTCTCCCTGCCGAAACACATGCTTGCCCCGCCGCAGTTTCTGCCGCGTCGCGTTTTGCAGAATCTCTTCCTGCAACGCCTCCGGCAAAGCCGAAAACCATCGGCCCCGCTGCAGGTCGATCGTGCTTTTTGTCTTCATCGGCGATACCTCCCCAGTATGCGCCAGTCTGTTACCCTCAGCGGGGAGAGTAGCAGCTTCCACCGGCATGGAAACGGCCTTCCGCATCCCGCCGGACGTGTCGTAGAGTAAGATGGCATCAGGCTCGCCATAATGCCGCCTTGCTGATGCCATCCCTTCGGGGAATCTGCCGCAGCGGCAGGCACAAGCCGATCCGGATAGCCGGCAAGTTGATATGAAGGGAGGCCTGAATGGCATATGGAAAATTCTACAAGGCGGCGCTTATCCCGCTCTTTCTCATCTCGGCCGCGCCCATTCTCAGCGCCTGTCAGACGCCGCCTACGGCCCTGTCGCCGCAAGAGGAGGCCGCCGTGCTGACTGTGAAGGGTTCTGCCACCTATCGCGAGCGGATGGCCGCGCCGAAGGGGTCTGTCCTGAAGGTGGAACTGTCAGATACCTCCCGCGCCGACGCTCCGGCCATTTCTCTGGCAGACTGGTCTGACAGCCTGGACGATGGCGGCGTGCCGAAAAAATTCACCCTGCGCCTCAATGAAGCGCTCGACCCGCGCCTCACCTATACGCTGCGCGCCACAGTCACCGGTCCGGATGGTGCCCTCCTTTGGACCACCGATACCGTCCACCGGGTCGAAGTCACCAGCGGCGTCGTGGATGCCGGCACACTGGTGATGGTCAAGGTCGCGCCCGCGCCTGCCGCCCCGCCCCCTGAAGCGCCCGCCATGCTGAAACTGGCCGGCAAAGATTACCGCGTATCCGCAATTGGCGGCCAGCCAGTCTCCGGCCAGCGCCCGATAACCGTCAAGTTCGGTGAAGATGGCCGCGTTAGCGGCTTTGGCGGCTGCAACACCTATGGCGGCAGCTTCGGCGAAACAGACGGCAAGGTAACCTTTGGAGACCTCATCTCCACCATGATGGCCTGTCTTGATCCGAGGGCTGGCGCGCAGGAAGGGGCCCTCTATGCCGCCTTCAAGGGCACAGCTACCTTTGCCCCCGGCGCCGATGGCAAAGTCATTCTCACCGGTCAGAACGGCACGGAGATAGAACTCACTCCCTCCGGCCTCAAACCATTGGCCGGCACCCGCTGGCAGGTCGAAACAATGGGCGGCACCACCGTCGTTGCCGGCAGCGAGCCGCAGATCAATTTCGAGGCTGATGGCAAGATCAACGGCACCACGGGCTGCAACCGCTTCTTCGGCGGCTATACCCAGGCGGGCGCAGAGCTAGCCTTCTCCGGCGTCGGCATGACCAAGATGGCCTGCATGGCAGACGGCGTGATGGAACAGGAATCCGCTTTCGGCAAAATCCTCTCCGGCAAGACCGAAGGCAGGATCGACAGCCTGGGCAATCTCATCCTCCGGGGCGGAGATGGCGTCTCCTTCACTGCCCGTCCGCTTCCGGCGGAGGGCGACGTCGTTGAGGGCGACCCCGCGACACTCGGCGGCGGCACCTGGACGGTTGAAGACCTCAACCGTGGCGGGGTGATCGACAACACAGTCCTTACGCTGACATTTACCGAAGACGGCAAGGTTTCCGGCTCTACCGGCTGCAACAGCCTCAGCGGCAGCTACGCCGCGACCGGCACCCACCTCACCTTCTCGCCGCTGGCGATGACGCGCCGTGCCTGTCTCGCCCCGGCGCTGAACAATCAGGAAACGAAGTTCACCGCCGCCCTGCAGGGCGAAATGGCCTGGCGCATCACCGCCGATGGCGCCCTCGAGCTGACGCGCGAAGGCGGCCACCGCGTGCTGCTGCGGCGCTGAAACGGAGGCACAGACGCGCGGCCTTATCCCCCGATCAGGCCGCCGCCCTGTTTCGTTACGACGACCACGCTTGGGCGCGGCGGCATGGCAGGCTGGAAGTCCGGCCACCGCGTGCCCGGCGCCTCAAAGCTTGCCCCTTCGGTATCCCCCGGATGCTGAACCGCCAGGAACAGGGCTTCGCCTGTCTCGTTGAAACGGGGGCCGCACATTTCCGCGCCCGCGGGACAGCGGAAGAAATGCCGCCCTGTGCCGCGCCCCTCGCCGTGCGTTTCCAGCGCCCAGAGGCCATCCGCCGCGCCGGAATTCTCGTTGCCATCAGTGGAAACCCACAAGCGCCCCTGCGGATCAATGGCGCAATTGTCCGGGCTGGCAAACCATCCATTCTCCGTAGTCAGAGGGTTCCAGAGCGCGCCAACCTGCGCAATCGAGGGGTCGCCGCAGCGCACCAGAATTTCCCAGCGCGAGGTTTCAGAAGTGAAATCCCCCTCCGGCTCGATGATCTCGATGATATGGCCAAACCGGTTTGAAGCGCGCGGGTTGGCGGCGTCCACCTGCGCCTCCGTGCGGCGATCATTGTTGGTCAGCATGACGTAGACGCGACCCGTCTTGGCGTTGGGCTCAACGTCCTCAGGACGGTCCATCGGCGTGGCGCCCAGCAGATCGCCGGCCCGGCGCGTTTCGATCAGAACATCCGCCTGCGAGGCAAAACCATTTTCCTTAGTCAGCGGACCGGTTCCATAGACCAGCGGCAGCCATGCCACCGTCCCATCGGCATCAAACCGCGCGACATACAGCGTGCCTTCGTCCAGAAGGTTCATGTTCGCCGCCCGGTCACCGGCCGCGAACGTCCCTTTTGTCACAAACTTGTAGACATAGTCAAACCGCTGATCGTCGCCGGTATAAACCACAACGCGGCCATCCGGCGCCACCACGCTTTCGGCGCCCTCATGTTTTACGCGGCCAAGCGCAGTGCGCTTCTTCGGGACAGACGTAGGGTCCATCGGGTCCACCTCGACAATCCAGCCGAAACGGTTGGGCTCATTCGGCTCCTTGCTCACATCATAGCGGTCAAAGAACCGGCCCCACTGATACCAGCCAGACGGCACACCATAACGCTTGTGGTTCTCCGCTTCCCGGTGGCCCTCGGGCAATTCGCCAAGGAAATTGCCGTTGAAGTTTTCTTCCGCCATCAGATAAGTGCCCCATGGCGTAATGCCGCCAGCGCAATTGTTCATCGTACCGGAAACCAGCGTGCCGCCAGGATCATCCGCCGTCTGAAGACGCGGGCTGCCCGCCGCAGGCCCCGTAACCTGCATCGGCGTCGTATCTGCCGTAATCCGCCGGTTATAGGGCGAACCAACGACCGGCTTCCACTCGCCCGCTTCCTTGCGCACTTCCAGGATCGTGCCGCCATGCGCCGCCATCTCGATCTCGGAAAGCGCCTTCGTCATCGACGCGGGATAGCCCGCGGTAACGCCCGGCAACATCAGATTGGTGGACGTGTATTCGTGATTGACGCAGAGCAGCGCCCGCTCCTGCCCCGCCGCATCGGCCTCAAGAGGCACAACACCGATGAAGTCGTTATTGTATCCAAACTGGCGGCGTTGCGCTTCGGGGGTCTGGTTCATCGGATCAAAGGCAGGACTGTCAGCAAACAGCGGATCGCCCCAGCGGATCAGCACATCCGCACGGTAGCCCTCTGCCACATGATGGGTCTCGTCCATCCCCCGCGCCACTTCCACAAAGCGGAATGCAGGCTCTGCCGTGCTGCCGGCGCCCGTCCCGGCTTCTGCCAGCGGCGCCCGCCCGGTTGTGCATCCGGCCAGCGCCAGGCCAGATACCGCGCCCAGTCCGCCCAGAAAGCCGCGCCGAGACAGCCGCTGGCCGATCACATCACCAATGGTGGCCACACCTGCGGCAATGCGCGGGTTTACGGTCTTGTTTTCGCTGTCGTCCATCATCGCCATCGGGCGGCCTCCTTCTTGTGCATGTTCCTCTCGGCATAGGGCAGTTTTGTAACAGAGGCATGGCACTGGGTGAAAGGACGGCTGGACTGAGCGTGCGGACGCGCTAAGGGTGCAGAAGGCATACCCGCGGGGGCAAGACCACATGTCCAACAAGGCCATCATTGGCATCGACCTTGGCACAACCAATTCGCTTGTGGCGGTATTCGAGGCTGATGGGCCAAAGCTGGTTCCCAATGCGCTGGGCGAGGTGATGACGCCGTCTGCCGTAGGCTATGGCGATGATGGTGCCATGCTTGTGGGCCGCGCCGCCCGTGACCGGCTGCTGACCCACCCAGACCTAACCACCGCCCGCTTCAAACGCTATATGGGCACCAATCACGAGGTGAAGCTGGGCAAGAAGTCCTTCCGCCCAGAGGAGCTTTCCGCCCTGGTTCTTGGCAGCCTGCGGGCAGATGCCGAAGCCCATCTTGGCCGCAAG
Source organism: Hyphomonas sp. NPDC076881 (assembly GCF_050269995.1). Taxonomy (NCBI): domain Bacteria; kingdom Pseudomonadati; phylum Pseudomonadota; class Alphaproteobacteria; order Hyphomonadales; family Hyphomonadaceae; genus Hyphomonas; species Hyphomonas sp. NPDC076881. Next base: position 54,888 of record NZ_JBNNJJ010000013.1, on the reverse strand, counting down.
GTGGAAGAAGCGGTGATCTCTGTGCCTGCGTATTTCAACGACATCCAGCGCAAAGCCACCATCACCGCCGCCGAATTTGCCGGGCTGAAGGTCAACCGCCTCGTCAACGAGCCAACCGCCGCCGCCCTCGCCTATGGGCTGCAGGACCGCGACGCCGAATCCACTTTTCTCGTCGTCGATCTCGGCGGGGGCACGTTCGATGTCTCGATCCTGGAGATGTTCTCCGGCGTGATGGAAGTGCGCGCCTCGGCAGGTGACGCCTTTCTCGGCGGGGAGGATTTCACCGACGCGCTGGCCACAGAACTCGGCCACCAGCTCGGCCTCCAGCCCAAGGATGTCAGCCGTGAGGAAGGTGCCCGCCTGCGCGCCCTCGCCAACCGGCTGAAGCACCAACTCTCGGAAAAAGCCGAAGCCACTGGCGAATATGTGATCAAGGGCGAGGCCCGCCCCGTCTCCATCACGCGGGAGAAGTTTGACGAGATCACCGACGAACTTCTAAAACGCCTGCGCATGCCCATCCAGCGCGCCATTTCTGACGCGAGCCTCCGGGCAGACGACCTGCACCGCATCATCACCGTGGGCGGCGCTACCCGCATGCAGGCCGTGCGCGGGCTGATCACCCGCCTGTTCAAACGCTTCCCGGAACACTCGATCGATCCCGATCATGTCGTCGCCCTCGGCGCAGCGGTCCAGGCCGGTCTCGCCAGCCGCCATGCCGCGCTGGACGATGTGGTGATGACAGACGTTTGCCCCTTCACGCTCGGCTACGAAGTCTCCGTGCCGCTCGGGCCAAACCAGTGGGAGGCGGGCCATTTCTCGCCGCTGATCGAGCGCAATACGGTGGTGCCCGCCAGCCGCGCCAATGAAATCAGCCCGCTGGAACAGCACCAGCGCGAGATCAACCTGATGATCTATCAGGGCGAAAGCCCCTTCGTTCGCGATAATGTGCGCATCGGCCAGCTGCGCGTACCCCTGCCGGCAGACCTGAAGGCCGACAAGACGGTGGAGGTGCGCTATACCTACGACACTTCCGGCGTCCTGGAGGTGGAGGCCACACCGGTGGCCACGAAGAAGACCCTCCGCCTCGTGATCGAAGGCACCCCCGGCACGATGACCCGCGCCGAAATCGACAAACGCCTCAAGGAACTCGCCGCCCTGAAGATTCACCCGCGCGACGAGCAGGAAAACGCCGCTATCATCGCCCGCCTGCGCGCGGCCTATGAAAACAGCCTCGGCGAGCTGCGCCAGGAGATCGGCCATATCCTCGCCCAGTTCGAGGCGGTGTTGCACACCCATGACAAGCGCCAGATCCAGGACGCCCGCACCCAGATCGAAGAAATCCTGAGCCGCGTCGAGGGCGAGGATGTCTTCTGACCCCTTCACCCTGCTCGGCCTCGACCGGAAAACCGCCACCGAAGCCGACATCCGCAAGGCCTATGCGGAGCGCCTGAAGGTCACCCGGCCCGAAGATAACCGCACAGCGTTCATGGCCCTGCGCGAAGCTTTCGAACGCGCGCGGCAGGAGGCGCGGTGGCGGGCGGAATATCCCGAAGAGTATGAAGAGGATGACGAGGCAGCAGAAGCTGAACCGGAGGCCAGCTCTGCTCCGTCAGAGGGCAGACAAATCGGGAAGCTGACAGAACAGGCGGTAGATACGGTCACCCGCGCCGCCCCGTCACCCCAAGACGCCGACGCGGATTTGGAAGAAGACGAGGACGCAGAAGCCTACACCCCCTCCGATTTTGACCTGCGCATCGACGCGGCCATGCAGAAGCTGCACGAGGCACTGATCTCTCCCTGGGGTCCGCCCTCCCGCGCCGATCTCGATGCACTCTTCAACTCGCCGGACCTGGAAGGCATCGATGAATACCGCGCCCTGCAATGGCAGGTGCGCAACTATCTCTGCCATGCAACCGGCTACTACGCACAGTCAGGAGATGTACAACTACCCCCTTGGCTGACCCTGCGCCTCTTTGACGATCTCGACGCCCAGTTCGGCTGGGTGCGCCAACCTTCCAGCCACCCGGCCGAGCGGCACATGAACGCCTGGCTGCGCCGGGTGCGCGAAGGCGTCGAATGGCATGAAGCGCCTTACGAAGTGCGCAAGCAGCGGGAATTCGACCGGCTGCTGAACCGCCCCGCGCCCGAAAAAATCAAGGATAGCTATCCTGGCAGTAACGTCTGGCTGTTCATTGGCGCCGGTATCCTGGCTTACGTGGTTATCCGTGCGTTGTCGGGCCTTGGCGGCTGACGCAGGGTGACGGCTGTTAGCGGCTGAAAATCGCGGTTAGGTTTCCTCATCGGACGAGAAATGACGGGCAGAGACCCCGCATCCGTACCTGGGAGGAACGACACATGGCCGACGACGCCGCCCTTGATCTGGGATTTGACCCCAACCAGCTGCGCGCCCGCTACCGCGCCGAACGTGACAAGCGCCTGCGCAAGGATGGCAACGAGCAATATGTGAATGTTGCCGGCCAGTTCGCCCACTATCTGGAAGACCCGTATACGGAGCGCATAGCCCGCGCGCCGGTGACAGATCATGTGGAGGTTGCCGTGATCGGCGGCGGCTTTGGCGGCCTGCTCTCCGCCGCCCGCCTGCGCAAGGCGGGCTTCAAGGACATCCGCATGATCGAGAAAGGCGGAGACTTCGGCGGCACATGGTATTGGAACCGCTATCCCGGCGCTGCCTGCGATATCGAGAGCTATATCTACCTGCCGCTGCTGGAAGAAACCGGCTACATGCCGAAGGAGAAGTACACCAAGGCACCGGAAATCCTCGAACATTCCGCCCGCATCGCCAGGCATTTCAATCTCTATGAAAACGCCCTCCTCGGCACCGGCATCACTGGCATGAAATGGGATGAAGCCCGCCGCGTCTGGATCGTCGAGACAGACCGGGATGATCGCTTCACGGCCCAGTTCGTCATCATGTCCAACGGCCCGCTGAACCGGCCGAAGCTGCCCGGCATTCCAGGCGTTGAAAGCTTTAAGGGGCACAGCTTTCACACCAGCCGCTGGGATTATCAGTACACGGGCGGAGACAGCACCGGCGGTCTGACGAAGCTAAAGGACAAAGTGGTCGGCATCATCGGCACCGGGGCCACCGCCGTGCAATGCGTGCCCCATCTCGCCGAAGGCGCCAAACACCTTTACGTCTTCCAGCGCACGCCTTCTTCCATTGATGTGCGCAATGACCGCGCCACCGATCCGGATTGGGCCAAAAGTCTCCAGCCCGGCTGGCAGCGCCGCCGCATGGAGAATTTCAACACGCTGGTTTCAGGCGGCTATGAGCCCGAAGACTTGGTGCAGGATGGGTGGACGGACATTATCCGCAACATCCTCTTCATTGCCAGCTCCGGTGACAAGAAGGGACTCTCGCCGGCGCGTCTGGCAGAACTCGCCGAACTGGCAGACTTCAAGAAGATGGAACAGGTGCGCGCCCGCGTCGACGAGGTGATCAAAGACCCGGAAACCGCCGCCAAGCTGAAGCCCTGGTATCGCCAGTTCTGCAAACGCCCCTGCTTCCATGATGCGTATCTCAATTCCTTCAACCGTCCGAACGTGACGCTTGTAGACACCGGTGGCCAGGGTGTTGAGCGGATCACGGAGGATTCGATCATTGTCGATGGTATCGAATACAAGGTCGATTGCCTCGTCTACGCCACCGGCTTTGAAGTAGGTACGGACTACACTCGCCGCGCGGGGTATGATCCTGTCGGCAAGGGCGGCGTGCACCTGAAAGATCACTGGGCTGACGGTATGCGCAGCCTGCATGGCCTTGCGGTCAATAACTTCCCCAACATGTTCCTGATGGGGTCAGGCCAGGCGGGCTTCACAGCCAACTATCCCCACCTGCTGGACGAGCAGGCCGAGCAGATCGCCCACATCCTCTCCGAAGTCTCAGCCCGTCAGGCCGGCACTTTCGAGGCGAGCCCCGAAGGCGAAGCCGCCTGGGTGCAGCAGATCATCGAGAAGGCCGTCATGCGCCAGCAATTCCTCGAAGAATGCACGCCGGGGTACTACAATAATGAAGGTAAGCCGAGCGACCGGGCCGCGCAGAACAACTCCTACGGCGAAGGCCCCAACGCCTATTTCCGTATCCTGAAGGCCTGGCGGGAGCGCGGCGAGCTAGAAGGGCTGGAACTGAGCTGAACCTTACTCTTCCACCAGCGACACCAGCAGGTCGCCCTCGGCCACCTGCTGGCCGGCTCCTGCATGCACCGCTTCGATCACACCATCGCGCGGCGCGGCGAGGGCGTGTTCCATCTTCATGGCTTCCAGAACGGCCAGCGTGTCTCCGCGCGTCACCGCTTCGCCTGCTTTCGCCGTGATGGTCAGCACCTTGCCGGGCATCGGCGCCTTCACGGCATTGCCGCCCAGCGCTGCGTCGGCATCGGCGCTGTATTCGGGGATCGTCACCAGAAACGTGTCGCCCCCGCAGGTAACGGCATACCGGCGCGGAGAAAGATCCGTCACCAGAGGAAATGGCACATCCTCCGGCATCGGAATGCCCGCCTCCACCATCTCCGCCTCGCCATCGGCCGCCAGGACAATGGTGCGGCGCGGCGCGGCGTTCAGGCGGAAACCGTCATTGATCGACCAAGGGGAAAGGCCCGGCGCCTCATCCAGCACAAGGCTCGCTACCGCGTTCAGCGAAGCCTCCAGGTGCTCCGGCGGCGCGGTCGTCAGAGCATCCATATTCTCGCCGATCCAGTTCACATGATGCGCACCGGCCTGAAACGCATCCGACATAGCGCAGCGGCGCAGGAAACCGGCGTTCGACGGCACCCCCGCCAGCTGCGTATGCGCCAGCGTATCGGTCAGGCGCTCCAGCGCCTCGTCCCGGTGATCTCCGTAGACGATCAGCTTGGCAATCATGGAGTCGTAATTTGAGGGCACACGGTCACCGGTTTCAAAGCCGGTGTCCCAGCGGATGATCTCGCCATCGGGCTCATCCAGCAATCCGAACTCCAGGATCACGCCCGCGCCGGGGCGGAAACCTTCGGCGGGGTCTTCCGCGCAGATGCGCGCCTCTATGGCATGGCCATTCAGCGCAATCTCGTCCTGCGCCAGCGGCAGCGTGCCACCCGAAGCGACGATCAACTGCCATTCCACCAGATCCTGCCCAGTCACCATCTCGGTAACCGGATGCTCCACCTGAAGCCGCGTGTTCATTTCCAGGAACCAGAATGTGTCCATCGCCAGAGGCTTTGATCCGTCCACGATGAATTCCACCGTACCGGCCCCTTGATAACCGACGGCCCTGGCAAGCTTCACGGATGCCTCCGTCATTGCCTCGCGCACGTCTTCCGGCATACCCGGCGCAGGCGCCTCTTCCAGCACCTTCTGGCGGCGGCGTTGCAGCGAGCAGTCCCGCTCGAACAGGTGAACGACATTGCCGTGGGCATCGCCAAACACCTGCACTTCGATATGGCGCGGCTGCAGAACCAGCTTCTCCAGCATGACGCGGCCATCGCCAAAGGCGCTTTCCGCCTCCCGCACGGCGCTGACGAGTTCAGCGTCCAGCTCGGCCTCTTTGGACACCTGCCGGATGCCGCGCCCGCCGCCTCCTGCGACCGCCTTGATGAGCAGCGGATAGCCGATCTTCGCGGCCGCCTTCTTCAGCGTGGCAATGTCCTGCGCCTCTCCGCGATAGCCGGGCAGCACGGGCACGCCCGCCTCCTCGGCAATGCGCTTGGCCTCGTCCTTTGGTCCCATCGCGCGAATGGCGGAGGCAGGCGGGCCGACCCAGATCAACCCAGCCGCCACCACAGCCTCGGCAAAGGCGGCGTTTTCGGAGAGGAAGCCATAGCCGGGATGGACCGCGTCAGCGCCCGCCTCCTTCGCGGCAGCGATGATCGCTTCCATACGCAGATAGCTCTCGGGCGCAGGTGCCGGGCCGATGCAGACAGCCTCATCGGCCTCGCGCACATGTTTGGCGGCGCGGTCCGCCTCGGAATAGACGGCCACGGTCTCGATGCCGAGTTCCCGGCAGGTGCGGAAAATGCGGGCGGCAATCTCGCCCCGGTTAGCGACGAGAAGCTTGGTTATGGTCACTGGTCTGGCCTCCCCGGCCCCGGTGCACGCTGGCAACCAGGACGAAACTGATGATCATCAGCAGATACCATGATCCGAGCTTCGATAAAGACACCATTTCCCAGCCATTTTCTTGCCCCGGATAGGCCCAGGCCCGCGCAAATGTTCCAAGGTTCTCCGCAAACCAGATAAACACTGCCACCAGGAAAAAGCCGATCAGCAGCGGCATCGGCCTGTGGATTGCATCCGGACGGAACCAGACGGTCGTGCGCAGGTAGATCAGCGCGGTGGCAGCGAAGAGGCCGTACCGGATGTCCACGGTCCAGTGATGGGCAAAGAAGTTCACATAGATCGCCAGCGCCAGCAGGCCCTGCAGCCAGAGCGGGGGAAACCGTGTGAAGCGGAACTCGAAGATCCGCCACACGCGGGCGAGATAGGAACCGACCGCCGCATACATGAAACCGGAAAACAGCGGCACGGCGCCGATCCTCAAGAAGCTCTCCTCCGGATAGATCCAGCTGCCGGCGCCCGTCTTGAACAGCTCCATGACCGTGCCCACCACATGGAACACGAAGATCACCCGCGCCTCTTCCCAGGTTTCCAGCCCGCTGAGCAAAAGCCCCGCCTGCAGGGCCACCGCGGCAATTACCAGAAAGTCGTATCGGGAAAGCGCCGCTCCCTCCGGATAGAAAAAATGTGTCAGCAGCAGCAACCCCAGCATTGCCCCGCCGAACAGACAGGCCCAGGCCTGTTTGATACCGAAACTGACAAACTCGAATACGCTAAGGCTCCATGGCCCCTTCACATATCGCGCGCGCAGCCCCTCCCGCGCGGCGCGGAGGCGGGCGCGAAGCCGGGCGGCATGGGAAACGTTTCCATCTGGGATCATGACTGTTTCCCTTCACGGTAAACCGGGGCGGCAACATGGCCACGAGGGCACCGGACGGCGGTAAATTTCAGGCTTTGTGAGGCCCGCGCAATCGCGTAATGCTTAACCGGTCTGAAACCAAGGGGGACCCCATGGCCTATAATTCCGGAACCGGGCTTGCCAGCCTGGCAGGCGTCATCGGCGGCGGCATCGGCGCCTATCTCGGCTATAATCAGGGCCTCGTTACGGACGGCATTTCGCCCGTACAGGGCGCGCTGATCATGGGCGCCATCGGCCTCGTTATCGGCAGCGCAGGCGCTTTCATTCTGAAATCGCTGATGCAGTTTATTGTCTACATCATTATGTTCGCTCTATTGGCGTACATATTCCGAGGGCAGATAGAAGCACTAACCGGGGTCAATCCGGTCACGGCGCTTGAGGTCACCTTGGGCAATTTCGGCCTCGATGTAGACCTCTCCCCCGACTGACGAGGGCGCCCATCAGCTCTTCCAGGAGGGCGCGCGCTTTTCGAGGAAAGCAGCAATGCCCTCCTTCCCCTCTTCGGAGACACGGCGAGCCGCGATCCGCTTGGCGGTAGTGTGCATGAGAGCATTGTCGATTTCCATGCCCGTCACATCCACGACCAGCTGCTTGGCATCGGCCACAGCGCCGGGCGCCGCCGAGAATACCAGCCGGGCGATATGCTCCTGAAGCTCGCCCATCTTCACGTCATCCTCGGCCACATAATGCACCAGGCCGATTTTCTCCGCATACGCCGCATCGAAACCATCCGCCGTCACAAACAGCGCCTTCGCCCAGCGCGGGCCGATGGCCTGCACCACAAAGGGGCTGATGGTGGCGGGGGTGAGCCCCAGGCGCACTTCCGAGAAGCGGAACTGCGTGCCCGCTTTGGCAATCGCCACATCGCACGCCGCCACAAGACCCGCGCCCCCGCCCATCGCCGCGCCATGCACCAGCGCCAGTGTCATCTGCGGCATCTCATAGAGGCGCCGCAGCATCTCGGCCAGGCGCAAGGCATCCGTCTCATTGTCGTCACGCGAATGCAGCGCCGCGCGCTTCATCCAGTTGAGGTCTGCGCCCGCAGAAAATGAAGGCCCCTCACCGCGCAGGATCATCATGCGAATGGTCGGCTGTTCCGAAATCATCGTGAACACGTCCGTCAACTCGGCGATCAACTCGGCATTGAAGGCATTATGCACGTCAGGCCGGTTCAGCGTAACGACCGCAAGCCCCTCTTCTGTGGCTTCAAACCGGATCAGATCATATTCTGAGTCACGCATTGGGATTTCCCTGTTTCAACTATCTATGGCCACCCTGCGATAGTGACTGGACGGGCGCAAGGCGGGCTTCTCGACAAGGTGCCACAGCGCGAAGCTGGCGGCGAGGGTCAGCGCTGTCGCAACGGCAAGGTAAGCGGCAAGCCCCAGGCTGGTGGCCAGCCCGGCTGCGGCGAGCGCCTGCAGGATCGGAAAGTGCGTGATGTAGAGCCCATAGCTGACATCACCATAGCGCGCCACATTGAGCTTTGGCCCGGGCGCCCAGGCAACCGCGCCGATGACCCCGGCCAGCGCGAAGGCTCTCAGCGGCTCCAGAAACGGATAGAGAAAACTCGCCCCCAGCAGCGCCGTGCCGCATAGCGCCAGCGCCGCCCAGCGCCGCTGTATGCCGGGCGACGCTTTCCAAAGCGCAATACCCATGGCGAAAAAGGCCATCTGACCCGGCAACTGGCGCCCCAGTTCCGCGCCATAGCTGCCCTGCATCAGGCGCGGCACGAAATACGCCCAGGCCTCCCCGGCCGCATAAATCGCAAGGATCAGAACCCACCAGAACGCCCCGAACCTCTTCAGCACAAGGAGGATGATCGGCAGGGCGATATAGAACATCACCTCGATCTTCAGTGTCCACAGCGCGCCGTTCACTTCCGGAAAGCGGTTGCCCTCAAAGAGCCCAGGAAGCGTGGGCGAGAGAAAATTCAGGAACACCAGATTGGCCCCCAGATAGCTGGCAACCGCCTGGACATCCTGCATCAGGGCAAGGCTGATCGCCGCTGGCACTAGGATGACCGCCGCATAGGCCGGATACAGGCGGCGGACCCGTTTGCCGGCATAATCCAGAAGCCCCGATGCGCGCTGAAAAGAGCCCGCAACCAACAGACCAGAGACAATGAAGAAGCCTTGGATCGATAGCTCGGCCATGTGCGAAAGCGAATTTTCCAGCGGCCCGAAGGGCGCCGGCGCACCGATCGCGACGCCGTGATAGACAAACACGCCCGCGGCGAAAGCCAGCCGGATGAAATCAAATCGATTCGCCGTCTCGGGCATGGGGTGGCACACTCTTACGCAGCGTTTGCGGCGCAAGAAGCCGCTTGCCCCCATCGACTTCACCCCAGAGGAAATGTCTAGTGCCTGCTGTGAGGGGCCGGTCCATTCTCAGGGGAATCCAGTCCATCCACGCCGCACAGGCCTGCCTCCCAGAGGAGACAGGCCCTGTCATGACGCGGAAAGGTCATGCCATATCTGAAGATCGAGACGGATGAGATCTTCAGACCGGGTCGGGGTTACCAGTTGGTATCGCCCGTGGTGTCGGCTTTGTCGGCCTTGCGCTCAGCCTTCATGGCTTCCCAGTCGGCTTCGGTGATCTGGCCGTCCATGCCGGCAGCTTCTTCAAACTTCGCGGCAGCTTCCACCTCTGTATGTTTGCCGTCAGCGGTCTTGTGCGCGATGAACTCCGAAGCGCTGATCACGCCATCGGCATTGGTATCAACGTCGGCAAACGTCGCCTTTTCATCAGCATAGGCGCCCATGGCACCAACAAGAGCGGCGGCGGAAATCAGGGTTACGCGGATCATGTGTTTCACTCCTTTGACTGGCACCGGGTTGGCCGGCGCCTTGCATGAAGGACGCATGAACGGGAACATCGATCCGTTAAAAGCCTGTCAGTCTGAAGGCTATTTTATGGCAGGCTTAACGCCTCTGCAGCCTAAGCTGCAGAATGGCCGAGTTCCCACATCTGGCTTTTCCAGGCATGAAATCGCTCGGACGAGACATCACCAGCCCCGCCCAAGATCGTATGACGGACCGGGCGGAAACCGGAAAGGCCCAGAATCCCGCGCTCAAGCGCTTTCAGGCTGCCCGCATCCATGAGCACATGGTAAACCGATCCCGGCATCCCCATGGTGATAACCACACGCGCTGACTTGCCCGCCATCATCTGGCGCGGCCAGTTACCTGCTTTCTCCGGATCTGCCACGAAGAACCCGCCCCGCGCCGCCTGCTCGAAGAAGGCGCGCAGCTTTGACGGCATCCCGCCCAGCCAGAGCGGAAAGAGGATAACGATATGATCAGCCGCGGTGATTTTCTCCCGCTCGCTCAGGATCGGCTCAGAGGGTGGGGTGAGGAAATCCTCATTCCTTTCCAGATGCGGGATCTTCAGTTCCCAGACGTTGATCCGGCTGACCTCATATCCCGCCGAAATGGCGCCCTCGGCATAGGATGCCGCCAGCGCGCGGCAGAGCCGGGCGGGATCGGGATCAGGATGTCCGTCGATGATGCAGATAGTCTGGGTCATGACTGCGCCTCCTCTGGAGACAAGCGCTACCCGCAAAATCCGCTCAGGTTGATAGGTAGGTGTCCTTATACAGCTTTTCGGACCCCAGCATCCGAGATGCCCTAGCACGCTGAGGGGGAACATGCACGCCCGCTCCGCGTTGGGCAGGGACATCCCAAGGAGAGCGATATGGCCAATCTGAAAAAATTTGAACAGAACCCGCAACGCCAGCTGTTGGAAGAAATCAAGGGCAGCCGGTGCGTCATGCTGGGCTCGCCCGATCATGATCAGCATATGCAGCCGATGGCGCCCCAGGTGGATGAAGAGGCCGGCATCATCTACTTCTATTCCGACAAAACCAGCGAGCTTGGTCAAACCGTCCTGAAATCGCCCGGCATGGTTCATATGTGCCACATCGACAAGGACTACCAGGCCTGTGTGCGCGGCGAACTTGCTCCGCATCATGACAAATCCACCGTCGAGAAATTCTGGGGACCGGTAGTCGATGCATGGTATCCGGGCGGCACCGAAGATCCCAAACTCATGATGCTGAAATTCGTGCCGCATGATGCTGCCCTCTGGGCATCGGACAAATCTGCGCTCGGCGTATTCTTCGAAGTCGCCAAAGCCAACATCAAGGACGAGCAGCCAGACCTCGGCAAGAGCAAGCATGTCCAGCTTTAAACCGGCCGGGCATGCCTGACCTTCACAAGCGCCCCTCCCGCAGATTTGCGGCGAGGGGATCGCTTACATCCGGAACACACCAAATCCACGCTCCCCAAACGGCGCGTTGAGGCTGGCCGATAGCGCCAGCCCCAGCACGCGCCGCGTGTCGGCAGGGTCGATGATGCCATCATCCCACAGCCGCGCGGTGGAGAAATATGGATTGCCTTCGGTCTCGTAGAGATCCCGGATCGGCTGCTTGAAGCTGTTCTCCTCTTCCGCGCTCCATTGGCCGCCGCGCCGCTCGATGCCGTCGCGCTTAACGGTCGCCAGAACGCTCGCCGCCTGCTCGCCGCCCATCACGGAAATGCGCGCGTTCGGCCACATGAAGAGGAAACGTGGAGAATAGGCACGCCCGCACATGCCGTAATTGCCCGCGCCAAAGCTGCCGCCAGTCACCACGGTGAATTTCGGCACGCTGGCCGTGGCCACCGCCGTCACCATCTTCGCGCCATCCTTGGCAATCCCGCCGGCCTCGTATTTCGAGCCGACCATGAAGCCGGTGATGTTCTGCAGGAAGACGAGCGGAATGCGCCGCTGATCGGCCAGCTCGATGAAATGCGCCGCCTTCTGCGCGCTTTCGGAGAAGAGGATGCCGTTATTGGCCAGGATCGCCACCGGCATCCCATAGATATGTGCAAAGCCACAGACCAGCGTTTCGCCATAGAGCTTCTTGAACTCGTGGAATTCTGATCCGTCCACCGTGCGCGCAATCACTTCACGCGCATCATAAGGCTCGCGCACATCCTGCGGCACCAGCCCATGCATCTCGCGCGGATCATAAAGCGGCTCTGCCAGCGCCTGAATTTCAAATGGCTGCGGCTTCGGCTTTGCCAGCGTACGGACGATCGAGCGCACGATGGACAGAGCATGGGCATCATGCGCGGCATAGTGGTCCGCCACGCCCGAGCGGCGGGCATGCACATCCGCCCCGCCCAGATCCTCCGCCGAAATCTCCTCGCCCGTCGCCGCCTTCACCAGTGGCGGCCCGCCCAGAAAGATCGTCCCCTGCTTGCGCACAATCACCGTTTCGTCGCTCATGGCGGGCACGTAAGCCCCGCCCGCCGTACAGCTTCCCATCACGGCGGCAATCTGCGGAATGCCCTTCGCGCTCATCTGCGCCTGATTGTAGAAGATGCGGCCGAAATGCTCGCGGTCAGGAAACACTTCAGACTGGTGGGGCAGGTTCGCTCCGCCGCTGTCCACAAGGTAGATACACGGCAAATGGTTTTCCATCGCCACTTCCTGCGCCCGCAGGTGCTTCTTCACGGTGATCGGGAAATAGGCCCCGCCCTTCACGGTCGCATCATTGCAGACGATCAGGCATTCCCGCCCTTCCACCCGGCCCACGCCGGTGATCAAGCCAGCGCCCGGCGCCTCGCCATCATACATGCCATTGGCTGCCAGCGCGCCAACCTCCAGGAACGCGCTGCCCGGATCGATCAGCCGCTCCACCCGCTCGCGGGGCAGCAACTTGCCGCGTTCTGTGTGGCGCCTGCGGCTGTCTTCCGGGCCGCCCAGGGCAGCCTCTGCCGTCTTTGCGCGCAGCTCCGCCACAAGCTTTTCCATGGCCGCGCGATTTGCAGCGAATTTGGCGCCGGAAACATCCAGCGCAGATTTCAGGACCGGCATGGGCCCTCCCTTACTTTTCGTTGCGGCAGGATTAACCGCCCCGCTTCGGGCTGTCACCCGTTGGTAAACTCTTTTGTGCTAGAGGTCTTGCAGCTGCCCTCTCGAGAGTTCAGGTAACACTGGCATGTTCGGCCTCCTACGCAAGGAAATCACCCCCGATCTGAAGACGATCCCTCTCCTGAAGGACGTCTCCCAGCGGGCTATGCGCTCCGCCGGCAAGGAGGCCCGCTGGTTTGCCCTTCCCGCCGGCCAGCCGCTGTTCCTGGCAGGCGAACCGGCTGATTCCATCTATTTCGTGCTGTCGGGCGCGCTGGGTGCCTTCGGCGCCAAGGGCGAGTTCGTGGGCCATATCCGCCCCGGTGAACCTGTGGGCGAGATGGCCCTTTTCCTCGGCGGCGTCGGCAGCAATACAGAGGGTGAAGGACAGGACAGACCTCATTCGGGCTCAGTCTATGCCTTGCGCGATTCCGAGGTCATCGCCCTGTCACGGGCGGGCTGGAAGCTGCTGGTCAAGTCAGAGCCCGAACTGCTGGAAGGCATGATCCGGATCATCCTGCGCCGTCTTGGCAGGGGGGATCAACGCACCGGCGAAGCCGCGCCCAAGGTCTACACCCTCCTCTCCACGTCCCCCACCATCGACCTTAGCCTGCGCGCCCGGGCGCTGAAATCTGCCCTCGCCCGCTTCGGCAAGCGGGCCATCATCGTTGAGGAGACAGAGGGGAGCGAAAAGCCCGCCGCTTTCTTCGACCAACTCGAAGCCGAATATGATGCCGTCATCCTGACGGCCGCCATCGGCGATACGCCCTGGTTCCGCCTGTCAACGCGCCAGGCAGACCGGATCTGGGTGCTCGCCCGCTCCGATGCGCGCCCGTCCACGCCGCTGATGCCGGAAGAGACCTCGCCCGCCCAGCGCCTCAAACTCATTGACGTTGTCCTGATCCATCCGGGCGCAGAACGCCGCGCCTCCCGTCCGCAGGAATGGCTGCAGGCGGCTGGCGCCAAGCGCCTCTTCCACTGGCAGGGCGACAATGGCGCCGACGCGATGCGACTTGCGCGGGTGATGACCGGGCGGTCTGTCGGCCTCGTCCTCTCTGGCGGCGGCGCGCGCGCCTACAGCCATATCGGCGCCATTCGCGCCATCCGTGAACTGGGCATCCCGGTAGACTTTGCTGGGGGCGCTTCCATGGGCGCGGTTGTTGCCGCCTGTGTCGCCATCGGCTGGAGTGACGAGGAAATCGACCGGCGTATCCGCAAGGCCTTCGTCGAGACCAATCCCCTGGGTGACTATACCCTGCCGGTGGTCGGCATGGTGAAAGGCAAGCGCGTCAACCAGCGCCTGCAGGAACACTTTGGCGAGATTGACATCGGCGACCTGCATATCCCCTTCTTCGCCCTTTCCACCAACCTCACCGATGGCCAGGCCAAGCTGCATCGCTGCGGCCTCCTGCGCACTGCCCTGCGGGCCACGATCTCTCTGCCGGGCATCCTGCCGCCCTTCGTCGAAGGGGAAGACATCCTCGTCGACGGCGCCGTACTCGACAATTTCCCCGTCGAATCGATGCGGGAACTGCATCAGGGCTTCATCATCGGCTCAGATGTTTCGGCCATCCGCGACGGTCTGAGCCGGGAGGAATTCGTCCATCCCGAAAATTTCTGGCAATGGGTGTTCAAGCGCGGCTTCTCGTCTCCGCCGCCGATCGCCGGCTTGTTGATGCGCGCCGCCACCATCCGGGACGACCGCCTCACCCCGCGCGACAAGGCCGACATTCTGATTCTGCCGGAACTGCCCGACATCGAACTGCGAGACTGGAAAGCTTATGAGGCCTCCGTGGAAGCCGGCTATAAGGCAGCAATGGATGTCCTGAAGGGCCACGAGATTCTCAGCCTCTGCTGCCCTTCCTAAGCGAAGGCCGCGCCCCAAAAGCGTGAAATATCAACGCTCCGTTAAGCTTGTAGGCAGATGTTTCCTTAAAAAGAAATAGATGGCTTTAAGGATTCGCTCGATGGATGCACGTCTGTTTGACCTGCTGCCAGTTGTCGTTTGTGAAATTGCTCCGGTGCGTGACGAAAATGGCGCGATCATTGATCTTCAATGGATCGACGCCAACCGTTTGATGAACGAGTCGATCCTGCCGGGCGGCGGCAGTGTCGTCGGTATGCGTGTCTTCGAGTTCGACCCCGCCTATCGGGAATCGGAGATGACGAAGAACGTCATCAAGGTGATCGAGACCGGCGAGCCAATCACCTACATGACCGGCCAGGGCCGCGCCGCAAAGATGCTCGGCAAGGTGATGAAAACCGTCATCACACCGACGGAAAATGGCGCCCTCGCCTGCTCTCATGAGGTTACCGAACTCGCCGAGGAGCGCGACGCGGCCCAGAAACGCTTCGAGCTTGCCCGTGCCGCCTGCGATCATGCCATCCACGGCATCGTCATCACCGACCGGGTGAGCCGCATCCACTATGTCAACCACGCCATCTGCGAACTGCTCGGCTATTCGGAAGAAGAACTGCTCGGCAAGGATGTCGGCATCCTGTTCGGTGTGAAAACCTTCCAGCCAGAGAAATCCCTCGGCAACAAGGTTGTCTCCGACATCGAAAGCGGCATGCTGATCCGCCATGTGTCCGACGCCGAAGCCTTCACGCAGGGCGGCGAGAAGATCCGTGTCCAGGCCTCCACATCCAGCGCCCTCTGGGGCAACGAAGATGAGATGGTCTTCATCACCTATATCCGTGATGTACGCGAGGAGCGCCGCAAGGCCCATGAACTGCGGGACGCTCTCAACCGCGCCGAACAGGCCACGCGCCTCAAATCGGAATTCCTGGCCAATATGAGCCATGAAATCCGTACACCTCTGAACGGCGTACTGGGCATGGCGCAGGTGCTTGCCCATAGCAAGCTGACGGAGACGCAGGGCGAACAGGTCGGCGTCATCCTCGACAGCGGCAATACGTTGATGGTGCTCCTGAACGACATTCTCGACCTGTCGAAGATCGAAGCCGGCCGGATGGACCTTTCCCCCGTGCCGGGTGACCTGCGCCATAAGCTCAGTGGTCTGTTCAAGCTGCATGAAGCTGCCGCCCAGGAAAAGGGCATCAACATCCGCCTGTTTGTGGATCCCAGTGTGCCTTCCCGCCTGATCTTCGATCCGGTGCGCGTGCGCCAATGCGTCGGCAATCTCGTTTCCAACGCCATCAAGTTCACCAGCCAGGGCGAAGTGATGATCGTGGTCACTTCCGAGCCGCAGGAAAACGGCACCCACCGCGTCGTCATCCACGTCTCCGATACCGGTGTCGGTATCGCGGCGGACAAGCTGGATCGCATCTTCGAAAGCTTTGCTCAGGAAGATGGCTCCACCACCCGCAAGTTCGGCGGCACGGGCCTTGGCCTGTCGATCACCCGGCGCCTTGCCCGAATGATGGGCGGTGATGTTACTGCCGTCAGCCAGGCTGGCCGCGGGTCCATCTTTACACTGAAATTCATAGCCCAGCCCTCTACCATGAGCGTGGGCGACACCACCAACATGGTGCACATGCCCGTGCGCACGCCCCGAACCGGCCTTACCGGCTGCCGCGCGCTGGTGGTGGACGATAACGGCATCAACCGCCGCGTCGCCCGTTCCTTCCTTGAATACTATGGCATCGTCATCCGCGAAGCCTGCGATGGCAACGAAGCCCTCGAAATCATGAACCGCGAAACCTTCGACATCGTGCTGATGGACATTCACATGCCGGGCCTTGATGGCGACGAAGCCTTCAAGCGGCTGCGCACGTCGGGCAGCCTCAATCGCCTTGTCCCGGTCATCGCGCTGACCGCAGACTCGATGCATGGAGACCGGGAGAAATACCTCGCCAAGGGCTTTGACGGCTATGTCTCCAAGCCCATTGAGGAGCGCACGATGATCACCGTCATCAGCCAGATCCTTTCCGTCCCGGCGGAGGAAACAGAGGCTCTGCTGGCGGCGGGCTGACGCTGCGGCCTGACGCGGCGTGAGCCCCACAAAAGGCCCACCCGTCCGTAGACGGCCAGACCAGCGCGCCTATACTCTCCCTGAAGAACCACCGCTTCCGGTGTCTCGGGGAGAGCAAGCCATGGCCAAGCCGCTGAAAGTTCATAAATCCGTCGGCGAGGACTACCTCGCCACCGCCAAACAGGGTGGCGCCGTGCACCGCTATCCCTTCCCGCCGGAGATGGTGTGGAACGCGCTGCTTGATGCCGAGACCTGGACCCAGTGGCTGCCCATCACCAAGGTCACCTGGACCAGCCCCAAACCCTGGGGGCCGGGCACCACCCGCACGGTCGAGATCGGCGAACAGAAAGTAGAAGAAACCTTCTTCGCCTGGGAAGAAGGCCGCCGCATGGCCTTCCGCTTCGAGCGATCCACCCTGCCGGTCTCCGCCGCCGTTGAAGATTACCGTGTCGTGCCCGTCGAAGGCGGCTGCGAAATGCGCTGGTCCGGCAAGGCCAGCGCGCCTCTCTTCCTCGGTGGCCTGATCACCGCCCAGCTCACCAAGGGCCTCGTCCAGGGCCAGCCCAAACTGGAAGAGCTCATCGCCGCCAATCCGGATAAATACAAATAAGGCCTCAGGGTGCTGCCAGAAACTCCGGGATCGCCTCCCGCAAGTCATCATGATGGCCGAGCAGCAGATGCCCACCGGTATTGTAGCGGATAAATTCTGCATTGCTGATCCGCGCCGCAATCGTCTCGCTGATGGCAACAGGGTTGAGCCGGTCGTCTGCCGCGTGGACGACCAGCACCGGCGCGCGGATCGTTTCCAGGTCATACTCCGCCTGCGGATCGACGGCAGCAATTTCGTTGCGCAACCCCGCCAGCCTTCCGGAAGCGGGCTGAAACCCCTCAACCAGCCGGTCCACAAAATCAATATCTTCCGCCGCCTCCAGCAATTCCGGCCGCGCATCAAAGGCAGATCGTAGCGTCCCCGGCGCCAGCCGCTTCATCAGCCAGAAGCCAACATCGCTGCCCGCAATCGCCGTATAGACAGCCGCCGGAACAGGCCGCCCCTCCACATCCCCGCCAAAGGGCGTAAACGGCGCCGGCGACAGCAGCACCATCGCACTCACCCTTTCCGGATGCTGCGCCGCCAGTTGCAGGGCCGGCGGCGCCCCGCCCGACATCGCCAGCACGTCTACCCGCTCAATCTCCAACTCTGTCAGCAGGTCTGCCAGCGCATCGGCCTGCGCCGCAGTCGAAGCATTCTCCGGTAACGGACTGCGCAGATATCCAAACCGCGACACGGAAATCCAGCGCCGCCCCGGCCCGCCCACGGCCTCTGCCAGCAGCAGCCCCTGATCAAACCCACCGCCTGCGCCATGGATCACCAGAACCGGCGGCCCCTCGCCCCGGATGGCATATTCAACAAGGCCGTGCGGCGTGCGCGCCACCTCGCTCTGCCCCGCCAATGCCTCCGCGCGCACCATTGCCTCGGTTCGCGCCAGCGTCAGCGCCACGCCTATCAGCA
The DNA here is from genome assembly GCF_050269995.1 of Hyphomonas sp. NPDC076881. NCBI lineage: Bacteria > Pseudomonadati > Pseudomonadota > Alphaproteobacteria > Hyphomonadales > Hyphomonadaceae > Hyphomonas > Hyphomonas sp. NPDC076881. The sequence goes on along the minus strand of NZ_JBNNJJ010000013.1, from coordinate 36,578 downwards.
CAACCAGAATGGCAGCCAGCAACCCGAAGACCGTCACCCCCCGTCTCATGGCGCGCTGCCCGTCAACCGTTCCCGCAACGCATCCTCGTCTGGCAGGAACCAGACTGCCCTCCCCTTGTTGGACTCATAGATGAAGTCCCGCAGCGCGCCGCTCTGTGCTGCAGGCTGGGTCACGTCACCGAGGATCGCAAGCGGGATGCCGTAATTGACGAACTTCTGAATCGCTTCCCCGGCAAGCCGTGTACTGAGCTTCAGGAAATCCGGCCCGAGGCGGGAAAGCGGAATGGCCGCCATGTCCGCGTTCTGCGGCCATATATCGGAAATGAAATAAGTCGCGTCTCCTGGCGATGCCAGAAGGCGGCCCTCCTCCGCGAAGAAAAGCACACGCCGCCCGGCAATCTCCTCAACGCGCATGGCCCGTCAGCAATCCTTACGCCGTCTCCGCAAACAACTCCCGCCCGATCAGCCAGCGGCGGATCTCGCTGGTGCCCGCGCCGATCTCATAGAGTTTGGCATCGCGCAGCAGGCGGCCGGTCGGATATTCGTTGATATAGCCGTTCCCGCCCAGCAGCTGGATCGCATCGAGCGCCAATTTCGTCGCCGTTTCGGCCGCATACAGAATGGCGCCGGCCGCATCCTTGCGCGCCGTCTCGCCCCGGTCGCACGCCTTGGCGACCGCATAGACGTATGCCTTCGCCGCATTCATCTGCACATACATGTCCGCCAGCTTGCCCTGCACCAGCTGGAATTCGCCGATGGATTGGCCAAACTGTTTGCGGTCATGAATGTAGGGGATCACCACGTCCAGGCATGCCTGCATGATGCCCGTCGGCCCGGCCGAGAGCACCGCGCGCTCATAATCGAGCCCGCTCATCAGGATGCGCGCGCCCGCGCCCACCGGCCCCATCACATTCTCTTCGGGCACTTCGCAATCTTCAAACACCAGCTCCCCGGTTTCCGATCCGCGCATGCCCAGCTTGTCCAGCTTCTGCGCCACGGAAAACCCCTTGAAGCCCCGCTCGATCAGGAAGGCGGTGATACCCTTAGAGCCGCCGCCCGGATCAGTCTTGGCATACACCACCAGAGTATCCGCATCCGGAGCATTAGTGATCCACATCTTGGTGCCGTTCAGCACATAGCGATCACCCTTCTTGTCGGCGCGCAGCTTCATCGAAACCACATCCGAGCCCGCCCCGCTCTCGCTCATTGCCAGGCTGCCCAGATGCTCGCCGGAGATCAGCTTCGGCAGGTAGCGCGCCTTCTGGCTGTCATTGCCCCAGCGGCGGATTTGGTTGACGCAGAGGTTTGAGTGCGCCCCATAGGACAGGCCCACAGAAGCGGATGCGCGGGAGATTTCCTCCATCGCCACCACATGCTCAAGGTATCCGAGCCCCGTGCCGCCCCACTCCTCTTCCACCGTGATGCCGAGGAGGCCAAGCTCCCCCATCTTCGGCAACAGATCGCGCGGGAACACGTCCGTCCGGTCAATTTCGGCGGCGCGTGGCGCGATTTCGTTCTGGGCAAAGTTTTTCACGGTCTCGCGGATCATGTCCGCAGTTTCACCGAGATCGAAGTTAAGTGTGGGATATGTGTTCGTCAGCATGGCCCTTTCCTAGCAAGGGCCTGCCCGCCTGTCACCGGCTCAGTCGTCCTGCGTCATCGCCCGGTAGAGATAATAGGTCGCCACCACGAACAAGAAGCCCCCGCCGAGCGAGAGAAGCGGCCCCAGCCAGGTCTCCCCTTCATACAGCGCCGGCTCCGCCGCCACATCCACCAGCTCGCGCACGCCCAGAACCAGGCTCACCAGCCCGAGGCCCGACAGCAGCGCATATGGCACCCACCGGCCCAGCGCCTCAGCGCCCGTCAGGCGCTGGCCGCCTCCATTCTCTTCCAGCGCCCGCTGGATGCCATTCTGGTCGATTTCCACAGGCGCCAGATCGTCCACGATAACGCCCTCTGCCGGCGGCAGCGGCGCTTCAGGCACCGGCGGTTGCGGGGGCTCAGGGGCTGCGCTGATTGTTGCTTCCGGCACAGACGCAACCGGTGCAGGCCGCGCCGCGCGCCGGCGTTCGATGCCATCGGGGGGGCCTTTGACCACGCCCGGCGGCTGCGGCAGGGGCTCATCCTCCGCCGGCCCCGCCAGATCGGCGATGGCGCGGGTAATATCTTCAACGCTGGGGCCTTCTTCGCCCGGCTCCAGCGGCCTCGCCGGCCGCGATGGCGGCGGCGGCGGGCTCTCGCCCAGTATCCGCGCAATCCGTTCACTCACCGCCCGCGCGGCGGCCTGCGGCCCGCTATCCCCCCCGCGCGACCGCACCGTGGGACGCTCATCCTCTGCCCGCGCCTCGATGATCACGGCCCGTTCCGGCGGCTGCGGGAAAGGCTGCCCGCCATCTTCAGGTATCGGCCGGATCAGCGCGCCCGGCACAGCGGCTGGCCCAGAAGGATGTGTCAGGAACAGCGAAATCTCCGCCGCCCGCCGGCGCACCAGCGCATCGATGATCTTCACCTCGCCGCTCACCCGTCCCCGGCGCCACAGCCACATGTCGGACGCCGCTGCCAGCCGGTCGCCCTCATTGAGGTTCGACAGGACGCTGGAAGACTGGAACGCGCCCGGCCCGATATTCCAGGCAAAGGAGACCAGCGCATCAAATTCATTCTGGGTCAGGGGGGCGAGCACTTCGTCCTGGATCAGCTGCTCGATGGGCGGGAGATCGGAATGCACCAGCACCAGTTCGGCATCCCTCGGGCTCACCGCCAGGCCCGGCCGCGCCGTGCGTGTATGCCCATAGCCCACAATCCATCGCCCATCCGGCAGCCGGCTGGCGCGCGGCCGGAAGCCCTCGAAGCCCTTGATAAGCTCGAGTCCCTTGGCAGATGTGCGAAGCGGACCACCCAAAGTCCGTTGCTCCCATTCTGGTACAACTGGCAAAATGCCTACAGGGACGCCCTGCAAAAGGCGCGCCTTTTCGCCTGAAAGGTGAGATTCGACGTGATTATGGCCAATTTACAACAGGACGATACTGGCAAGACCGAGGAAGCTGAAGAAAGCCATCACATCGGTCAGGGTCAGAACGAATACGGATGAGGCCACCGCCGGGTCTGCGCCAAGGCGTTTCAGCGTCAGCGGCACAAGGATTCCCGACATCCCCGCCCAGATGAATGTGCCCAGCATCGCGATCGCAATCACAACGGCCAGCGCCACATCCTGGAACCACAAGAGCGCCGCCGCCCCGACGCCCACGCCGATGATCAGCCCGTTGATCAGCCCCGCCAGCGTTTCGCGCAGCACCGCCCGGCGCGCTGCATCGCCGTCAAGTTCCCGCGTCGCAATCGCGCGCACGGCCACGGCCAGCCCCTGGCTCCCGGCATTCCCGCCCAGCGCCGCCACCACCGGCATCAGGATCGCCAGCGCCACGATCTGCTCAATCGCGCCCTCGAACATCGAGATGATGCCCGACGCGACAAACGCCGTGATGAGGTTCACCCCCAGCCACGGCACGCGCGCCTTCACCGTCTCGAACACAGTGTCTGAGGCGTCCGCCGACGACACGTTCGACAACGCCAGCAGGTCTTCAGAATGCTCTTCCTGGATAACATCGACCATATCGTCGACCGTGATCATCCCCACCAGCCGCCCGGCACTGTCAGTCACCGGCGCCGAGGCAAGGGAGTATTTCTGGAAGCGGAACGCCACCTCTTCCTGGTCAAGGTCCGGCGTCAGGGTCGTCATGGGGTCTTCCATGATGTCTTCCAGCGCCTTGTCGCGCGGCTGGCGCAGCAGCGCCGAAAGCTGCACAATCCCAAGCAGCCGGTGCGCCGGGTCGATCACATAGATCTCGTAGAACGTCTCCGGCAGTTCCTCGCCGCGCCCGCGCGCATGGTCGATGGTTTCGCCCACCGTCCAGAATTCGGGCACTGCCACGAATTCCGTCTGCATCAGGCGGCCGGCCGAATCCTCTTCATAGGCCAGGCTGCGTTCCAACTCGGCCCGGTCCACCGGGGCGAGGTCTTCCAAAATACGCTCGCGGCGGTCATCCTCAAGGTCTTCAAGGATCGTCGTGGCGTCATCGGAATCGAGTTCGTCCAGCGCCTGCGCCACGGCCTCATCAGGCAGCACGTCCACCGCGCCTTCGCGGTACGCATCGCGCAGCTCGATCAGGATTTCAGACGGCAGATCCTCGCCGAGCAGGCCAACGGCGTCCTCAAACGTGTCATAGGGCAGCGTTTCCAGCGCGTCTGCGGCGTCCGCCGGGTGCATCCGCTTGAGGGTGCGCGACAGCCAGCGCGTATCGCGCTCATCGATGGCATCGATGAGATCCTTGAGCAGCACGGGATCAAGCCCGTCAGACTCCTGCTGGATAGGGGCGCTGGTATCGGTCATGTGCGCCTGTCATGCCGGGGTTGGTGTTCCCCGGCAAGAGCAGGCGCTCATACAGGCCTCAACTGTAACGGAATTCTTCCCCGTCGAGGTCGATCTTGGGGAACTCGTCTTTCTCGCGCCAATAGTCCTGTGTGTGCTGCCACTCGCGCGCCGTGCCGCGCTTGGGCATCAGATGCATGGAGCGGGTCAGATAGCCGGGGTTGAAGTTGTCACCGTCGATCCAGGGAAGGATTTCCATATTATGGTCCTGCGGCCGCAGGGCCACCTCCACCTGCTTCGCCTTTTTCTCGTCCATATGCTTCAGGAGGCGGCAGACGAGATCGCCCATCATGTCCACCCGCAGCGTCCAGCTGGCCCGGAAATAACCGAACACCCACACAAGATTGGGCACGCCGGTAAACATCATGCCCCGATAGGTGATCGTGTCAGACCAGTTCACCGGCTTGCCGTCCACCTCGAACGGAATGTTGCCCAGAACGGATAGATCAAACCCCGTCGCCGTGATGATCACATCAGCTTCCAGTTCCGTGCCGGATTTCAGCAGGATGCCTTTCTCTGTGAACCGGCCGATATGATCGGTCACCACGCTCGCCTTGCCCGCCTTGATGCCCTCGAAAAGGTCCGCCTCCGGAACAAACGCGATGCGTTGCTGCCACGGCCGGTAGGCCGGGGTGAAATGGCTCATGTCGAACCCTTCCGGCAGGCACGCCTTCACCCCGTCCAGCAATTCCTGGCGCAGCGCCTCAGCATCCTCGAAGGAGCGGCGGGTAAACTCGGCCTGATCGTGATTGTATTTCCGGCGCACGATCTCATGGATCCACGCCTCGTCCACACCCAGCATCCGCAGCTCGTCGGCAAGCAGGTTTTCATTCCGTGCCGGGATGAAATAGGTAGGCGAACGCTGCAACAGCGTCACATGCTCACACTGGCCGGCAATCGCCGGCACCACGGTCGCCGCCGTTGCGCCAGAGCCGATGCAGATCACCTTCTTGCCCGTCAGGTCCAGGTCGTCCGGCCAGGTCTGCGGGTGAATGATCTGTCCCTTGAAATCGGCCATCCCCGGCCATTCGGGCGTATAGCCCTGCGCATGATTGTAATAGCCCTGGCACATCCACAGGAAGTTCGCCGTGAAGGTCAGCACATCCCCGGTCTCAAGGTTTTCCGCCTTCACCGTCCACTTCTTCTTCGCGTTGGACCAGCTCGCTGACCGGATCTTGTGACGATAGCGGATATGCTGGGCAAGATCGTTCTCTTCGATCACTTCCTGCATGTATCTGAGGATCTCTTCCCGGCTCGCAATCGGCGGGCCCACCCAGGGCTTGAACCGATATCCGAATGTATAAAGATCCGAGTCCGAACGAATGCCGGGATAGCGGTGCATATGCCAGGTGCCGCCAAAGGTCTCATACGCCTCCAGTACCACGAACTTCTTCTTCGGCATCTGCGTTTTCAGATGATACGCCGCCCCGACGCCGGAAATCCCCGCGCCGACGATCAGCACATCGAAGTGTTCGGTCTTTGCCTTGGGTTTGCGTTCTTTGACTGCCGCCGTATCCGCCATGCATTCCTCCCTGGGCCCCGTCCATTTGCCGCGGGGCCATCAAACTACGTGCAAATCTTGCCCTGGGAGGAAGGCAGGTGAATACGTAATCGGCCCTAGATGACCCAGAGGCAAGCAAGCAAAATTAACTGCGCGGCTGCTTCCGCCGCCGCCGCCGCAACTGGATCGCCAGCCCCAGCGCCGCCGTCAGGAAGATCACCCCCACAGTGGTCATCAGCAGATAGTCCCGGTTCCGCGTCCCGATGGGCCGCAGGAATTCCCATTTGTGCAGCACGTCAAAGCTCCAGCCCTCGGCCTTCTGCAGCGCGCTCTTGCGCGGCGCCGCCGCAATCAGCCCCTCACGCACATCCACAAATACCGGCCCCTCCGAGCCCTCAACGCGCATCACGGGCAACCGCTTGTTGGCAAAGCTGTACTCCCGGCCAAACCGCGTCACCAGAGATACCGCCGCCTCCGGCCCGGCCCCGGCAATCGCCCGCGCCCGGTCTGCGTCAGTATAGCCTGCCACCTCGCCCTGATACGCAATGCCCCCGCCCGTCTCGATCCGCCAGAGCGGCTTGCCATCCGGCCCCGCCGTCGCCGTCAGCCCGTAGAGTGATCCCGGCCCTGGCCTCGGCGGCTCAAGGTCTGCCAGCGTGAACACGCCCGGCGGAGGCAGCTCCTGACCCGGCCCCATCGTCACGAACAGATGGAACATCCCGGACACTGTGAACGTCAGGATGAACGGCAGCGCCGCCCAGGCCGCCAGCGTATGCGCCTTGCGCAGGCCCCGCCCCTTCGCCTTGAGCAGCAGCGCCGCCCCGATCAGGCTCGTCGCAATCACTGAGAGGATCAGCCCCGCCAGTAAGGCCACACGCAACGGCTCGGCAAAGCCCAGGAACTTCAGCGTATGCACATTCTGGAACACGCAGAGCAGGGCCCGCCGCCGCCCATCGGTCACCGCCGCCAGCCGGTCGGCCCCGGTGTCCACATACACCGCCAGCCCCTCGGGCGTCTCAAACGCCACGCGCCACACCGGCAGCAACCGGTTGATCTGCGGATACTCGGTATTGAACCGCTCGATGATGTCCACAGACCGGACCGCCGCCTCCGGCAACGCGGCATAGTGCCGGGCCAGCGCAATCGCATGGGCCTCTTCGGCCTCCGGCGCTGCCTCTCCGGTGAGGGCATCGGCCACCGTCTTGCGCGGCATCGAAAGGTCGGTCGACATCCAATAAGGGCGCCCGCCAATGGTCACCAGCCTTACCTGAACTGTCCGGATCTGTCCGGATTTGTCCAGAAACTGTCCGGGAATGTCCGGCAGTGTCCGGATCTGACCGCCATGTGGGGGTGCCTGCACCGCCGGGCGCGGCGCCGTCCAGCTCATCACAGGATGCAGAAAGCCGGTCAGCGCCCAGGCCATCGCCACAAATGCCGCCACCCAGCCAATCTGGCGATGCAGCGTCCGCGCCATCGCCGGTCGCTTTGTTTTCATTTCAGTTTTCACTTGGTTCGTCTCTGAAGTCAGGCCGCGCGCGGGCGCGCTCATGGTCTCGCCGCGCGGCCTCCGAAAGGCGCGCAACAGCGGATCAGCTCAGAGACAGAACCGGCGGCCCGGTCGGATAAGGCGGCGGCGCTGCCAGCTCGCTCGCCAGTTCAAACGCCACAGGATGGTGCAGCCCCGCCTCACGGATCACCCGCAGCTGCTGCAGGTCCGGCATGCCCGGCGCGGGCACGGCAATCTGCGCGCCAGCTGCAAAAACACAGCCTTTCAGCATTTTCGGCGCGTCATCAGAGGGAGTGCCCTCGCCCGGCTCCACATAGTTTCCGGTCGCCAGGTCCAGCGCGCGGCTGATCACACCCTGCTCCGTGCAAAGCTCGATCCGAATCTGCCCGGAGGCGTCCTCCGCCAGCATATATCCCGCCGGCACAGCCACCCGCACAGCCACGGCCAACACCAGCAGCATCCCTGCCAGTGCCCGCAATCCGCCCGAGAGAAACCCCATGCCGCGCATGGAGCCTGTCTCTCAAAGCCCGGCGTTCGCGTCAAATCAGGGAAACGGAAACAGCCCCGGCGCGCTGAACTGACGCGCCCCTATCCAACACCCGGTGGCGGGAAAAATCTGCGGAGCCAAGGAAGCGAGAGAGGCACCCCATCAGCCCCGCAGAAGAAGTGTCATCAGAAGCAGGCGTCAACTTGGGCCACGTGCGTCCCCCCGGACCTGTGGACCAGCTAAACTCTAGGCCGCGCCGGATTTTCCGTCTTCCCCCTGTTCGGGGGTGACCTCCACGAAACCGCGCGCCTGATCCAGTTCCTCCGGTACAAACGGGTGGCCCCGGCCCGGCCCAAATCTTAGCGTCACAGCCGGGTTCGCCTTCCGCGCCCGCCTTGTCAGCGCCGCCACCAGCCCCAGAAAGCTCGCGCGCCGATGTTCGCGGACACCCCAACGATGACGCTCCACCCTGTTCCAGCCAAACCAGTAATCATCCGAAAAACGGTGCAGCGTGCCCTCTGCCGTGCGGATGATGCAACGCGCCGTTCCATACCTGGCGGGCGGCAGGATCACCTGCACACGGGTCACCTCGCTCAGGCTCATCCGGCCGCGTTCAACCCCGCTGCGCCAATGTAGCATATGCCCATCCAGCCAGTAGGCACGATCGTGGCTGAAGGGGTTCGGCCGGAACAGATGCCCCAGCCGGCTATTTTCCTCCGCATCGATCATTATTTCGGTCACCCTGTTATCCTGTGACGGGAAATGCCACGTTTTGGCGGGAAGTGTCCTCCCCCCTGTTCCGGTGGGTCGGCAAGACAGGGTATTGAAGATAAGATGACATCATCTTCTCTAAGCCCGATAATGGAATGTATATCACAGACGGCGAGGAAAGGCCCAAACCGTGAAAAGCCTCCTGATCCTTGAAGATGTCGCGGAAACCCGCGCCTGGCTTTGCGAGATCGCGCGTGAGGCGTTTCCCGGTTGCGTCCTGCATGAGGAAGGCAGCGTGCGCGGCGGCCTCACCGCAGCCACCGGCGCAAGGTTTGACCTTGCCATGCTGGATCTGGGCCTGCCCGATGGTTCCGGTCTCGATGTGCTGCGCAAGGTGAAGCAGGAAACCCCCGAGACGATCTGCGTAGTCACCACTGTGATGGGGGATGACGCCTGGATTGTCGGCGCGCTGTCTGCCGGGGCAAACGGCTATCTCCTGAAAGACCAGCCGCAGGATACGCTGGTGCGCCAGCTTCGTCAGATTGCGGATGGTGTTCCCGCGCTTTCCCCATCGATCGCGCGGCGCATCATGGATCATTTCCGCCTCACCGGCCCCGCCGCCCCGGATGATGATCTCACCGCCCGCGAGCGCGACGTGCTCGCCCTGATCGGGCGCGGCATGCGCAATGGCGAAGTCGCCCGCGCGCTGGACCTCAGCGAGAATACTGTCGCCAGCTACATCAAGGGCATCTACCGCAAGCTTGGCATTTCTTCCCGCGCCGAAGCCTCCTGGCACGCCACCCGCATGGGCCTCACGACAGACCGGACCTGAGTCTACTCCGCCGCCATCTCGAACACGGGGATGCGCGCCAACAGGCTCGTACCCGCCTCGCTCTCCAGCGCCATCTCGCCGCCAAATCTCTCGACACGGATCTTCATGTTACCCAGACCATTGCCCAGCGAGGCCTTCTGCGCCGGCAAGCCCTTGCCATCATCGGCCACCTTCAGTTCCAGCCAATCGTTCCCCAGACGGATGGTCACCTCCACACGGCGCGCCCCGGCATGCTTGATCGTGTTGCTCACCGCCTCGCGGATCAGCGCCCGCAAGGCATGAACCTTCTGCCGCGAAAGCAGCGCGCCCGGCGCAGCCTGCAGCGTCCAGCCAAGGGCGATGCCATGCGGGTCCAGCCGGTCTGCCGTCTCCGCCCTAAGGTCAGCCAGCACATCCTCCATCGGCGCTTCAGCCCCCTGCGCATTGTTAATCACATCGCGAATATCGGTCAGCGTCTCGCGGATCATCGCGTCCTTCCGCCCCGTCTCGCGTGAGTGCAGCGCGCGGAGAAGCTGCGCCCCGATATTGTCGTGAATGTCCCGCGCAATCCGCGCCCGCTCCTCCGAAACGCCCCGGTCATAGGCGTCCCGGTTCTCCTCGGCATAGCGCATCAGCTTCACGATCTGCGCCGCCAAGGTCACATCCTTGGGCGAATAGAGCCCGCGCCCGCCATTCTTGTACCGCAGGCTGAGCGGCGGGGAGTCGGCCACCCCGGGCAACACCATCAGCGTGCCCTCATCCTCTACCCGCACGCGCGCCGCGGCCGCTTCCACCGGCTTCACCTCCAGCGGCCCGAAAATATCTCGCATCAGTTTGCGCCACCGCCCGGCCCGCTCCTCCCCGCTCGGGCGCAGGGCAATGTCGATCACCGCGCGAAAAAGTTCGGCCTCGTCCGGGCGCGCCTGCCCCGTCAGCTTGCGCCATGCTAGGCTGCGCATCGGCAGATACACCGCCGCCGCCGCTAGCAACGCCACGGAGAACGCTGCCCCCGGCTCGAAGGAAAGGATGCCGATGAGCGCCATATCCAACACCAGCACCGCCAGCGCCGCCAGGAAGTGGAACATCAACTGGAACGCCCAGCCGCCCAGCCCGAACACGCGGAACCGCATCAGGCCCACCGTCAGCGCCACATAGATCAGCAGGAAAAAGCCAAAGGCGACATTCTCGTCCAGCAACGGCGTAAACCCGAACGTATGCGGAAACGCCACCGTCGAGATAAACCCGCCCGCGCCCAACACCACCGCCGCGCCCAGCCACAAGGCAATCGAACGCTGCACCGGGTCATCCCGGGTCGCAAAGATCTGCCAGCCCACCAGCACGAAGATGCCCACCATCTCCCAGAAGGTAATGGGATGCACCAGCATGAAATCCGGCGACGGCCCGAACATCACCCAATACGTCACCCCGCCAAAGCCCAGCACAGTGGCCGCCATCATCCAGCGCCAGCCCGGCAGCTTCACCGGATAGATCATGAACAGGCACATCATCACGATGCCAAAGCCGGAAGCCCCGATACAGTTGATGATCCCCGCCAGCAGATAGCCCCCCTCGCTCAGCGGCATGGCAAACAGCCAGACAACCGCCGCCGCTGAGAACATCAGCGTCGTCAGCCCGCTCACCGCAAACAGGATCGCCGCCGGGTCAACCGGCTTCAGCGCCCACACCCAGGCCGACACCAGGCACGCGCCAAACCCCACCAGCAGCGAAATCCACGCGCCCGCGCCCACCTCCAACGGAGAGCGCCAAGTCCCCACAATGCCGGTCGGCCCGCTTGCCGGCTGCAGCACGGCCAGCGCCATCATCGCCGTCACCCCCACCACCAGCAGTGCGGGCACGGCAAACCGCACCAGCGGCGTATTCAGATCCTGCACCCTCATGCCTGGACGCCCCCCTCTTCCCACCTGTTCCATAGAGGCTGCCCTGCTGCGGATGTAAACCGCTCCCCCACCAGCCGATGCGCGCTTTTCCGTCTCCCCCCGGAACAGGGGGGACGGCCCACACGCCCCTCAGGCGAGTGTGAGGTCCATGCCACACTATCACTTTCGATAGCTTGTATCCCGTCCAACCTTACGGGAACCGTGCAGCATTACAGAAGTCTGCCGCCCTCCCAGAGCAGACGTTGCGGAGGAAATCCATGAAACGTCAAAAACCCTTTAGTCGAATTGTATTCGGCGGTGCCTCGGCGCTGGCGATCACCCTGTCGGCGCCCGCCCTTGCCCAGGAAGCCACGCCGGAGGCCACGCCGCCAGCCGCAGCCCAGCCGGCAAACTCTGACTCTGACCTGAAGCTCGGCTCCATCACGGTCACCGCCACCCGCCGCGAAGAGTCCGCCCAGGACGTTCCGATGGCCATCCAGGCCTTCAGCGAAGACACGCTGAACCAGCTCAACATCAATTCGGTAGAAGACCTCACCACCGTCGTGCCCGGCTTCTCGGTGTCCCAGTCCTATCAGGGCGTGCCGACCTACACGCTGCGCGGCATCGGCTTCAACACGATCAACCTCTCGGCCACCTCCACCGTCGGCACCTATGTCGACGAGGTTGCCTACCCCTACCCGTTCATGAACTCCGGCCCGGTGTTTGACGTCTCCCGCGTCGAAGTCCTCAAAGGCCCGCAAGGCACCCTGTTCGGACGCAACACCACTGCCGGCCTCATCAACGTCGTCACCAACAAGCCGGTAGAAGAATTCCAGGCCATGGCGAAGGCCGAAGTCGGCAATTACGATACCTGGAACCTCGAAGGCATGGTCAACCTGCCGATCTCCGAAACGGTCCAGGCCCGCTTCGCCATCCGCAGCGAGAACAGCGACAAGGGCTGGCAGCGCTCGATGTCCCGTCCGGATGAAGACCGCGGCACGGTCGACAAGCTCGGCTTCCGTGCCGCCCTCGCCCTTCAGCCAACGGACAAGCTGGACGTGAACCTCAGCTATAACGGCTGGATTAACAAGTCCGACACGATTGCCGCACAAGGCATCGGCCTCACCCCCAGCACCGACCCGACCTTCATCGTTCCGGGTACGAGCGGCCCGTCCTCGACCTCCGGCTTCAACGCCCCGGGCCTCATTGCCTTCCTCCAGAACAACCGCCCCAGCAGCTCGAAGGATGCTGACTGGGTGCCTTACAACGTCCGCTCTCAGACGATTGGCGGCGTTCCGGGCATGACGGACGACAACAAGGAAGACTCAACCTTCCATGCCTTCCGGGCCGGCATCAACTACACCTTCGACAACGATCTGACGCTCGTGTCGCTCACCGGCTATAACAAGCTGGAGCGTGAGGCGATCCTCGATTTCTCCGGCGCGCCCTATCAGATCCTGAATCAGGACATTGACGGCGAGATCAAGTCGTTCAGCCAGGAACTGCGCCTGGAGGGCCAGACCGATCGCATCAACTGGCTCGTCGGCGCCTATTACGGCAAGGATGAAACCCTCGATACGAACCGCACGATGCTGCGCGATAACGCCAACTCGAATTTCATTTCGACAGCGGCCTATCTCCTCACCGTCAACCCTGCAGCCCTTGGCTTTGACCCCGCCACCGTCGGCCCGCTGGTTGCCTTCGTGAACCGCGATCCGGAAACCGGTCTGCCCTATACAGCCGCCGAACTGCTGAACTCATTCCAGACCTATCGCGACAGCGGTGACTTCGAGACGACCACGCAGAGCATCTTCGCCAATATCGACTGGGAAATCTCGCCGGAATTCTCGCTCACCACGGGTCTGCGTTACACCGAAGACAAGCAGAACTATACCGGCTGCTCGGCAGACGTGAACGGCTCCATGCAGCCCAACGTCAACGTCTTCAACCGCGTGTTCTTCACCGGCATCTATGGCCTGTCGGCGCCCCCGCCAGCCCTGCTGGAGAATGGCTGCAACACCTATGACGTTGCCACCAACACTTTTGGCCCGGTCACCTCCAGCACCAAGGAAGACAACGTCAGTTGGCGGATCGTCGGTAACTGGACCCCGCGTGACAACATGCTGCTGTTTGCCTCGGTGACCCAGGGCTACAAATCGGCCTCCACCCCGGTGAACGCCGCTTCCAAATCCGAACAGAACGCACCGGCCACCCAGGAAGGCCTGCTGGCCTATGAAGTCGGCATGAAGGCCCAGTTCTTCAACCAGCGCCTTCAGTCCAACAGCTCGTTCTTCTTCTATGATTATGAAGACAAGCAGGTCGCCTCCTTCTTCCCGGACCCGATCTACCGCGCCCTCTCGCGCCTTCAGAACGTGCCCAAATCGGAGGCTTATGGTTTCGAAACCGAGCTTACCTGGCTGATCAACGAAAACCTCACCGCCATGGGCGGTGTCACGCTGCTGCAGACTGAGATCAAGGAATTCGACACCTCCGACAGCTTCGGCCTGCCCACCAGCCGCGCGGGCGATCCCTTCCTCTACAGCCCGGAAACCAGCCTCAGCCTCGCCCTCCTATACGACCGTCCGGTTACGGATCGCTACGGCGTGCGCGGTTCACTCAGCGGCCGCTGGCAGAGCGACTCTACTGCCGGCGATCCGGATGATCCGCTGTATGACATCGACTCCTATGGCGTCCTGAACGGTTCGATCGGCCTCTACACGCTGAACGATACCTGGGAGTTCTCCATCTGGGGGCAGAACCTCACGGATGAGTATTACACCCAGCAGGTCACGACGAACGCCAACGTCGTCGTGCGCTATGGCAGCAAGCCGCGCACCTATGGCGCGGCGCTGACCTACCGCTTCTAACGGGGTTTCTTCCTGTAAACCGGCCGCGGCTTCACACCGCTGCGGCCGGTTCTTTTTTGCCCGGATGCGTCTCTGTCTTCAGCCTGCAGAAAGTGTCAGTTCTCGCCCGCGCCCATCCGGCCCGCGCGCAGCCTTCGCCACCACCAGCGTGCGCGCCTCATAATCGCGCGAACGCACCGTGCTCATCCCGATATATTCCGCCTGCGCTGCCTCCCGTGTCAGCGTCAGCAAGACAAACCCCTTGTCCTTCACATTGGCAAAGCGCACGCCCCGGTTTTTCTCTGGAATGGCGCTCGCCGCTATCTCGAAGATGCGCGGATCACTTGTGATGTTCTCATATCCGCCGGGCGAGGTGATGCTGCCCGTGGCAAATTCCACGCCCGCAAACCTCTCATCGCTCTGCCGGTAAAGGTCGCTCGCCCAGAACATGTGGCTGTCACCCGACAGCACCACCAGATTGGCCTGCGCCGCGATGGCCGAGGAGAGCAGCCGCTCCCGCGCCGCCGGATACCCGTCCCAGGAATCGAGGTTTACCGGCAGGCCCAGCTTCGAGCGCTCTACCCAGCGGGCCGAATAGCCGCCCTTCTGGCGCACGCCGTCCAGAATGTCCTCCGGCAGAAGCGCGGTGTAATCCGGCGTGCGCATCGGCGCCATCACGGTCTGGTTGCCCAGCACCTGCCAGGCGGTGCCCGCCGCGGCCGAGCGCGTCAACTCCCCGTCCAGCCAGGCTTCCTGCGGCGCCCCAAGCATGGTGCGCGCAGGGTCTGCCAGCGGCCCGGCCTCGAAGGCTTCGGGGTCGGTCACCCCGCCAAGGCTCAGCGCCTCGCCGCGCCCCGTCAGCCGCGACTCGATCAGGATCAGCGAGGCAATTCCGCCAAACTCATAAGTCCGGGTCAGCGTCCTTGCCGCTTCCCCCCGCTTGGGGTCGCGCATCGGCATCCATTCGAAATAGGCCTGCAGCGCCGCCTCGCAGCGCGCTGCCCAGCTCCCTTGTGTGTCTTCCTTGTGGTTGGCCGCGCCGCCCATCCAGCTGTTGTTGGCCGTCTCATGGTCGTCCCAGATGGTAATGAACGCCGCCGCCGCATGGGCTGCCTGCAGGTCAGGATCGCGCCGGTAGGCGGCAAAACGCGCGCGATAATCCTCCAGCGTCACCGCGTCATGCGCCGGCTCAGCAAACCGCCCCAGCATCCGGCCGGTCTCGGCGTCATACCCGTCAGGGCCATACTCATAGATGTAATCGCCCAGATGGATCACGGCGTCGATGCCGGGTGTCTCCGCGAGGGTCCGGTAGGCATTGTAGAAACCCGAGCCGAAATTGGCGCAGGAAGCGACCGCCAGGCACACTTTCTGTCCGGATTTGTCCGGCAGTGTCCGGAATTGTCCAATGTCTGACACCGCCTGTCCCGCCCAGAAGCGGTAAAAATACCTGCTGCCGGGCGCCAGCGATTCGATGTCCACCTTCAGCGTGTAATCCCGCGCTGTGGTCGCCAGCCCCGTTCCCTTGCGCACTATCCGGCTGAATCCGGCGTCTTCAGCCACCTCAAATCCCACCGGAATCGCCGCCACATCCGGGTTGTAAGCCCGCGTCCAGATCACCGCAGACGCCGCCGTAGGGTCACCGCTCGCCACGCCGGAGGTGAACACTGCATCAATATCAGCCACCTTCTGCGTTGTGGTGCATCCGCCCAGAAGCGTGAAACTGCCGCCCAGCCCCAGCAGCGCCTCGCGCCGGCTGATCCCTGAATTATTTGATTTTTTGGATGGGCTTTTCGTCATCAGATCACTCCGGCGCGTGGCGTATGAGGCTGCACGCTGCAAGCCTTACACGCCATATGCAACACTGAGATGTTAGCTGATATGTTTGACTTTTGCCCCCTGTGCGCCAAGTTGCCATCCGGCGACGCCTGTGCGCAGCAGCTAGGCATCTCCACAGAATAAGGCGGGCCCCATCCGCTCAATTGGAAGATGGGCTTGCCACAACCAGCACGATAACAAAGCCTGCCAACATAAATAATGCGCAGGCATAAGGGAGTAAACGACATGGGCACGCAAACAAAAACAAGGCCCAGGGAAGATATGGTTCCGTTTCACCAACAGGGTTTCAGCGACGTTCGCCACACGGAAGACTGGGCGCCGGACCTTCAGAAATCGAAGGCGTACGAGCAGATCCTGCTGGACATCATCCTGGGTGTCCTCCCGCCCAGCGCACGGCTGGACGAGTTGGGGCTCGCCAAACAATACAATCTCGGTGTCGCCGGTGTGCGTGATGCGCTTGCCCGCCTGTCGCTTGAGGGCATGGTGCTGCGCCGCCCCCGGTCGGGCACCATCGTCGCTTCCATCGATGTGCAGGAAGTGCAGCAGGCATACGAAGTTCGCTGCCTGCTGGAGCCCCAGGCCGCCCTCCTCGCCGCCCAGCACGCCACCCGCGCCGAAATCGACGAAATCCTCACCGCCTTCGATGGCGCAGAAGCCGCTGCCAAGCGCCGGGATTTCCGCGCCATCATCGCCATGGACCAGAAATTCCACCGCGCCGTCGCCATCGCCAGCCACAATCTCAGCCTCGCCCGGATTGTCATCAACCTTCACAACAAGGCGGCGCGCTACTGGTATTATTCGATGACGACCCGCCCCGATGAAGACCGGCTGGAAGACATCTCCAACCACCGCATCGCGGCCAAGGCGATTGCCAAGGGCGATGGCCCCGCCGCGATGAAAGCCATGCTGGTGGTGATGGGCTCCAAGACCGCCGACTGATCCTTTCGCAATGTCAGGCGCCCGCCCGCCAGAACCGCACAGGTTTCGGGCAGCCATTTATTTGATTCTTATCCAATCGAAGGAAGCGCTTTTGCCGTGCGCAGAGGGTGGCTCTTTATAAGTATGTTTCCGGAGGGGGGCTTTTGCGGGCCAGCGCGGCACCGCCAGCCTTGTGCTTTGCCGGAAACCCAGCCCCCGCAAATTGCTGCACCGCACGATTGCTGGGCGGCCGCGCAGCAGACCTGCTGATAATTTGAACATGTTAACTGAAATGTTAGTTCAAATATCAGATGGCGCTGTTTTTCTGGCCCCACCGCCCTGAACTGACCTCATAGCCAACCCGCCGCAGCCTATGAGGGGTCCAAGACATGCGAGCACTGTATTATCTGACAAGCGTTCTGACAGCCATTGCCCTTGCCAACAGTGCCTGGGCTGAAGACGGCCCTGCTCCGGCCACGGAGGATACGGCTGATGAAACCGCCGTACTCGACACTATTGTCGTCGTCAGCGACCGCGTGGGCCTTCTGGAAAAGTCCAACAGCGAAAGCGTCTTTGGCATGGGCAAGTCCCTCCTCGAAACGCCGCGCTCAGCAACGCTGGTCAGCGATCTCACACTGGAACGCTACGGCATTGAAGAAGTTGACGACCTGATCGCCATCGCGCCGGGCACCTTCACCGGCAGCTATTACGGCGTCAAAGGCGCTGTGAACGCCCGCGGCACGCTGGCGGAAAGCTACTTCAACGGCTTCAAGCGGATCGAGAACCGGGGCACCTATCCTACGCTTCTGGGCGCTGCCTCTCAGGTCGATATCGTCCGTGGTCCGCCAACCCCCGCATTCGGCCCCGGCAAGGTCGGCGGCCTCATCAACGTCATCCCCAAAACCGGCCGCGCCAGCGGCAGCGATGAAGTGACCGGCCAGGCTGAAGTCACCGTCGGCTCCTATGGCAAGTTCAACACCAACGGCCAGGTCGGCATCCCCATCGGCGATCGGGGCGGGGTCTACGGTTATGTCGAATATGAAGACTCAGACTCCTACTACAGGGGAATTTCGCCAGAACACCTGATGATCCAGCTGTCAGGCGAATATGATGTTACCGACACGCTCACCATCACCATGAGCGGCCAGTATTTTGACTCGGACGGGTACGTGCAGACGCCCGGCTGGAACCGCGTCACCCAGGACCTGATCGACAACCAGACCTACATCACCGGCCGCAACACCGCCGTCGTTGATACCGATGGAAACGGCCGCATCACGCCCAACGAGGCCGGTGGCAGCTTCGTCGTCGGCTATTTCGGCTTTACGCCTTCCGTCAATCCGCGCTTCCAGCTCACCGAAGGCGTCGGCACCGCAAAACTCAGCCCCCGTACGGTTTTCATCTCGGATGCAGACTTCTCCAAGACGACCACCAACACGCTCTATTTCAAGGCCAAACAGGAAATCGGCGAGAGCGCGCTGAATGTCGAGCTGTTCTATGACGACATGGAAAACCAGCGCTTCGTCAGCTACGGCTTTCCGGCAGACTACGATGCCTGGGCCACCGAGGGCCGCGTCAGCTACGACTTCTCCACCGGCACCGAAGACAGCTTCATCCGCTCCACCAACAAGGTCGGCTTCGGATACCGCCGCCAGGATGCCATCAAGAAGGAAACCTACAACTCCGGCTACATCTCGCTTGATCGCCGCGACATCATCTATGGCGCCACAGCCGCCGACACCATGGATGATCCGTTCTCGGTGGAGCCCGGCAATATCGGGATCGGCTGGGACATGACCGTCGACTCGAGCTGGACCGACACGAGCATCTTCGGCCTGACAGACATCAGCTTCGGCAAATATGTGAACCTGCTGCTGGGCGGGCGCTATGACTGGTATGATGCCACCTCCATCGATACTGGCGGCCTCTGCTACTGTCCGGCCAACATCGAATTCGATGCGTCACAGGAAGAATTCAGCTACAGTGCCAGCCTCAGCTTCAATACGCCGTTTGGCCTCTTCCCCTATGTCACCTATGCCGAAACCGCCGCCCTCGAAATCGGCCAGGCTGGCGACATTACCCCCGGCCTGATCAGCGGCGATCAGTGGATCTCCGACTCCGAGCTTACCGAAGCCGGTATAAAGTTCGAACTTCTCGGCGGAACGCTGGTGGGCAGCCTTGCCGGCTATGAACAATCCCGCACACGCCTTTCGATGTTCGATAACGTCGTCGCCACCGAGGCAAAGGGCGTCGAGCTGGAGGCCCGCTGGCTTGCCACTGACAACCTCTCCTTCACCTTCGCAGGCAACACTCAGAAAACAACCGTTAAAGGCCCTGATGCCAGCTTCGGCTATATCCCGGTCTGGGCAACGGGCCTGAACCCCATTGATGGCTATGGCGCCGCCTATGCCGTCTACAATCTCGCCACGTCGCCCGTCGGCCAGCCAGGCGACTATGAGTTCCGCCTTGTGCCGCAAACCGTCGTCAGCCTGTTTGGTTCCTATGTGTCAGACGCCTATGAATGGGGCCAGTTCGGCGTAACGGGCGGTATCACGAGTGTCTCGGAAACCGCCGGCAAGCTCGCCAATCCGGTGATCCTGCCCGCTTATGAAACCGTGAACGTCTCTGCTTTCTACACCTTCCAGGATTATGAGATCGCCTTCAACGTCGACAACCTGTTCGATGAGCTCTACTTCCAGCCGGTGACAGACACCTATTCTGATATGGCGGTCCTGCCCGGCCGCGGCACGGAATATCGCGTCACCTTTAAGAAGAAGTTCTGAGAACGGAAAAAAGCTCCCCGCCGGGGACCGGTCCTGCTGCCTTCCCCATGCCCTCCCGCTGGGCTTGCAGGACCGGTACTCGGCAGAGGAGAATGAAAGGGAGTGTCTGCAATGAGGAATGCCAGTGAAGCCGAAACCCGCCTATCCTGATACCCTCGCCGGATGGATCGCGCCCGAGCGGGCTGCGGTTATCGTGGTCGATATCCAGGTCGATTTTGCCTCGCCGGAAGGCGTACTGGGCAAGGCCGGGCTGGATATGAGCGTCGCCGCCCCTGCCGTGGCCACGGCCACGCGGCTGGTTGACGCTGCCCGCGCCGCAGGCACCCCGGTGATCTTTGTGGGCCTTGCCACCACGCCCGCCACCGACTCGCCCGTTTGGGGCGAATGGCGCCGCCGGCGCGACGGCGAAGACCGGGGCGGTGCCATCTGCCGCGCCGGAGAGCCGGGCTCCGCCTTTGTCGGCCCGACGCCTCAGCCAGACGAAACCGTCATCTGGAAGCTGCGCTATAGCGGCTTTTTCGGCACCAGCCTTGACGCCGCCTTGCGTGCGCGCGGCATCGACACGTTGATCGTCTGTGGCCTGACCACTGAATGCTGCGTCGATTGCACTGTCCGCGATGCCTTCCATCTCGATTATCTGGTTTATGTGCCAACCGACGCCTGCGCGGCCTATGATCCCGGCATCCATGAAAGCGCGTTGCAATCGCTGGCGCTCAACTGCGCCACGCTGGTCTCCACAGACGAGATTTGCGCCGCCTGGGCTGAATAAAAACAAGAAAGTATCCCAATGAGTAACGTGTTCAAGAATTTGCCCGAGGCGAACTATACCGTCACGGAAGAGGACGCCGCCGCGCTCGCCGCCGCCATCGACAAGGAAGAAATGACAAAGGTTGCCCTCGAATTGGGCAATATCCCCAGCCCCGCGCGGGGCGAGGCCCAGGCAGCCGAATATGTCTATCAGTGGCTCACCAAAGAGGGCTTCCGCCCCCGCAAGGTCGGCGCCACGCCGGAGCGACCGAACATCATCGCCACCTATGGCGGCAAGGGCGATGGCAAAAGCCTTCTCTATACGGCTCACCTCGACACCGAAAGCCCCACCTGGAACCCGGATGAAGACGCCTACAAATTCCGCCCGGAAACCCTCGAAGTGCGCGAATGGAACGAATGCTGGCTGGAAGACGGCGCCTTCCACGGCTTCCCCATCGCCAATGATCGGGGGCCGATGACCTGCTTCCTCTTCGCCGCCAAGGCATTGAAGCAATGCGGCTTTGATCTTGCCGGCCGCCTCTATCTCACCGCCTCCCCCGGCGAAATCGGTCCCGAGCCCATCGAAGAGGCCCGCGGCATTGATTTCATGGGCAAGGACATCGGCACGCACTATGTCTTCAATCATGGCGGCGTTTCGCCAGATTACGCCATCGCTGCCGAGGGCTGCGACTATGGCCTCACCTGGGTCGGCTGCGGCTATTCTGTCTTCCGTATACGCCTCTATGGCGAGGCCGTCTTCACACCCCTCCTCAACTCACCCAAACTGGCCGCCCAGCACCCAAACCCCATCTACCGTATGGGCGCCGCCATCCAGCCGATCCTGGACTGGAGCCTGAAATTCGAAGCCGGAAGCCGCTACGACACGCCCGGCGGCTCTGCCTATCCCAAAGCGCAGATCTCTGCCGTGCGCGGCGGCGTGCCTCATGCCTTTGGTGCGGGCACGGAAGTCTGCGCGCTCTATCTGGAAGTCGGCCTCGCGCCCAATCAGGAAATTGGCGCAGTTCACCGCAGCCTCGAAAAATTCCTGCGCGAAGCAGGGATCGGGGAGTTTGATGTGGAGCCCGTCGTCGTCCGTCATGGCTTTGAGGCCGATGCCGGAAAGGTTGCCCCGCTGGTCAGCGCAGTCGATGCCGCCACACGCCTTACGCTGGGAAAACCGGTCGAGCGCGCCGCGCCCGTCTATTCCAGCATGTGGCGAGACCACAACGTCTTCAACATGAACCGCGTGCCCGCCATCACTACCGGCTTCAAACGCTGGCGTCCGACCCCGGACGATCTGGCCAAAAGCGCACTGATCTACGCCCTCACCGCCCTCGCCCTTTGCGGCAAGGCCGGCAGCGAGGCAGAAGCAACGCGGGCCAAGCCCGTCTATGGCGACAACCCGTTCGGCTGAGAGGAGACGGCACATGACCCACCCCATTGATGCAGGCCTCTGGCGCGAAGCCATGGGCGGCTTCCTCACCGGCGTCACCGTCGTCACCACGCTCAGCGGTGATCAGATCGCCGGCACCGCCGTCAACGCCTTCTCCGCCGTCTCGCAATCCCCGCCCCTGCTGCTCGTCTGCCTCGACCGGTCGAGCCGCTCGCTCGAAGCAATCCGCAGCGCTGGCTTCTTCGCCGTCAACATTCTTTCCAAACCGCATATGGATGTGGTCCGCCGCTTCTCCTCCAAGAGCGCGGAAGATCGCTTCCAGGGGGTCGCCCACGCCCCCGCAACCACCGGCGCGCCGGTGCTGACAGAGTCGGTCGCCTGGTTTGATTGCCGCGTTCACGCCATTCATGAGGGCGGCGATCACGAAATCGTCGTCGGCCGCGTGTTGCAACTCGGCTCCAACAAGGCCGCCGCGCCACTTGCCTATCACCGCGGCAACATCTGGTGCCTTGATCCGCGTGAACCCGTTCCCGAAGGGCGCTCATGAGCCCTCCTGAAAAAGCCGGCGGCCCCCACCTGACCGGCACGGCAGCCCTCGTCCGCGTCATGGCCGACACGGCGTATCGCAGCCTGTTCCTCGCCTCCACGGCCATGATGGCCAGCCAGTGGATGCAACGCATCGCGCTTGGCTGGATCATGTGGGAACTCACAGGCTCCACCACCTGGCTCGGCCTGCTGGCCAGCGCAGAGCTGCTGCCCGGCCTGTTCTTTGGCCCGCTCGGCGGGGTACTGGCAGACCGGATGAACCGCAAACGGATCGTTCTTGTTTGCCAGACGGCGGCGCTGCTCATCTCTGTCGCCACGGGCCTCGTTGTTTTCCTCGGCCTCTCCACGCCGCTACTGCTGATGGCGCTCACGGCAGGGGGCGGCATCGCCGCTGCCCTGCAGGAATCGGCGCGCACCTTGCTGCTGCGAGACGCCACCCCGCGCGACTGCCTGCCCACCGGCATGTCGATGACCGCCATCTCCGTCAACGTCACCCGCTTCCTCGGCCCGGCGCTCGCCGGCCCGCTGGTCATCTGGCCCGGCCCCGCCTCGATCTTCTGGATCAATGCCGCCGTCTCCCTCGTGATGATCGCGACTGTTCTCAGCCTGCGGAAACTGCACGCCGCCAGCGCCGCGCCCGCCCAGCGCGAGCCCTTCCTCCGCCAGCTCTGGGCCGGCCTGAACGCCGCCTCCAGCCACAGCGTGGTCACACCTGTTCTTCTGATCTTCGCGGCTACCGCCTTCCTCGTCCGCCCGGTTTACGAACTGATGCCCGCCTTCGCAGACCGGCTATTTGGCGGCAATGTGCAGGATTATTCCTATCTCATCATGGGCGTCGGCGCCGGGGCGGTTATCGGCGCCGTCATCGTCACGCTGAATGCCCCCGCCCGGCCCGCCATGATGTTCTTCTGGTCATCGCTCGCCGCCTGCTTCTCCCTCGTCGCCTTTTCGGCCACGCCGGGCATCCTCTCGGCCACGCTGGCGGCCACCATCCTCGGCTTCTTCATGTGCATCAGCGCGGCGACCTCCCAGCTCGTGATGGTTCTGGATACGGACGAAGCTGTCTCCGGCCGCGTGCTCAGCCTGTGGGGCGCGCTGATGCGCGGCGCCCCGGCGCTCGGCGCGCTGGCCACCGGCGCGGTGCTGGACGGGATGGGATACCGCCTGCCGCTTGCCCTCTCCGGCCTCATTGCCGCGCTGCTCACAGGCGCTGCCATCTTCCTCTTCACACGCAGCCCCGGCGCCCGGCCGGGCGCGGCCTGACCCGGAAATCCAGCCATGCCCGCCCAATGGTCAATTGATAGGCAACCTGAACCATAACTGACGCAGTTTCTGACATTTTGCCTGAAATGTCAGATTTTGATCTGCTGGCCCGCGATCTGCAACGCAGCCCCCGTTACAAAGAATTGAAGAGCAAGAGAGAGACAGATGCTGACTTCCGGAATCTTTAAATCCGTCCGCTCCGTGTCTCCTCTGGCAGGGGGCCATCTGGCAACACTCAGTACGCTGGACCTGTTGATCAGCGCCGCCACCTTCTCCTCCCTGGGCATCGTCCTGCCCCATATGGTGTCAGAACTTGAGTGGAGCTGGTCCCAGGCCGGCCTCGGCTTCACCATCCTGGGCGCCGCGTGTGGCGGCTCCTCCCTCCTGCCCACCCTGCTGATCCGCAAGTTTGGGGTCCGTCTCGCGCTGATTTGCGGCGCCCTGCTCATGGCGCTCGGTCTCTACACGATGAGTTCCGTCAACAGCCTGCTGCAATATTTCATCGCCGCGGCCATCTGCGGCGTCGCCTACCAGATGCTGGGCACCATCCCGTCCACCTTCGTCATCAGCCGCCACTTCAAGAACCGTTCCACCGCCCTCGGCCTTTATTTCACCATCGGCGGCTTCGGTAACGTCTTTGGCCCGTGGATGGTGATGGCCGTACTCTCGGTCGAAGGGCAGGTTTGGCGCGATTATTGGGTTTACCAGTCCCTCCTCCTCCTCGCCACGGGCATCGCCGGCGCGTTCATCATCGGCCTCGACAAACGCTTTGCTCAGCCTGCGGAGCGAGAGCTGACAGAGCCCGCCATCGAGACAAAGATCGAGCCAGCCCCTACCCCTGGCACCACCTGCGAAACCGCCGCTGCCGCAAAGCCTTCGCGCGTCTACATCACCCCGGTTGACTGGGGCGTGAAGGAAGCCATGCGCACCCCGCAATACATGATCCTCGTGGCCGCCTATTTCGCAAACCTGATGGCCCTGGTCACCGTCACCAGCCTCTCGGTCGGCCATCTCGTGGAGCGCGGCGTCTCGAATGAAACCGCCGGCGCCATGCTCAGCCTGGAAGCCTTCATCGCCGTGCTCACGCGCATCGGCGGCGGCTTCCTGGGCGAACGGGTTGACCCGCGTTATCTGATGATCGTGTCGCTCGCCGCCACCTCCATCGGCTGCGCCGTCCTCGCCACTTCGAACTCCCACTCCATCCTGCTGATCTACGCTATCGGCACCGGCATCGGCTTTGGCCTCACCGCCCTTTCCTGCACCGTGCTGATGATGAACTATTTCGGCCAGCGGCATAATCTGGAACTCTTCTCTTCCATGTGCCTCGTTGGCGCCGCGTCCGCCCTCGGGCCGACGATTGGCGGTGTCATCCGTGATCTGACGGGCAACTTCATCCTGATGTTCCTGATCCTCTCTGCCGTGGCGGCCATCGTCTGGGTGGCCGTGGTGATGATGCGCGCTCCGAAGCGCGGCGAAACACCTGAAGCTGCCAGCGCCAGCCCTGCCCTCGATACTCCGGCCATCGCCGAAAGAACCGCCTGAAATCCAATACGTGGAGCCCCAAGACCATGTTGCCCAATCATAAACTCTTCGGCGTTTTTCTGCCCATCGCCAATGGCGGCTGGATCATCTCGAAGAACGCGCCCCCGCTTGACGGCCTCTACCAGACTAACCGCGAAGCCGCGATCATTGCAGACCGTATCGGCCTGGATTTCATCATGTCGATGTCCAAGTTCCGCGGCTTCGGCGGCGAGACCAACCATTGGGCCACGTCGATGGAATCGATGACCATGATGGCGGGCCTCGCCGAGGTGACAAAGAATGTGAAGGTCTGGGCCACCATGCACGCCCTGCTTTCCAATCCCGGCGTTGTCGCTAAGATGGTCACCACGCTGGACCATATCTCCAATGGCCGCGCGGGCCTTAACATCGTCGCCGGGGCTTACCGCGAAGAGTTCTCCCAGATGGGCGCTTGGGATGACAGCCTCACCCATGGCGACCGTTATCAGCTTACGGAAGAATGGATCACCATCATCAAGCGCCTCTGGAGCGAGCCCAGCGTCACCTTCAAGGGCCGCTTCTTCGATATGGAAGACTGCCAGTCCGATCCAAAACCCTTGTCAAAGCCGCGCCCGGATCTGATCGCCGCCGGCCAGTCCGATCGCGGGTTTGACTTCTCCACCACCCATGCCGATGCCTGCTTCATTGGTGGGCGCAGCATTGAGGAACGCCGGGGCTTCAGCAAGCGCGCCCGCGAAATCGCCGCCGAGAAGGGGAAGACCATTCGCGTCTGCTCGATGTGCACCGTCATCCATGACGACAGCGACGCGAAGGCCGAGGCAATGCTGCAACGCTTCGAGGATGGCAAGGATCTCGGCGCCATCATGGCCCAGATGAAAAGCTGGGGCCTGGCACCAGACAGCCTCGCCGCCGCCGCCCGCAAGATGGGCGCCAGCCAGAACCACACGGTCGCCGGCTCTCCGGAGACCTGCCGCGAGAAGATCGAGCACTATATCGAGACCTGCGATCTTGACGGTGTGATGCTGATCTTCCCGGACTACAAGACGGGCCTGGAAATGTTCGGCGGCATCCTGCCAAAACTGCGCCAGCGTTTCCCGGCCACAAGCCACGAACCCGTATAATCAGATAACAGAACAAGGGAGAGGGAAACCCCATGGCTGACGGATTGCTGGACATGGCGCTTGGCGCCGGGATCGCCCCGGAAGATGCAAAAGCCATCGCCGATGCCATCGACATTGAGGAATTGACGAAACTCATCCTCGACCTGTCGAACATCTACAGCCCGTCAACCGGCGAAGCGGAAGCCTCCGCCTTTGTCCATGAGTGGATGGAACGCGAGGGCTTCCGCCCGCTCAGCGTGGGCGCCGTGCCGCACCGCCAGAATGTTATCGGCAGCTATGGCGGCAATGGCCCCGGCAAAAACCTTCTGTTCACGGCCCATCTCGATACCGAGAGCGAGCCTGCCGATCCCGTCATTCTCGCCAAGACGCGCCGCCCCGAAAGCACGAAAAACCGCGAATGGCGCGAATGCTGGCTCGAAGATGGCAAGTTCTATGGCTATGCCGTCGCCAATGATCGCGGGCCGATGTCCTGCATGCTGATGGCCGCCAAGGCGCTGAAAAAAGCCGGTTACGAACTCGCCGGCCGCATGTATCTCACCGCCTGCCCTGGCGAATGCGGCCCCGAACCCATCGAGGAGCATGGCGGCATCGACCGCATGGGCAAGGAAATCGGCGCGCATTACATGTTCCATCATGGCGGCGTCGCGCCTGATTTCGCCATCGCCGCCGAAGGCACCGATTTCGGCGTCACCTGGCTCGGTTGCGGCGGCGCGATGTTCCGCATTCGCATCTATGGCCAATCAATATTCCGTCCGCTTTTGAAGGCGCCCAAGGCCACCGCTGATCATCCCAGCTCGATCTACAAGCTCGGCCCGGTGATCGAGGCGCTCCACGCCTGGTCGCTAGACTACGAAGCCAACAACGTCTACCGCGCCAAAGGCGGCACCTCTATCCCCAAGGCGACCATCAGCTGCGTCCAGGCCGGCTTCCCCCATAGCGGCGGCACCGAAGTCGCCGCCATCTATGTCAGCTGCGACCTCACGCCAAAACAGAAAGCCGCCCAGGTCCTGCACGAGCTGGAAGCGGTCATGCGCGCCCTGCCAGGCCTGGAATTCGAGATCGAGCCCGTCAATGTCAGCCATGGTTATGAAGCCGACGACACCGAAGTCGCGCCGCTCATTGCCGGTGTCGATGGCGCTGTCCAGGCTGTCCTCAACCAGCCCGTCGAAATTGCCAAACCGGTCTATTCCAGCATGTGGCGCGACCATAACGTCTTCAACATGCACCGCGTGCCCGCGATCACCTTTGGCCCGGTCCGCTGGCGTCCGTCTCCGGACGATTTCTTCAAATGCACGCTGATGTACGCCCTCACTGCCCTGTCCATCTGCGGCCGTGTCACCGGCGATGTGTACCGGCGCGCCGGCAAGACCGTCTACGGGGACAATCCCTTCGACTAGGCTGCCGGGCCAGACGGCGGATCGTCCAGCCCCAGATACTTCATCAGCATGTCCTGGAACACCCGCTTCATCTCGTCGATATAGCCCGGTTCCCTGGAAACCATCTCGATATAGGCGCCGCGATAGAAGGCTGCCATCACGGCGATCAACACGCCGGGCACCTTCATGCCGGACAGCTCCGGGAAGAAATCATCATACCCTGTAACGATCTCCTCGATCCGCGTTTTCGAAGACCGTTTGTACAGCGCCAGCAATTCCTTGTCCGACCGCAGCGCCACGATCAGCTCGAAGGTGATCGGAAAAATCTCCTGAAACTCCCCCCACAGCACATCGAGACGCGCGCGCAGATCGAGATCCCCCTTGCCTTCAAAGGCGCTGTAGACCTTTTCATGCCGCCATTGCACAAAATGTTGGATGGCGGATGAAGTCAGCTCGATCTTGCTGGAATAGTGATGGGTAATTGCCCCCCTCGAAACCCCAGCCGCATCGGCAATGTCCTGCAGGGAAACCCCGATATAGCCCCGTTCCCCTATACATCTTAGCGTTGCATCCAAAACCCGCCGCTGCATGCTTTCGCTGCGGTCTTTCTGGGTCCTTCGTTCGCGCCCCTCGGGCATTTGGTCCGCCATCGGATTGTCTCCGGATGAGTGTGAAATTTCGCCCCAAGTGATCCGGGCAACCAGCTTGGTCACCCAGGGAATCTACGTAATACTATATGCACGAAGAGTAAAAGCTCAAACGAAAAGCGACTCTAAAGTCCCGCATCCTGTTGCAGCAGCAACAGATCCAGAGATTTTGCGTCTTGTCCGTGGGGAACCCCCACCATGGGCAATGTTCTG
Organism: Hyphomonas sp. NPDC076881; assembly: GCF_050269995.1. Classification (NCBI taxonomy): domain Bacteria; kingdom Pseudomonadati; phylum Pseudomonadota; class Alphaproteobacteria; order Hyphomonadales; family Hyphomonadaceae; genus Hyphomonas; species Hyphomonas sp. NPDC076881. Next base: position 8,051 of record NZ_JBNNJJ010000013.1, on the reverse strand, counting down.
AACCGGCACACCTCCTCAATGAAAACGCCGGGTTCCCCTCCGGAAACGAAGGGTTGCGAAACCACCAGCGCGGCTATCTCCAGTCCGCGTGCGTGCAGCGCATCAATCGCCGTCAGCGTATGGCTGATGGAGCCGAGATAGGGCGCCGTGACCAGAATAACTTTCAGTTGCAGGTCGGCCATCAGGTCGATCTGCAGCGTATCATCGGTCAGGGGCGACATCACCCCGCCAGCGCCCTCCACCAGATGCACATCCGCGCCCGCCGCCAGCCGGCGCTCAACGAAGCCCCGGATTTCATTGTAGTTCTGCGCTATTCCCGCCTGCCGCATAGCCACATTCGGCGCCAGCGGCGGCGCCAGCCGGTGCAGGCAGATTTCGGAAACGGATGCGGGCGTCACCGCCTGCCCCATAGCCAGCAGTAATCGTCCGGCATCAGACTGTTCCAGCGCGTCTTCGGTAAAGCCGCTCATCAGAGGTTTTGTCGCCTGGGTGACAAAACCTCGCCTCCGCCAAGCCTCGATCAGGCGGGCACTGATATATGTCTTGCCGATATCCGTGCCGGTGGCCGTTACAAAGTAACCGCGCATGCCTGCTCCATGATGTCTCTCAGCGCGCCGGCAAACGCACGAACGTCGGCCTCCTCATGCCCCGTGGCAAAGGTTACCCTGAGCCGCGCCGTCCCCGCGGGCACGGTTGGCGGGCGTATGGCCGTCACAAGGTATCCCCGCTCCAGGAGAGCAGCAGACACCCGCATCGCTTCTGCCTCCGGCCCGATGATGATCGGCACGATCACGCTCGAAGGCGCAGGCAGCCCCATAAGCTCGCAGAACAGCGCCGCATGTCTAATCGCCTTGGCCGTCCGCTCGGGTTCTGCCTGGATGATATCCAGCGAGGTGATGGCCGCTGCCAGCACCGACGGCGGCAGGCCGGTCGTATACACAAAGCTGCGCGCCCGGCTGGTCAGCAGGTCCATCAGCGCGGCAGGCCCGCAGACATAGCCGCCATACCCGCCCACCGCCTTTGACAGGGTGCCCATCTGGATCTGCGCCGGATTGTCCTGTTTCGTGATGCCCAGCCCATGCGCGTCATCGGTCATCAGCCAGGCGCCGGTGCGCTCTGCCAGGGCGCCAAGCTCAGATAAGGGCGCCACATCCCCATCCATCGAAAACACCGTCTCGGTCAGCAGCAGCGCCTGCCCCGGTGCCCCTTCCAGAAGGCGCGCCGCATCGGCCACGTCATTATGCCGGAAGAGGCGCATCTCCGCGCCCGAAAGCCGCGCCCCGCCATGCATGCAGGCATGGGCCAGCTCATCCATGACGATGGTGTCCCCCTTGCCCACCAGCGCGGGAATGGTCCCCAGATTGGCCAGAAAGCCCGATCCGAACACGCGCGCCCCTTCGGTGTCTTTCAGCGCCGCCAGCCGCGCCTCCAGCGCGCTGTTGAGCGGGTGATTCCCGGTAATCAGCCGCGACGCGCCGCTGCCCGCGCCATGGCGCAGCGCAGCATCGGCCGCCGCCTGCATCACGCGCGGATCGTGGGAGAGGGACAGGTAATCATTGTCGCAGAAAGAAATCACATGGCTCCCGGCCCGCACGGCCCGTCCGCCCGCTTCGCGCGCTGTTTCCGTGAGGCTCCGGCGTTGTCCGCTGGCCTCCAACTGGGCCAGCTTCTGCTCCGCATAGGCTTTCAGCCGTTCAAAAGATGTCATCGCGCTTACAATCCTCTGGCCGTTCTGCCGCGCCTGTCCTAGGGGATGCACGCGGGCCCTGCCAAGGGGCGAATACCCGCAGCAACGGACCGTTTAGGAGCGCTGAAGATGGCTGACCCGAAAGACTGGTTCTCCGAGGGGCTGGAGCATATCTGGCTGCCCTACGCCCAGATGCGCACCCTGCCCGCACCGGTTGCGATTTCCCGGACGGAAGGCGCCCGGCTTTACCTCGCCGATGGGCGCGAGCTGGTCGATGGCGTCGGCAGCTGGTGGACCAGCGTTCACGGCTATAACCGCGCCGAGTTGCTGGACGCTGCCCGCGCCCAGATGGCGAAGATGCCCCACATCATGCTCGGCGGCCTCGCGCATGAGCCGGCCTACCGTCTCGCCAGCCGCCTTGCCGCGCTCACACCGGGCGATCTTTCCCGCGTCTTCTTCACCGAATCCGGCTCTGTCGCCGTCGAAGTCGCCATGAAGACGGCCATCCAGTATTTCCGTAACCGCACCGGCGAACAGCGCACGAAATTCGTCTCCTTCCTCGGGGGCTATCATGGCGATACGCTGGCCACGATGTCGGTCTGCGATCCCGATGAGGGCATGCACCACATGTTCCGTGGCGCGCTGGCCGAACAATATGTCGTCGCCCTGCCCGAAACGCGCGACCAGATCCGTGCCCTCGAAACCCTGCTGGCCACCGACAAGAAAATCGCCGCCATCCTGATCGAGCCGCTGATCCAGGGCGCGGGCGGCATGCGGATGCACAGCCCCCAGGTGCTGAAAACCCTCCGCCGCCTCTGTGATCAGGCCGGCGTGCTGCTGATCTTTGACGAGATTTTCACAGGCTTCGGCCGCACCGGCGAAATGTTCGCGGCCAACCGCGCCGGCGTCACGCCGGACATCATGTGCCTCGGCAAGGCCATCACCGGCGGCATCACGCCGCTCGCGGCCACCATCGCCTCGGCAAAGGTCTACGCCGCCTTCCATTCGGAAAATCCCGATCACGCCCTGATGCACGGCCCCACCTATACCGGCCACGCCCTCGCCTGCGCCGTGGCCAATGCGGGGCTGGACCTCTTTGCCGATGGCAGCCTCATCAAGCGCGTGAAGAAACTCGAAACTTCGCTCACCTCCGCCCTCGCCCCGGCAAAGGAGATCGACAGCGTGGCCGATGTCCGCATCCTCGGCGCGGTTGCTGCCGTGGAGATGGCAGAAGCCTTCCCGCTGGAGGCTGCCCGTAAATGGTTCATCGATCAGGGCACCTTCATCCGCCCCCTCGGCCGCACCGTCTACCTCACCCCAGCCTACGGCATCAGCGAAGAAGACCTTGCCCGGCTCACCAGCGCGATCCTCAAATTCGCAAAGTCCGGGATATCCGACATCGGATGACATTAGTTTCCGTGTCATCCCGGACACCGCGCAGCGGTGATCCGGGACCATCTGGAGGCTGATGAAAATCCGGCAGAAGGTCCCGGCGCTGCGGCCGCGGCGCGGCCTTGGCCGGGATGACACAACCCCAGCCTCACCCCCGACACGGCGCCGCGTCCAGCGCCGCCTGATAGTCCTCCAATATCCACGGCTGCATCCCACCCGCCTTCATCGCATCCACTGCCGGGGCCAGCATCGCCCGCCCTGCCGCGCAGTTGCCCTGCCGGATCAGCACCATCCCCTTCAGGCCCTCAACGCGGGCATCCCATCCCTCGCCAGGGCTGCCCGCCGACAGCTTGCCCGCGTCCAGCCCCTCTGCCAGTGCCATCGCCTCGCTTGCCTGGCCAAGCTCCAGCCGCGCCATCGCCAGATAATACGCCATCACATGCACCGCCGGAGAGCCCGCCCCCAACTGCGCGCGGAAGGTATCAACCACGGGCACAAGGTTCGCCGCCGCCCCTTCCGCGTCTCCCAGGAACCACTGGAACACCGCCTCATTGCCCATCGTCATCAGGCAGGTGAGGTGGCCCTCCCCATGCAGCGCGCACATCTTCTCGCGCACCTCGGTCACCAATGGCAGCGCCGGCTCCCAGTTGCCGGAGGTCGCATAAAGGTTCGCCAGAGAGTTCTGCGCCTCCACCACCTGCGATGCCTCTGCCCCGAACACCTCCGTCAGCTGACGGATCGCATCGATCAGCACCGGCTCGGCCTCGTCATACTGCGCCGCATAGAACAGCGAGGCGCCATAATACATCGTCGCCCGCGCCCGCGCTGCCGCGCTCACGCCCGCCTCGGCATAGCTGGGTGATTGAAGCTCCGAGAGCAGAGCAATCGCGTCCTCATGGCGGCTCACCCGGCTGTATATCTGCGACAGGTCCATCTTCAGCCGGTAAGCGGCCTCCGCGTCCTCCGGCGCAGCTTCCGGCAACAGCCGCACAGCTTCTTCCAGCAGCGGCGCGGAGCGTTCCATATCCGCCTGCACCAGATAATACCGCCCCCGCGTCTGCGCCGCCGCAAAGGCCAGCTTCGGATTGTCCGCCAGCATTGGACCGGCCAGCCCGTCGGCCGCGCCGAGTATCTCGCCCGCCGCCTCCAGCTTTGAGCCATTCGCCAGCGCCTCAGCCTGCCGGTAGCGCGCAATCAGTGTACGCACATCTCCCGGCCCATAAAGCTGCGTGAAGAGGTCCGCCGCCCGGCCCTTACGCTCCGCGGCCGCTTCATACGCGGCAAGGCTCGTGTAAATCTCCCCTGCCGTTTCCTGGATGGCGGCTTCGGTGGCCGGATCATTGGCAAACCGCTCCGGGATCGCCCCCGCCGCCTTGTCGAGGGCCTCGCGCACGGTCACATCGCTTGCCCCGCCCGGCCGGTAGGGGTCGGCATTCACCAGCAGGTCGCGCAGGAACCCGCCCGTCGCCGCCGCCCGCGCCGCTTCGGCTTCGGCCACCCCCCGCGCGCTCTCCGCCTGCACGTAAAGCCAGACGCTCGCCGCAAACCCCACCATCAGCGCCGCAAAAGTCGCCGTCACCCAGGGCCGCCGCGTCTTCACACGCTCCAGCTCTGCGCGCGCCGCTTCGGCTTCTGCCGCCCGCGCCTCTTCCCGGGCCCGCGCGCCCCGCCGCGCGTCCAGCGCCCGCAGCCGCGCTGCCAATTCCCCGGCCGAGGCAATCCGGCGCAGCGGATCGCCATGCGTCGCCTCGGCAATATCCTCCCGCAGCAGCGGGTCATCAATGTCCTGTTCCCAGCCCGTCGCCAGCGGCTTCTTCATGTTCCCGGCCAGGATCTGATACAGCATCACCCCCAGCGCATAGACATCACACCGCGCCGAGGGTGCCTGCCCGTCAATGATCTCCGGCGCGATATAGAGCGGCGTACCCAGGCTCGAACTTCCAGATCCACCCTCCCCGATCGTCATGCCCATCGGCGTGATGCCAAGGTCTTCCAGCCGCCCCTGCTCGACCAGCCCGCCCGCGCCGAAATCGGCCACGCGCACCTGCCAGCCGCCGCCCTTGCGCGGCGCCACCAGAAAGTTCGCGGGCTTCAGATCCTTGTGCAGCACGCCCGCCTCATGCGCGGCGGCCACCACATCGATCGCCTGCAGCGCCAGCCCCAGCCGCTCCCCCGCCGGCATCGCCGCCAGGCGCCCGCCCGTCTCCGCCCAGGCCAGCAGGGTCTCCCCGCCATATTCGCATTCCAGGAAGAAGGGCGGCGTCTCGAAATTCCAGTCGATCACGCGGGCAATATCGTCCCGCTCGCCCAGGCTCTCGCGCAGCACGCGCGCCAGCGTCGCTTCCCGCTTCAGCGAAGCCAGCCGCGCCCCATCCGGGCTGAACTTGTAGACGCGCAGCTCGCCGGTCTTCTCGTGCCGCGCCAGCCACACCTCGCTGCCCCGCGTGCCCGAAAGCTGTTCCTTCAGCGTGAAATGGCTCCGCTCGGGCACCGGCTGCCCGGCTTTCAGGTCCAGCCGGTTGACCAGCCGCCGCCCGGCCGCCACCCGCTCCACCTGCCCGGTAAACCGGTAGCCGATGCGCGCCTGTGTCCGGATTTGTCCGGAAAGTATCTCACCCAGCCCCTTGCGCAGCTTGGCAATGGCATTGGCCAGCACATTCTCGACCGTGATCCGCCCCTGCCAGACCGTCTCGAGCAATTCCTCCTTAGTCACCACTTCGCCGGCATGGCGCAGCAGCAGGCTCAGCACCTCAAGTGGACGCCGCTCCAACTCCACGACGAGCCCGCCCACGCGCAGCTCGAAACTCGCCTCGTCAAACTCCGCCGCGCCAAACCGGTAGCGGTAGAGGGTGGCCTCTTCACTCTTGATCTCGTCCATCATCAGCCCCGCGCGCCACCCCGCACGCCGTCTAAAAAATCTAATAAATCCAGGCGCAACAACACGGCGTTAGAATTCCGTGATGCTGCCGTGAAGATTAATGCCCGCGAGAGCCCCAGATTTCAAACGAATCTCAAGGTTCCCCTCCCGGCCAGAAGCCGGGCGGTCGTTTGAAAGGCACTACAGTCATGAAATTCGGAAAGCTCGGCCTCGCTCTGGCGGTTTCCTCCGCCCTTCTCCTTGCCGCTTGCGGGGGCGGCGGCGAGGCATCAGGCGGCTATGACGAGAACGGGTATGACGGCCAGGGCGACATCAACGCACCCGCCGCCACATCCTCTGACAGCGGCAAGGCAAAGAAAGCCAAATGCCCGGCCAAGATCAACAAGGATCTCACCGGCCCGGACATCGCCGGCTTCAAGCTCGGCATGACCTTCGCCGAAGCTGAAAACGCCATCGCCTGCCAGCTGCCAGACGGCCTCGTCACCTATGAGAACGAGTTCTTCAACACGCGCGGTCTCAACACCGGCACCCTGCGTCTCGAAAAGCAGATGATCATTGCCCAGAGCGGCGAGAACAAGGAGTGCAGCTACGGCTCCTATGACGCGATGCAGAAATGCGGCGCGGGCAATCGCCAGTGGGATTTCATCGCCGAGAAGATCACCCTCGCCACCCCCGGCGTGCCCGGCAACCAGAAAGTCCACGGCGTCTGGCGCACGCAGACCTGGAAGGAAGGCGAAATGCCCGCCAAGGCCGCCGTCCTGGCCGCCCTCACGGAGAAATACGGCCCCTACCAGCGCTATGAAGGCCGGGACGCGAACTATTTCGGCTATATGAACATCTATTCCTGGGTGACTGACTCTGAAGGCAACATCCTCAGCGAAGCCCATCCGATGCGCGACCAGTGCGCCAATGGCGTCAACGGCCGCGGTCAGGAACGCCAGTCCTGGACCAGCGGCTGCGGCATGTCGGTCACCGCGCTCGTGCGCACCTTCCGCTCCAATCCGGATGTCGTGGAAGAACTCAGCGTCGGCATGTTCGATCAGACCGCCCTCTATGAATATGGCGAGCAGTTCCAGAACGAGCTTTCCCAGATCGAATCCAAACGCCGCAGTGAAGAGCTTGAGAAAGCTCAGAACACCAAGATCGACCTCTGAGGCGGAGCGTGACACCGATGAGAGATTTCCGCATTGCAGCGCTGGCGGCTCTGGCCGGCGTTCTCCTGCTCGCAGGCTGTGGGGGCCCGGCCGGAAGTTCCGGCGCGGAGGGCGGGGAGGCTGGCGCCGCCAGCTCCCCCGCTTCCGCCGCCGAAGCCGAGGCGCCCTCCACCAAGCCCGCCTGGGCGCCTAAGGAAGACACCAAGGACAAGGGCAAGGAGAAGCAGAAAGCCGCTGCCGCCCCTGCCGCCAGCCCCTTCGGCACAGCCACGCTCGCCTATCCCGATGATTTCCAGATGACCCTGCTGGCCTACCGTCTGACAGACCGCGAGCCCCCGCTCGCCGCCTGGGCCGGCGAGGTCTACGAAGTCAAATATGCGGACGAATTCAGCAAGGCTGCCAAGCTGGAGGCCGAAACTGCACGCCTGGCAGACATCTACGCCTCCACCGAAGGCGTCGGCGTCCTGCAGATCCGCCTGAGCTCCCAGCTCAGCCAGTATGACAGCGGCCGCGGCGGCTACTATCTCACCGCCTTTTCGCCAGGCAATCAGGTGACCTTCGGCGGCAAGGAACAGGTCAGCCTGCAACTTGACAATATGGCCAGCGCCTTCTTCTGGCCGGTTGACGCGGCCCGCGCGCAGGAAATCCTCGAACACACCAGCCGCCAGGTAGACCTCGACACCAAAGTCCAACTCACCGGCATCCAACGCCGCAGCAACGGTCTCGTCATCCAGGGCCGCATCACCGAATACGGCATCTACAGCAAACGCTATAATGACGAACGCCAGTTCGAATTCATCGAACTCGACTAACCCCTACCCTTGGAGCGCCGTTGGAGTTTTTTGGGAGCTTTCCAGAAAAAACTCCAACGCCTCTTACCCCTCTCCCTCCGGGAGAGGAGGGGCCCGCGCCCGGAGGGCGTGGGAGGTGAGGGCCCTCC